>NZ_CAKZLP010000033.1 GCF_937127095.1 uncultured Amphritea sp.
AGCTGAGTATCGCGGGTTTGTGTCCAGGTGGTTACACGGGACAGTACATCCACTTCACCCGACACCAGCGCAGTAAAACGCTCTTTAGCATTCAGCGGGATATACTTAACCTTAGTCGCATCGCCCAGCACTGCGGCAGCAACGGCGCGGCATACATCGACGTCCAGACCTTTCCAGTTACCTTTATCATCGGGCACTGAGAAACCCGGGACACCACTCGTTACACCACACTGAAGTGCGTCACGTTCCTTCACAGTTTCCAAAGTACCAGCCATAGCCGTACCTGTCATTGCAACCATCAGAACGGCAGCAGAAATCAGGGTTTTCTTCATTGGATGCTTCCTCTTTGTAACGAATTAATGAATATCAAAGCAACGCTGTATTTATTCAATAGCGTTGATAACTCTATGCTCTGCAAAGAGCATTCCACTTCTTTATTCTTTTAATCCATATAGTTAACTTTCAGTCTATTAGTGTAGCAACTGTTTCGCCACTGTACAGAAATCAGCAAACTCACTAACGATTACATGCCTTTTCATACAGTATTTAAATAATGTTGTAATAAAATTACAAATAAACTGTCAAAAACACTCATAATTACTAACATTTTCGCTCACATACTTTTCTGATGCACCAAAAAAAACCACCCGAGCGGGTGGTTTTCTATGGTCTGCGCTTATTCAGTGCTTACTCTGCCGGATTAATATCCAGCAGCTCAACTTCAAACACAAGCGTTTCATTCGGGCCGATCGCTTCACCCATACCGCCGGGACCATAGGCCAGTGCAGCAGGCAATACCAACTTCGCTTTACCGCCGACTTTCATCAGCTGCAGACCTTCTGTCCAGCCAGGAATCACACCATTGAGAGGGAAAGATACTGGCTCGCCACGGCTATAAGAACTATCAAAATCTGTGCCGCTGATCAGCGAGCCACGATAATGAACCTTAACAGTATCTTCAGGCTTAGGGCTGGCGCCTTCACCGGCAGTCAACTCCTCATACTGAAGCCCGGACTCAGTTGTGACAACCCCCTCTTTCTTACCATTTTCAGCCAGGTAAGCTTCGCCATTCTTCAGGTTATCCTCTGCCAGCTTATTGAATTCAGCCTGTTTCTCTTCCATCTTTTTCTGCTGGAAGGCCATCATTGTCGCTTCAACTTCATCCGGTTTAAGCAGTGGCTCAGCACCTGAATAAACAGTTTCAACGGCACGTTTCAGCGCATCAATATCAAGTTCTGTAACATCCGCTTTCAGTCTCTCACCCAACATCAGACCGAGGCTGTAACCCAGCTTCTGCTGATCAGTTTCCAGGGTATAGGTTTTTTCAACCTGTGCTACGGCTTTCTCATCTTTGTCAGAGCCACATCCTACCAACACAATACTTGCTACGGCCACGGCCACCAGCGTCTTCTTCATTATCATTCCTTTATCCCAGGGGGTCAGTTATCTGCTGTTAGTAAACCATTAGACTGAAAAGTTCAGCTAATTACCACCGCACCCGGTTGCTTTATTATTTAATTGTTTTAAAAGTGCCTGCAGATTACCTGCCACACCGGAATCAGAGTCAGCGGCAATACAAAGATTAAGATAGCCAAGTTGTTGCAGATCAATCAACTCGGCCTCTCCACCGGCACGGGCGACATCAGGGCAGCATTCTCTAAGTTCATAAAACAGTCCTGACTCTACCCTTTCTGCGGCCAGCTCTGCTTTTTTCAACTGTGCATAGCAATCATATTCTTGCGGCGACTGTTTCGAGCTGCGCAGCTGATAGCGCAACTGTCGTAGCGGTTCGAGCATATTAACCCGCCACTGCCGGACAGCATTATCATCCAGATTAGCAGGTAGCTTTCTGCCCTGCCGGGCCAGCCACAGAGCAAACAACAGAGAGTTTACACTCAGTTGATAACGGTTTTGCAACAGCAGGCAAAGTTCCGCTATTTCCGGTGTAGAATAGAGCTGTACCGCGTAGTTCCAAAACGCATTATTTTCTGACATCTGTGATAAAATCCGCCGCCATGATTCAGTTAAACCAGCTTAGCTTACAACGAGGACACCTGCGCCTGCTAGACAGAGCGCAGTTAACCATTCACGCCAACCAGAAAGTCGGTATTGTCGGTGCCAATGGCGTGGGTAAATCGTCCCTTTTCAAATTGATTCTCGGCCAGCTTCAACCCGATGAGGGTGACCTGCAATTACCCGGCAATCTTACCATTGCACATATGGCTCAGGAGGTAGCTGACAGTAAACAGCGCGCAATTGACTATGTGCTCGATGGCGATCATCGACTCCGTTCCGTGCAGCAGGCTCTGGCAGACGCAGAGCACTCAGATAATCACCACCGTATCGGCGAGCTGCATGCTCAGCTGGATGCCATCGACGGCTACAGCGCCGAAGCCCGCGCGCATCAGCTACTGAACGGGCTGAGTTTTTCGACCGCCGATGCCGAACGCCCGGTTAACACCTTTTCAGGTGGCTGGCGTATCCGCCTCAACCTGGCTCAGGCGCTGATGAGCCAGTCCGATATTTTGTTGCTGGATGAGCCCACCAACCACCTTGATCTGGATGCAACGATCTGGCTGGAACAGTGGCTGCGCAACTATCAAGGCACGTTACTACTGATCTCCCACGACCGGGATTTCCTTGATGCCGTCAGCACCCATATTGTGCATATGTATCACCAGAAAACCGATTTGTATAAAGGCGGTTACAGCGATTTTGAAAAACGTCGGGCAGAACGACTGGCGCAGCAACAATCGCAATTTGAAAAACAGCAGGTCAGAATTGCTGAGATTGAGAGCTTTGTACGCCGCTTTAAAGCCAAGGCGACCAAAGCCAAACAGGCGCAAAGCCGGGTGAAAGAACTGGAACGGATGGAGCTTATTACGCCAGCCCATATTGATAGTCCGTTTAACTTTACCTTTCAGTCGTCGGACAAGATCTCCTTCCCACTGATGAGCCTGGACAAATGTCAGCTAGGTTACGCACAGCCGATTCTTGATATTACCAACCTGACACTGTCGCCGGGCGACCGTATCGGCCTGCTGGGACCCAACGGTGCGGGTAAATCGACCCTGATCAAAACCCTGACCCGCGACCTGCCACTGATCAATGGCCTGTATAAAGCCGGTGAGCACCTGAAGATCGGCTATTTTGCCCAGCATCAGCTTGAAGCGCTGGATCTGGAAGCCTCTCCCGCGCTGCATATTCAGCGAATCTCACCGAAAGCCAGCGACCAGGAGATTCGCAACTATCTCGGCAGCTTTGACTTCAATGGTGACCGGGCGCTGGAGCCGGTAAAACGCTTTTCCGGCGGCGAAAAAGCCCGGGTAGCACTGGCGCTGATCGCCTGGCAACGGCCCAACCTGTTGCTGCTCGATGAGCCAACCAACCACCTGGATCTTGAGGTCCGGCATGCGTTAACACTGGCGCTGCAAAATTTCGATGGCGCGCTGATTCTGGTCTCCCACGACCGCCACCTGTTGCGTAATACGGTTGATCAGTTTCTGCTGGTCGCTAATGGCCAGGTGACCCCCTTTGATGGGGATATGGATGACTATCAGCAATGGCTGGCTGCGCAACGCCGGATTCAGAACCAGATTGTTGAAGAGCCGAAAGAGAGCCGATCCCTCAGTGCCGCCGAGAAAAAAGAACAGAAACGCCTTGAAGCCGAACGCCGTAACGCCCTGCGTCCACTGCGCAAAGTGATTGAAACGCTGGAAGCAAAGCTGGACAAAGTAACGACAGAACAGCAACAGCTGGAAACCCTGCTGGCGGATGGCAGCCTTTACGAAGAGCGTAACAAGGGGCAGCTTAAACAACTGCTGCAACAACAGGGCGAACTGCAACAGCAAGCGGAAGCGCTTGAGTCTGAGTGGATGGAGAAACTGGAACAACTGGAACAGCTGGAAAGCGAAACAGCCACCTGAAGCTTAATGCTGAGCTAAATACCCTACAGTATTTAGCTCAGTAGTGTCGCAGTCTTGTCAGTGAGCATGCTGTGCGTGCATGATCGTATGCACCAGAGCATCCAGCTCCCCACGGCTATCTAAAACGGTTGCTAATGCGTCCTCAATATCAGCCTCAGTCAACGTCAGCTGCTTCAGAACCGCCTCGTCAAGAGCTTCCACCGGGCCATCCGCTAAGCCATGACGCCGCAGCGCCCGATTGACACAGTGAATCAGCTTCGCCTCATCGCTGGCCTGACCATCATAGTTCAGGTCATTATGATAGCGCACCGCTTCAACGACCACGGCAGGCAGCCCCCAGTCATCCAGCAGCCAGCTGCCAATCTGTTCCCGGGTCACATTCATCACCTGCTTCTCGATAAACTCCAGCGCCATATGAGGGTTAGCCTCAATGTAGCGTGACAGAAGCGAAAAGTGCGGAGGAAACAGATGTGCCAACACCAGATAACCAAAGTTTTGCAGCAAACCTGCCAGATATATCAGGCCCGGCTTTGGTCTGATCTCGGCGGGTATCTTCTTGCAAAGCAGCTCTGCAGCGGCAGCGGTGTACACTGACTGTTGCCAGTAGGGCACTCCATCACGGGGGGTATCATCGGGCACAGTCAGGGTTTTACCCATGGCCACGCCCAGCGCAAGATTCACAACCAGATCAAAACCCAGCACCCGGATCACCGCATCTTCAACGGAATGAACATCGCCAGGAGCAGCATAATAGGGCGATGCCGCCCAGCTCATCACCTGAGCCGCCAGACTCGCATCTCCGCGAACCAGAGGCACCAGATCATCGATGCCCGCAGAAGGATCTGAGCGCAACTCGATCAGGCGTTTCATTGAAGGCGCTAAGGGCGGTAACCCCAGGGTATCTTCCAATCGCTGCTGAATACGCAACGTAGTAAAGCGTTCAACTGCACGGGTTATAACCTGCTCATCACTGCCTTCGGGCTGATGTTTCTCAATCATCTGCGGAGTCATCCCCAGAACACACAGAGAAAGACTACTGGTAAACCACTTTTTATGCGCCTCAAATGCCAGCCCTGTATAGGACTCAATAACATTAAAACTGTCATAATCTTTAAGCGACTGATCGAGAAATACCGGCAGATGAAACAGTTTCTCCTGGCCCGCTTCAGCTTTCAAAGCGGCCTGACTGAAAAATTTAACCGCATCCCGGCCTCTGACCGGTTGCAGATGACGTCCTGAATGCTTCCAGATACTTACCAGGTTTAACAGCATATTGGCAGGCAGCAGCACCAGAGCTTTGCCTTCATGGTCATTCAGCAACACAATTCTGATCGCTTTGGGATCGCTATCCGCGCTGAAGATCGATTTCACTGCTATAGACAAGAGCGTTTTCTCCAATTCACTGTCCGTCGTAAAGCTATCGGCCCGGACAACACTATCTTTAACTGATTTCAGTATAGATAGGGGACTGTCAGCCGGCACTACAAGAGATACCCATTTCGGGATATGGTGACCTTCGAATGACTGTCGCTGAGGTTCTATATTTTGCAACAAGTTCTTACTCTTCATAAGGTTAACTATCAACCAGCTGAGCCACAGAACAAATTCATTACTGGCGCATACCTTTACGTGCGATATCTGCTTTAATTACGGCTACACCCACACTGGCTAATCTGTCCTTGAACTTCAGGAACTCTGCTATGCGTATACATTTTTTCTCTGCCATTCTGGCGACACTTGCCCTGTTTCCGACACTTCTTTTTGCGGTGAATGAGGATTTAGCACCGGAATCAGCCACCGGCACGCTGGTACAGAAAACAGTCTCAGCCCGCCATCAACTAGTCGTTACCGCTCACCCGCTTGCCACGCAAGCAGGCTATAAAGTGCTACAGCAGGGCGGCAGTGCAGCGGATGCTGCTGTTGCGGTACAGGCGATGCTGACCCTGGTTGAACCTCAATCCTCCGGCATCGGTGGCGGCGCATTCATGCTTTACTGGGACAACAGCACACAGCAACTCACCGCCTTTGATGGCCGGGAAACAGCCCCAGCAGCAGCGGATGAAAACCTGTTTATGACCGCTGAAGGGACACCCATGGACTGGTGGGACGCCATGGTGGGAGGCCGCTCTGTCGGCACTCCCGGCGTCCTGGCGATGCTGGAACTCAGCCAGAAAAAATATGGTAAACAGCCCTGGGATTCACTGTTCAACGATGCGATTGCAACATCCGAGTCGGGCTTTACGGTGACGCCCCGATTGCATCAGCTGTTGGCGGCAAACATCAATCCCGGCCTGGGACGTTATCCTCAGGCCAAAGATTACTTCTTCACCCCCGAGGGCGAACCTTTACCGGTTGGGTATCAGTTGACTAATCCGGCACTGGCCGACTCCCTGCGTCAGATCGCAACACAGGGCGCAACCGCACTCTATCAGGGCGAGCTTGGGGTAAAAATCGTCGAGGCGGTAAAACAGGCCAGTGACAATCCCGGCAAGCTTCAGCTATCAGACCTGCAGAACTACCGCGCTGTGGCGCGTCAGGCAATCTGTCGTCCGTTCAGACAATACCGTGTGTGTGGCTTTCCACCGCCGACCTCCGGAGGCGTTACAACGCTGCAGATTCTGCGCATGATGGAGTTTGCCGAGCAACAGCCACTGCCAGCTGATTCAGTGGACTTCTATCATCTGTTCAGTCAGGCCAGCCGACTGGCATATGCGGATCGTGCCCGCTATCTGGCCGATAGTGATTTTATTCAGGTTCCGGTTGATGAGCTGCTGGATGACGCATACCTGCATCAGCGCAGCCAGCTAATCAGCCCTCTTAAGGATATGGGAAAAGCAAACCCTGGCGAGCTGCCCAGTAAGATCAGCCGCGCCGATGATCGTTCACCGGAACTGCCCTCCACCAGCCATTTTGTCATTATCGACCGCTGGGGCAACGCGGTATCCATGACCAGCAGTATCGAGATGGCCTTCGGATCAACCCTGATGGCCGGCGGGTTCCTATTGAACAATCAGCTGACCGACTTCTCCTTTGTGGCTGAACAGGATGGCAAGCCGGTTGCCAACCGGGTTCAGCCAGGTAAGCGGCCCCGCAGTTCGATGTCACCAATGATGGTGTTTGATGAAAATAACCAGTTAGTCGCTGCCCTCGGCTCCCCCGGTGGCAGCCGGATCATCAGCTATGTAGCTAAAAATCTCTACCTGAAACTGAGCTCAGATATATCCCTGCAGCAGGCGTTTAATACTCCCCATATGGTCAACCGTAATGGGGTCACAGAACTGGAAGTCGGAACGGCAGCGGAACAGTTTGCCGAACCACTCAAAGCGCTGGGACATGAAACTAAGATCAGAGACCTGAACAGTGGACTGCATGGATTTTTCCGCCAACGTGATGGCTCATGGGCCAGCGCTGTCGACCCTCGCAGGGAAGGCTCAGCCCTGGGCGACTAAGTTCACCACATCTCCTGCATCAGGCCCACGGGCCTGATAGCCGCCCCACCCCCGGAAAAACCTTCGCTGACCAGACTACCTCAGTACATACCCATTTTGAGTGTAAATTACCCTATAAATTTAAACTTTAGTCGCTATAATAACGGTAGAAATTGTGCACAGCACAATAAACTCAAGCGACACCGATTTAACTAATAAAAACAGCCTTTCATAATTCTGAAATCAGTCTCGTATAACTTAACTTATTGATTTTTAATACAAGGGTGAATCAAGATGTCTAACTTATTGATGGCTGGCAAAAAAGTTTTAATCGTCGGAATTGCCAACGACAAGAGCATTGCTTACGGCGTTGCAAAAAAATTGCACGAACAGGGTGCAGAACTTGCGATTACCTATCTGAATGATAAGGCTGAGCGCTTTGTTCGTCCCCTTGCTGAAGAGGTAGGTGCCTCAATCATCATGCCTCTGGATGTGACTCAGGAACAACAGATGGTTGATCTGTTTAAAGCGATTGAAGAGTCCTGGGGCTCACTGGACGGCCTGGTTCACTCACTGGCGTTCTGCCCGCTGGAAGACCTCCATGCACCCATCTCGGAATGCTCCCGTGAAGGTTTTGCCCAGGCGATGGATGTCTCCTGCTACTCCTTCATCCATATGGCTTCTTTCGCCAAAGATCTGATGAAAGATGGCGGTTCGATGATCAACTTCTCCTACCTGGGCAGCGCACTGACCACCGGCGACTACAATATCATGGGCTGCGCGAAAGCCGCACTGGAAGCCGCCACCCGCTACCTGGCAAGAGATCTCGGTCCACAGCGCATCCGCGTTAACTGTATCTCTCCGGGCACTATAGCTACCCGGGCAGCAGGCGGCATTAAAGATTTCGCCACCATGCTGGAATACAACAAGAACAAAGCGGTTGACCACCAGCTACCAACAATCGAAGAGGTTGGCGATGCAGCGATGTTCTACCTGAGCGATCTGTCCAAAGGAACTTCAGGCAGCATCCATTATGTAGATCACGGCGTTGGCATCGTCGGTTAAACCGGATTAAGAGTAAAAAAAACACCGATCACCGGTGTTTTTTTATATCTCGCATTCCGGTATTAGTAGGTTTTGTAGGGCAGAAACTTACCCGAAAGCACAACATTCACCCGGTCACCATTGGGATTGGGTTGCCGCTGAATATCCATAGAGAAGTCGATTGCGCTCATAATGCCATCACCAAACTCCTCATGTATCAGCTCCTTGATGGTACTACCGTAGACATTTACCAATTCATACCAGCGGTAGATCAGCGGGTCTGTTGGTACCGCCGTTGGCAGCGAGCCTTTATAGGGAGTGATCTGCAGCCAGGCGATCGCTTCATCACTCAGGCCAAATAGCTCTCCCACTGTGGCTGCCTGATCCTTATCCAGCGCCATCTGCCCCAGACATGCGGCCGTCGTCCACTCTTTCGACAGGCCAATCGCGTCGGCCACTTCACGCCATTTAATTCCTTTGCCGACTTTCGCAGCCATAATAGCGGCGGTGACTTCTTCCCGGTTGCTAATCATAGGTCACTCCTCAGGTTTCATTTAAGTAGTCATTGAATGTTGAGTTGCACCAGCAAAAACAACACCACCAGGGTTAGCAGAAAAGAGACCGATCTCCAGAACAGCAGAGGATTTCTCTCCATCAGTGGTGGCTGATTGCGGCGCAGATAGTTGTGGTTAGGTTTACGCAGGTCATACACAAATTCGGATATTTCTGCGGTGCGTTTATAGGGGTTTGGCTGCAGCGCTTTCTGCAACGTGGCGTCGATCCAGTTAGGAATCGCTTTTTCCTCATCAAGCACAGACTGATAAGAAAGTTTTCGTTGTGCTGCCGCGGTTGTGCATTTTGCTACCCGAGTACCATAGGGGAAACGCCCCGAGAGCATATGGTAAGCAATAACCGCCAGCGAAAAGAGATCAGATCGGGTAGAGATCACCTCCCCGACAAAATATTCCGGCGCCATATACAAAGCGGTACCGGGTAAACCGGTCTGTTCCAGTGTATTTTCAGCTTCAACAATACCGGCAACATGAACCGCACCAAAATCGATAATTTTTACGGTGCCATTATTATCAATCATCACATTTTCAGGACGCAGATCCTGGTGCAGAATCTCTTTACGGTGCATCGCCTGCAAACCCAGCGCTATCTGTTCGATCATAATACGGACCGTTTCAATATCAGGGCCGGGATTATCGATCAGCCACTGGGCCAGTGTCTGACCTTCAATATATTCAGTCACTGTGTAGAGATAATTTCGCTTTCGGCTTTGTAAGCCTGTCTTCATAACGTGGGCACTATTGATACGTCGCGCAACCCACTCCTCCATCAGAAAACGTTCCAGATAGGCAGGGTCATCACTCTGAGACACCGAGGGGATTTTTATAACAACCCGGGTATTACTGCCGGAATCTTCAGCAAGGTAAACATGACTTCGACTGTTCGCATGTAATTCTCGCAAAATCAGGTAACCATCAAACGTCTCGCGGGCATGTAGCAACGGCGGTAGCTCCAGTTCCTCTACCTGATGCTTTAACGTACTTTCCAGCTGTTGCGGTAGTTGGTCTACCCGGGCAATCTGCAGGGTGAGGTTATCATTGCTGCCATTTTCCATGGCCTGCTTAACAATGATCTCTGCGGCCTTATCGAGGTCATCAGCATAGTCCTGCAGAGCTTGAAAAATAAACGGGGTTTCGATGAACTCATACACACCATCGGTACATAACAGATAGATATCACCTTCATGCAGAGTAGAGGTCTGATAATCCAGCTCCATATCAATACTGATGCCTAATGCACGACTGAGATAACTCTTCTCTTTAGAAATCCAGGCGCGGTGATCCTTGGTCAGCGTTTCCATGCCCTCGCCACGCAAACGGTAGATCCGGCTGTCGCCAATATGGAAAATATGCAGGCTGGAAGCTTTGAACACGACTGCACTCAGGGTACAGACATAACCTTTATCTTTATTAAAACGGAACTCTGAACGCTGCGTCTGTGAGAATAACCAGCCATTGATAGAGCCCAGCACACGTTCACCGGAAGTCCGAACTGACCAGGCATCGGAAGTACAGTAGTAGTCGCTGAGAAAGCTCTTTACCGCCGTCTCACTGGCGATCTGGCTGACATCACTACTACTGATACCATCCGCAAGCGCCAGAGCAACACCTTTCAGGCTGAGCTGAGGTTCTTTAGGAATAACTGCGCCATGAAAGTCCTGGTTCAGCGCTTTTAAGCCTTTATCACTGAACTGGCCTGTGGTTATTTTCAGATGCGAATTCATGACCGAAGCACTCTGGTTGCTCGAGGGAAGATATTAACCCAATATCCAATCAGACAATCCCAGCGGTCAGACAGACCACCGGGATTCAGATAACTGCCGGGCAGTAATACGAAGATTAAAGAGCTGCTACCGTTTTAACGCCAGCGACTTTCCGCTCTTTACTGGTTTTCACGTGTGTCAGATAAAGCGGCAGCCCCACCAACAGGAAACCACCCGCCAGGTTACCCAGAGCCGTTGGTATCTCGTTCCAAATCAGGTATTCCATAACAGTGAAGTCACCACCCATGATCATAGAGAATGGAAACAGGAACATGTTAACAATGGAGTGCTCAAAGCCCATGAAGAAGAAGAGCATGATCGGCATCCACATCGCAGCCATTTTAGCGCCCGCAGAGGTTGAGATCATCGCACCCACAACACCCATGGATACCATCCAGTTGCACAGCATGCCGCGAATGAAGATAGTAAACCATCCACCAACACCCTGAGCCTGATAGCCAAGTGTTCGGGATTCACCTATCTTGCTTACTTTTTCAGCAAGCACACCGCCATCTGTCTGGTAACCATAAGTCAGAATAAACGAGGCAAAGAACGCAACCATCAGCGCGCCGGATAGGTTACCGATGAATACCAGGCCCCAGTTACGCATCAGACCACTCATAGTGCAGCCAGGACGTTTATCAATCAGTGCCAGCGGAACCAGCGTAAATACACCGGTAAGAAGGTCGAACTTACACAGGTAAAGCATGATAAATCCAACGGGAAAAAGCAGCGCACCTATCAATGGAACACCCGTTTTAACGGCGACAGTGATGGCAAAAAAGGCTGCCAACGCCAGAATCGCACCCGCCATAAAAGCCCGGATATAAGTGTCTTTGGTGGACATAAAGATTTTCTGTTCACCTGAGTCGACCATTTTGGTCGCAAACTCATTCGGTTCTAAGTAAGCCATAGTTTTGCCTCATTTAATTAAGTAAAGTTTTCTCATCTGTTTGCCGCGTCCTGCAGGGCAAAAAAAAAGCGCCCACCCCTCTATCACTACCAGTGATAAGGGATGGACGCCTTTGTCCGAATTTTTTACGTTGTATGGCCGAATGTTACGACGACTGAATTAACTACTGCAGAATCAATACCACAAATAATAGAGTCAATTAAAAACAACAAGTTAAATTCTAACAACCAAACCAGTGAGATATTTTTTGCCACAAAAAGGGGCGCCCGCACAAAAAATGCGCGTTACAAACAGTTCATCAACTGATCCCACATCCTTGAGCACAACGCTTCTTATAGCGCCAGCGGGCAAAAACGTTATAGATAAAATTTAACGGCTTTTTTAGCCTGAGCGTTTCAATCAAAGTAACAAGAAAACGGTAACGCTGCAGATGCGACCAGATCAGTAAAAAGCTATCGACCCCCAGGACCACCTCTCCCGCCGGGTTAACCGCATGTAGTTGCTGCATAGCATTGCCGTAGGTGATGCCATACTCCAGCAGCGATTCAGGCGCATGGGTGAAATCGACCCAGTGGATACACTGCTGTGTATCGATACGCTGATAGTGACTGATCTCCCGGTGGCACAACGAACACCCACCATCATAGAACACCGTGGGTTTGCCTGGTTTAATAATCCAATCTTGCTGCATAGCCGTTAATCTCCGAGAAACATATGACTGATACGCACTTAAAACCTGATCGGTTCAGACCGTTTATGCGTACAACAGCAGATGAATAAATTTTCCCACTTTAACCCTAAAATGAATGCGGTGATCATTGGCGCCAGCGGTGCCATTGGACAGGCGTTAGTGCGCCAGCTATCAGAAGATCCTCAAATTGATCAACTGTTCTGTTTTTCCCGACATCACGCTGATATCCCAGAAGCAGATAGACCCTCGCACGCCAAACTGACGCAGACGTTTATCGACCTGAGCTCTGAATCAAGCATTGCGAAGATGGGCAAACAGCTGATCGGTCAGCCACTGGATCTGGTGATTATCGCCAGCGGATTGTTGCACGACGGTGATCTGCAGCCGGAAAAAAGCCTGCGGGAGCTAAACGCGGTTCAGATGCAGCGCCTGTTGCAGATAAATACCATTGCACCGGCGTTAATCGCCCAGCAACTGCTACCTAAAATGCGCAGGGATTCCCCCTGTGTCTTCGCCGCGCTATCAGCCCGGGTCGGAAGCATCAGCGATAACCGGTTAGGTGGCTGGTATAGCTATCGTGCCAGTAAAGCAGCACTGAATATGTTACTGAAAACGCTTTCGATTGAGACCCATAGACGACTACCAAAGGCGATTATTGCAGGCTTGCACCCAGGAACGGTAGATTCTGCGCTGTCTATGCCTTTCCAGCGAAACGTCCCTGCAGGGAAGCTATTTACACCCGAGCAATCAGCCCATTGCCTGCTCGACGTTATTGCATCGTTAACCCCGCTGCAATCCGGCAAAGTCTTCGCCTGGGATGGAACAGAGGTGCCACCATGAGCCTGGGATTAATTAAGATGCCGCCCACCATCAAGTGACAGTGTTCGACCGGTGATATAGTGGCTTTTTAGCAGATAAACAACCGCTTCAATCACTTCCTGCTCACCCGGTGCGACTTTCATCAATGACTTTTCCAGCGCTTTCTGGCGATACTCTGCAGAATCATCCTCATTAAACATAATCAAAGAGGGGGCGATGGCGTTTACTTTTACCCGTGGCGCCAGCAGCGCTGAGAACGAAAGGGTCATATTCGCCAGAGCCGCCTTACTGGCAGCATAAGCGATATGTTTGCGACTGCCCTTCTCCGCCACATAATCGGTCAGATGAATAATATCGCCAGCGCGTCCATTCAACAGATCTTTCAATGCCAGATTGAGTTGATAGGGTACCGCGGCATGTATCTGCATCATCCGCTGAAAAGTCTCGGCAGCAGGTATTTCTTCCGATTCCGCCAGCCAGTCAGACGCATTATGAATAATGGCCCGAAGTTGCGGGTATTCTCTTTTTATGACCTCCACCAGATGATCAATATCCGCCTGAATAGTAAAGTCGGCTCTGATCAGGCGAGCCCCTTCCAACTCATCAAGCGCATCATAATGGCTACGATAGGTGCCTATGACGTCACGCCCCTGCTGCAAAAAATGTTTACACAAAGCAAAACCGATACGTTTACCCACGCCGGTAATCAGAATCGGAGCACTGCTGCGATTTACCATTGACTCGTCCTGTTTGTCGCTGTTGAAAAAGCTGTCAGTTAAGGAGCTTAGTTAAGAAACTCAGTTAAGGAACTCTGCCCGGGTGCGTTCATTGGTTTTAAACACGCCACCTAACGCCGTTGTTTCTGTTTTCGAGTTCACATCCATCACACCTCTGGATTTAACACAGTAGTGTGTGGCGTTAATCGACACAGCCACATTATCGGTGTCTAACAGTGTTTGCAGCGCAATCAGAATCTGTTTAGTCAGCCGTTCCTGAACCTGAGGACGTTGACTGAAAAACCGCACCAATCGGTTGATCTTTGATAAGCCAATAATTTTCTTATTAGGGATGTAAGCGACCTTAGCGGTGCCATCGATAGTCACAAAATGGTGCTCGCAAGAACTCACCAAGCTGATATCACGCACCTTAACCATCTCATCCACATCCATTTTATTCTCGATCATGGCGATCTGGGGAAAGTTTTCATAATCGAGACCCGAAAAGAGTTCATAGACATACATTTTCGCGACGCGATGGGGCGTTTCTCGCAGACTGTCATCGTTAAGATCGAGACCGAGGGTACTGACCATCTCAGTCATCAGCCCTTTGATACGCTCATATCGCTGTTCATGTGACAACGGATTGTCGATGGTCGGTGTTTCTAAGCCTTTCTCGATCAATTGATCGCGCACCGCTGACGCTTCAGGAGAGATCATGGGGATACCCTTACTTAGTATTAAAAGTGACTGAACTAATGATTTTCTAATATTACGTAAGGATGGCGGTTTTAGATTTAACAGTGGCAGTGTTATCCCTTGTGCCAATCCACCAGACAAAAAAAGCCCCACCAGCTTTTTGCAAAAAGAGACTGACAGGGCGATTGAAGGGACTGTTTATTGAAGAGACTGTTTCTAACCGGCTTTAACGTCGCCAGTCACGAGCTGTTCGGCCTCCGGGGCTTTTTCCTCAGGCAAAACAAGGCTTAGAATAATAGCTGCCAGACCACCTGTGGTAATCGGGGAGCTAAAGACACTCTGAACCATCTTCGGCAGCTGATCGAGCAGTCCTGGCGTCATCGTTACACCCAGGCCCATACCAAAAGCCACGGCCATAATCAGCAGTTTACGGCGATCAAGGTGTTCCGAGGCGATGATTTTAATCCCTGCGGCTGCCACAGTACCGAACATCACCAGGGTTGCGCCGCCTAAAACCGGCTTTGGAATCTGCTGTAAGATACCGCCCACAATAGGGAACAACCCCAGCAGAATCAGAATGCCACCGATATACAGCGCAATATGCTTACTAGCAACGCCGGTTAGCTGAATCACACCATTGTTCTGGCTGAAAGTGGTGTTCGGAAAAGTATTAAATACGGCGGCCAGAAAGGAGTTAAAACCATCGGCAAGTACACCACCACGCACCCGTGAAATATACTCTTCGCCAGCGATAGGCTGTTTCGATACCATACAGTTAGCGGTGATATCACCGGTCGATTCAATCGCGGTGATCATATAGATCAAAGCGATTGGCAGGAAAGCACTCCAGTCAAAGGAGAAGCCATATTTAAACGGAACCGGAATGCTGATCGCAGGCAAACTGGCCAGATTAATAAAGCTTATTTTCCCCATAAAACCGGCAATGATCATACCGATCACCAGACCGATCACGATGGAAGACAGACGTATCCAGCTATTGTTGGAACGGTTCAGTGCAATAATACTCACCAGCACAATACCGCCAAGCATCAGATTAGACGGTGAACCGAAGTCTTTCGCTTTAAAGCCACCGGCGAGGTCAGTCATGCCCACTTTGATCAGGCTGGCGCCAATAATAGTAATGACAATACCGGTTACCAGCGGAGTGATCACTCGCTTCAGCTTATGAATAAACTGACTCAGGAAGATCTCAATAAAGGCCCCGAGCATACACACACCGAAAATAAGGGAGAGGATCTCCTCCGGACCACCCCCCTGGCCTTTAGCAATAAAGCCAGCGGCCAGCACAGAGCTGAGAAAGGCAAAGCTGGTGCCCTGCACACAGATCATTCCGGCACCCAGTCCCAGCGGTCGCTTAGCCTGAATAATGGTTCCTACACCAGAGACCATCAACGCCATACTGATCAGATAGGGAACATGCTCACCCAATCCCAGTACGCCACCAATAATCAGTGTCGGGGTAATAATACCGATGAAGCTTGCCAGCACATGCTGCAGTGCTGCGAATCCTGATTCTAGAACGCCGGGTTTTGAGTCCAGCGGATAGAGCAGATCATTAGAGTACTGTGTCGACATAAGGTCTCCTTTGGAGCTGCGGAGCTATCAACTAGCCCCGCGTCCGTTCAGGTGATCAATCAGAAGTGCCATTTCAGCAGAAGAGAAGCGCAACGCTCATCGGTAGTGGTACCGTATTTGTTGTTCCAGTAGGCGTACTCAACACCCACATACAGAGGCGATTTCAGCCCCATATTTTTACCCGCATTCCACTTAATCTGTGGCGTGAAGTTCATCTCAGACTCATTGGTATCGCTGCTGGTACTCCAGTCCAGGAAACCGTCGATCAGAAACTCCTGGCTACCCGCCTCAATAGGGTATGCCCAGGTCAGTGTCAACTGCTCATCGTTAGCAGACTTGTCGTTAAACGCTTGGTAAACACTGGCGGTAAAGTACCGGAAACCGGGCACATCCAGATTGACACTCACACCATACAGATAGTTATCAAAGCCATTACCGGCTTCCCAGGTACCTGCCAGATAGACATCTTTAACCAGTCCGAAAGATAGATCACTATCGGTTGCATAGCTCAGGCTCAGACGTGGAGAGAACTCGCCATAGAAACTACTTGAACCATCCTCCGGCATAGAACGGTCGATAAACAGGAAGGTATCACCCCAGTTATGTCCGGTCGCATTTTCCAGGGTTACAACATCCATATTGCCGGTCGGCGTGAATTTATAGTCATCCCCTTTCAGGTAGCTCAGGCTGGTATTGGTCCAGAGCATCTCTGCGGAAGCGGGAGCGGCGATAAAAGCGCTTGCGGTTAGAGCGGCCAGTGCGAGTTTACGTTTCATAGTGATCATCATCCTATTACTTCTATTATTTAATATTAAAGCTGTCCGACAGGACGGTTTATCTCTATCAAAAGCAAAAAGCTGGCCAATCGGTCAGAAAAATAGAGTGCAATACCAAATACCCTTTATAAACAGATAGTTAAAAAATAAGATTACGCCTGTCTCAGCGTCTCAGCGTTTTTCCGCAGCGCACAATAATAAAGCGTCGCTTTAAACCTGATCACATAAATGTTTATTTTTGGTGCGTATAAAAAATACAATATATAAAAAAATTGTATACGATTATGGATTTTTTTATAGATTAAAAAACTTCGAAAGCCCATACCTGTCAGACAAAACCAGACCAATAAGCCACTTATTCAGGCCCGGGTAAATCGATCAACAAACTAGCCTGAAGGGCCTAAATGGGGCGTTTTCTCATTTCAAGCAATCTCGCGTTGTCATCAGAGCAACGGCCTTTATTGAGTACATTCTTATCGTTGAAAACGATCACAAAAATAATCGGCTCAGCCTCTTTTATTCCTTGTGACTGATGGTCACAATATGACTATAAGTTCCACAAGGTTAATTAATGTGATGAATGATCGTAAATCGAGAGAGTTTAAGCGCCGTGAACGGGAGATTCTCGACTGTACTCTGGCGTTACTTTCAGGCGAACAGTGGGAAGCGCTCAGCGTAGATAAAATTGCCCAGCATACCGGCATTGGTAAAGGCACGGTTTACAAACATTTTGCATGTAAAGATGACATCTATGCGCATTTGCTGCTGGATAATTATCAGCAGATCCTCGCTGAGTTTAAACGCATTGCGGCAGACGACCATTTAACCGGGGTGCAACAGATGCGTGGCATGCTGATATATGCTTTTGAATATCACCGGGACAACCTCGCCCATCAGCATATGCATGTTCATTTTATTCAGAGCGCTTCCCGTAAGCGAATAAGTAGCGACTACCTGCAGCAACTGAATAACGCGGAAGAACAGTTCGCCGGGGCGTTTGGCAAAGCGGTCTACAAGGGAATCACCGAAGGTGATATCAATCCTGAGATGCCCAGAGAAGCGATGATGGCAGGCATGAGCGCCACCTTCGAAGGAGCCATCGTAACATTGCAGGAAGGTGGCAGCTGTAAGCAACAAATGCTGGAAACGGCAGAACAAAAAAGCAGATACATTAATCTCGTGGTTGATTACATGATCGCAGCGCTTATACGTCAGCCCGCAGACAGACAGGAAAAAAGATGAATAAGTCAGTATTGATGGCGGCTGTTGTGGTTATCGGCATGGCCGCCTGGATGGCATCCGGCATGCAGGACGAAACCACCCTTCCCTCTGAACCAGAAATCACCTCTCCGGCTAAAGCCTTGATGAAAGTTAAAATAAGACAGTCCAGTGCCCGGGTAGTTGAGCAATTCGTGCGGGTACAAGGGCATGTTGAGGCAAATCGCACCATTCAGATTAAAGTCGATATTGATGGCCGTGTTGCAGCGCTAACAGCCACTGAAGGACAGCGCTTGCAAGCAGGTGAAAAGCTGCTGCAAATATCGCCTGCTTACCGCTCAGCACAGCTGGCAGAAGCCGACGCAGTATTAATGCAACGCAAAAGTGATCTGGCGGCCAGTATTAATCTGAAAAAACGAGGTTTGCAATCCGATAGTAAAGTGCTGGCTGATCAGGCAGCAGTACAAACGGCTGAGGCACAGCTCGCAAGGGTACGCCATGAGTTACAAGAGACACAGGTAAATGCCCCTTTCGCCGGGATATTAAATAAACGCATGGTTGAGCTGGGTGACTACATGAAGATTGGCGATGTACTGGGTGAGCTGGTAGACGATGAAACCGTTAAAGTTACCGGTCAGGTGCCGCAACACAGCGTGGGGCGTCTGGTAGAAAATCAACCCGTTGATGTGATTTTGAGCAACGACCAGGAGATGGCAGGCAGGTTGAGTTTTATTTCGCCCGTTGCTGATCCCGTCAGCCGCAGTTACCGGGTTGAAGTACAGATCCCCAATCCTCAACACCAACGTATTATTGGCCTGTCGGCAACGCTGTTACTGCCCGCGGGAGAGGCTATGGGACATCTGTTACCCGGTTCGGTATTAGGCTTGAACAAAGCAGGAAGCCTGCAGGTTAAACTGGTCAATGATAAAAACCGGGTTACCGCAGCCCCTGTGGAGATCATTCGCACTGACACCAGGGGATTCTGGCTCAGCGGTCTCGATGATGAGGTCCGGATCATTACGATTGGGCAGGATTTTGTTGCTATCGGAGAAGAAGTTGATCCGGTCAGTGATGCAGATTTAGCACCAGAGCAGGCCAGCAAAACACCTGCGCAGGAGAATTGATCGATGATTGCAGCACTGGTGGCCGCGGCAATAGATCGAAGCCGCACAAGCATTCTGATTCTGCTGTTCTTTCTCATTGGAGGGCTGGCCGCATTTCAGAGCATTCCAAAAGAAGCGGAGCCCGATGTCGCCATCCCTATTATCTATGTCTCTGTCGGCTATGAAGGTATTTCACCCGATGATGCGGTACGCCTGCTCGTTCGACCAATGGAAAAAGAACTTAAGTCGATAGAAGGCATTAAAGAGATGCGATCGGTAGGTTCTGAAGGCCACGCCTCGGTAACCCTTGAGTTTGATGCAGGATTCGACAGTGATACTGCACTACAGGATGTGCGTGAAAAAGTCGATATCGCTAAAGGCAACCTGCCATCCGGTGCCGACGAGCCACAGATACATGAAGTGAATGTCGCCTTATTTCCGGTGCTGAACATTGCCATCTCCGGGCCACTGTCTGAGCGCCTCAAGCTTAAAATCGCTAAAGACCTTAAAGATGAGATCGAAGGGGTTGCGGGGGTACTGGAAGTCGATATTGGTGGTGAGCGTGAAGAGTTGATGGAGATTGTGATTGAGCCTCAGCTACTCGAAAGCTATCAACTGGATTTTGAAACTGTACTGAATACGGTGGCACTCAATAACCAGCTGGTGGCAGCCGGTGCGATTGATACCGGCAGTGGACGCCAGGTATTGAAGGTGCCGGGCGTGGTAACAGATCTGCAGGATATGCTCAACATGCCGATTAAGTCAGCCGATGGAACGGTTGTTACGGTAGGCGACGTCGCCACCATCCGTCAGACCTACAAAGATCCGCAAGGGTTCGCCCGGGTCAATGGCGGTGATGCCATGGTGCTGGAGGTGAAGAAAAAAGTCGGCGCTAATATTATCGACACCATCGAAAGCGTACAGGCGATCGTTGCCGAGCGCAGCCAACTCTGGCCTCAAGGGTTAGAGTATGCCTACATACTGGATCAATCCACTCAGATTAAAAGCATGCTCAGAGACCTGATGAATAATGTTCTGAGCGGCATTATTCTGGTGATGATTGTGGTGCTGGCAGCAATGGGACTGCGGACATCATTACTGGTGGGCCTGGCGATTCCCGGTTCCTTCCTGTCGAGTATCATGATTCTCAACTTAATGGGCTTTACGCTTAATATCGTTGTCCTGTTCAGTCTGATTCTGGTGGTTGGCATGCTGGTCGATGGCGCTATCGTTGTTGCCGAGCTGGCTGAACGGCGAATGAGTCAGGGGCTTAGTGCCCGCGAATCTTTCCGTTACGCGGCAAGTCGCATGGCCTGGCCCGTTATTGCGGGTACGGCGACAACGCTGGTGGTATTCATGCCACTGATGTTCTGGCCAGGTGTTATCGGCGAATTCATGAAATATCTGCCTGCCACGGTGGTGGTCTGTCTCACAGCATCCCTGTTTATGGCACTTATTTTCATGCCCGTACTCGGCGCCGTCAGCGCCCGACGCAAGCAAACCGGCAGTGATACCGGTGATGAATATGCTCTGCCACAAACACCGATTAATCGCGCCTATACAAAGCTAATGGCAAGGTTACTGCATTACCCTATTGCTGTTTTTATCGTCGTTTTAGTGGCGATTGGCAGTAGTTACGGAGCCTATTCCGTATTTGGTAAAGGGGTTGAGTTTTTCCCCGATGTCGAACCCGAGATGGTGCTGATTAATCTGCACGCCCGGGGCGATCTATCCATCTATGAGAAAGATCAGTTATTAAAGGAGGTAGAAGGCAGGGTTATTGATCTGCCGGGCTTTAAGTCAATTTATGCCCGTAGTTTCAACCAGTCCTCCAGTGATGCAGCGGAAGATGTGATTGGGGTGATTCAGTTTCAGCTGGATGACTGGGACAAACGAGAGAGAGCTGCCGACATTCTTGCTCTAATACATAAACGAACCGCTGATCTGCCCGGCATCATCGTTGAAACCCGCAAAGCGGAAAACGGTCCGAATGCGGGTAAACCAATCAAATTGCTAGTCAGTGGCTACGATAGTGAGGTGCTCTACAAAACAGTCGGCGATATCCGCCAGATAATGGACGACATCGGAGGATTTTCCGGCGCCGAAGATGACCGTCCACTACCGGGGATCGAGTGGCGTATTCTGGTCAACAGGGAAGAAGCCGACCGCTATGGTGCCAGCATCGCTCTGGTGGGGCAGGCCGTTCGCTTAATAACCAATGGTATTAAAGTCACCGACTACCGGCCGGAAACATCCGATGATGAAGTCGATATCATGATCCGCTTTCCGGAAGACAAACGGAATCTTGATCAGCTGATGCAGATGCAACTGAATACCCGCTTTGGCATGGTGCCGATGTCAAATTTTGTTGAGCTTCAGCCTGCGCCTAAAACAGGCGTGTTAAAACGTGTTGATAGCCGCCGGGTGATCACCATTCAAGCCGATGCTGAAGAGGGAAAACTAGTGAATGACCTGGTGGTCGCGATGCAAAAGCGCCTGACGTTGCACAGATTTGACCCACAAATTCGCCTGACATTCAAAGGGGAAGATGAGCAACAGAAAGAAACCGGTGAATTCCTGGTCAGTGCCTTTGGTACGGCGCTGTTTCTGATGGCGCTGATTCTAGTCACACAGTTCAACAGTCTGTATCAGGCCGGGTTAGTGTTATCAGCGATCGTCTTTTCCACCGCCGGGGTATTACTTGGTCTGATGGTAGCAGGTCAGCCGTTTGGCATTGTGATGGTCGGCGTCGGTATCATTGCCTTAGCCGGTATCGTTGTTAACAACAATATTGTACTGATTGATTGCTATAACGACCTGCGCAGACAAGGACGATCGCCCTATGACGCCGCACTGCAGACCGGCAGTTTACGTCTGCGCCCCGTCGTACTCACCGCAGTAACAACCGTCCTCGGCCTGCTGCCAATGGTACTGTCGATGAATATCGACTTGATCAACCGTGATATCAGTTTTGGTGCACCCTCAACCCAGTGGTGGACGCAACTGGCCAGCGCCATCGCTGGGGGCCTGTCATTTGCCACCATACTCACTCTGTTCCTGACCCCCTGCCTGTTAGTGCTGGGCGAGCGCAAGTGGTTACGCCGTAAACAACCAGAGCCGCAGCCTGATGCCGCAACCGAGCAGGCCCGCTAAACGCCAGCCGAGAAACGAAAAAGCCCTGCATTTTACTGCAAGGCTTTATCGAAAAAAATAAGTGGTGCCCGGACTCGGAGCAATGGCCGCAGGCCATTACAACATCGCTGCTTTTCGGCGATGGCCCGAAGGGGGAGGAGCACAGCGACGAATAATCGAACCCGGTTGTGATCTAGTGATCTTATTGGCATATATAAGCGGGATATAGCGGGAATGGATGGGAATTAATGGGATGCCCGTGATTCGTGGGATTGAGCAAAATTTTACAGGATAATTGAGCGTGTTAGAAATTTTGAATTTTGCGGTTTTTGAATTCGAGCAATCCACTTTTGAGCGGGGTTTTTGTCACTGCGGACAAAATAGGCGCTAATAGCGATCCTTCGCTATTAAACGTCCTTTCCTATCCAGACAACCTTACCTATCACTTCCAGGTCATTCAGTTGCTCGGGCTTCAGCGTTTCCGGGTGATAGGCGGTGTTATCGCTTATCAGCATGATATCGCGATTCAGCAGCGTCTGAACGCGTTTAACGACCAGGTGCGAGTTCACACGAATAACATAGATGGCACCATCGCTTAGCTCTCGTTGGCTGGTATCTATCATCAGCGTGTTGTTATCGCTGATGGTTGGCTCCATGCTATCACCACGCGAGAAAACCAGTACCAGGTCTTTTTCGCTTAACCCCTTATATCGCAGCCATTTATGGCGAAACGCCAGACGGCGTGATGGCTGTTCGCTGTTAGGGAACGCGCCACTCCCGGCGGAAACCTCTACATTATAGCCAGGGATTAACGCGAACTCATTGGCTAGCTCTGCCTGTGAGCTGATCAGTGACGCTAAGTCCTTGATATGCTGCCCTTCAAAACCGTACTGCGCCACCCAGCTTGCGATCATCCGTCTCCAGTGTTTATCAACACCTAACCCCGCTTCAGATAATGCGCCATCAACAATAGGCATGGCATCTTCAATGCTTTGCATGCCTTGCTTCGCGTACACATCTTTTTCAGCATCTACACCGTAATCACCAGCAAATGATCTAACCGCGCACTCTCTCGGCTTTTCTTCCGGTGAAAGGTCGGCTGTAAGCATTGGGCCCTCTCCGGTTAAAAGCCAATTGGCATTGATGCCGAGCTTAACAAAGCCTTCTATGACCTTTCCTCCAGGAACTGAGCGATCACGTTCGTTATCCTGATAGCCACGTTTTTTCGAGCCTATAGCTTCTGCCATCGCCTCCTGAGACAAGCTTAAATAGTTCCGAGCGACCTGTAATCGTTCACCTGTACTCATTGCAAACCTTATATCTAGCTAACTTTTGCATTAAGCCAAACAATAGAACGTTAAAACGTCCCAATGAATAGCACTTAAAAATCAATCAGTTACACGGAAATCAACCAGAATGAACGGAATAACATACTTTTGCACGTAAAAACGTATTGCTAAGACACGTTTATGCGTGCTATGTTTGACATATAGCAGTGAGCCACACAGCTAAAACAAACTGGTTAATAAAGGCGTAAAAAAATGAGCAAGCAAAAAGCCCACTCAAATCAGGATTGGCATCGCCAGGATGTTCTGGCCGAGATCCGCAAAAAAGGCGTAAGCCTGGCAGAGCTTGGCCGTCATCACGGCTATGAAAATCCAACTACGTTATACAACGTTTTCAAAGCCCCTTACCCGAAAGTCGAGAAGATCATTGCTGAGTTTCTTGGAACTCAGCCTGAAGCAATCTGGCCTTCGCGTTATGTGAATAAGGGCGTTTCAAAGTTTAGCACCACCACGGTATCAACGCAGCAACAAGTAGCCTGATATAGCGAAGCCTATCCGCTTTTCCTGATTCGCTTTCATCTTAGTTACAGAAAAGCGCCAGGGATATACACAGAAAGTATTTTTGTTTGGATGGCGAGTTAGTCGAGGGAGTACAAATGGCCCGTAAAGATTGGAAACGGTTAAGAGCGCGAAGCATTACACATGCTCTGGAATTGTGTGTCGATCATGCGCGTGAAAAGCATAACAGAAGCGTTGACCAGATCGCCGAGCTGATGTGCGAATCAAGTTACAACACGCTCTATAAATGGCTTGGAACCGGTCGGATGCCCGCTATAAAAATCAGAGCTTTTGAAATGGCCTGTGGAATTGATTTTGTTTCTCAGTATCTCGCCTGCAGCGCCAATAAGCTCGTTATTGAGATGCCAACAGGCCGTAAGGCAGAACATCGTCAACTGAATGAGCTTGGGTCATATAGCAACAAGGTTATAGCTATGTTGCTTGATTTCTATGAAGACCGGAGCGAGCAGCAAGACGTGCTGGACGCTATTGCGGTGCTTATCGAAGACCTAGCACATCAGCGTGGCAATGTTGAGAAATACAAGCAGCCTGAGCTGCTATAGGGAAAGATTATGAAGCAATGGTTCACAGCTAAGGAGATAGCGTCAGCGTTAAACGTTGTTCATTCGACTATCGTTCGCCGTGCCGAGCGTGAGGGTTGGGAATCACAGCAGCGTATGGGCAAAGGTGGTGGCTATGAATACCACATCAGCAACCTGCCTCATGAAGCCCGTAACGCTTTAGAAGCGCAGCAGATACAAAGTATGCTGCCGCGCCTGCACGAGTCAAAAACAGTGATCGTTAAACCAGCATCGACACTGCAGGCAGAAACCAGCCTGACCCACCGCCAGCGCAGCACTGCTGATGCACGGGGCACAGTCATCAATGCGATTAGCGCCATGTGTGAAAACGGTGTCACCAAAGAAGCCGCTATTACGACTTTATTGACACAAGCCAGCACCGGGCAGTTAGAGAGTATAAATCCTGTGTTAGATGCGGCTTTGCGTCTGGCGAAAGATCCTCGCGGCCATTCAAATGAGAAATACCCCAGCCCTCGCAGTATTAAGCGCTGGTTTGCTACCGATGTTAAAGACCTTGCCCCAAAATCTAAGCGGGAATTAAAAGCGCCCGTCTGGGCCAACGCGTTCCTAATGTGCTGGTCGCGCCCAGAAAAGCCCAGCGTAGAGCATGCTTATCGTCAGTTCTCATCTAATTATGAAGGCACGCCCCCCAGCATCCACGCAGTACGCCGTTTCATCAACAAGATGGGCAACGTATCGAAGCAGAAAGGCCGGATGGGTGCCCGTGAGCTGAAAAACATCCTGCCCTTTGTTCGGCGTGATTTTAGCCAGCTGCTACCGGCTGATATCTACAGCGCCGACGGACATACACATGATGGCGAGGTTCAGCACCCGCTACATGGTCGCCCTTTCCGCCCGGAGATCACCACCTTTATTGATATTGCCACCCGACGTGTTGTGGGGGTGTCAGTTGACCTGGCAGAAAGCAGTATCGCTGTATTAGACGCCCTGATTAGTTCCTGCACCCAGGCGGTGCCAGCCCTGATCTATGTCGATAACGGTGGAGGCTATGCCAACGCACTGATGAAAGATGAAGCGACTGGTGTTATGGCGCGCCTGGGCAGCACAATGACTCACTCTCTGCCCTATAGCTCGCAGGCTCGTGGAGTGATTGAACGTGTCCACCAAACACTCTGGGTTGATGCCGCCAAAGGTGAGCATGGATTCATCGGCAAAGATATGGATCAGGAAGCCCGCCACGACCAATTTAAGCTAAGCCGAGCCGCTGTAAAACACGGCGGAGCAATGCACCTGATGGGCTGGGGCGCATTTATGGAACTCGTTAATGAGCGTATCAACTGGTATAACGCCCGCCCTCACAGCAGCCTGCCAAAGATTACGGATGCAAGCGGCAAGCGTCGCCACATAACCCCGGATGAGCTTTGGCAGCAACACCAAGATAACGGCTGGTCACCCATGCTTCTGACCGGTGATGAAGCGGCTCAGATCTTCCGCCCACGCACCACCCGCACTGTTAATCGGTGCGAGATTAAGTTTATCAACAATATCTACTTCAGTTATGACCTCACCGAGTGGCATGGCGAGCAAGTGCATATCGCGTACGACATTAACGACCCTAACGTTATCTGGGTGTATGAACCCGAAACAGGGACGCTGATCTGCAAAGCAGAGTGGAACGCCAACAAAGTCGATTACATGCCGAAGAGCGTCATCGACAACGCCCGTGAGCGCCGCGCAATGGGCCGGAAACGTCGCCTGGAAGTGAAGCTTGAAGAGGTAGAAGCAGAGCTAAATGGGCGCCCTGTCCTCGAACAGGAAGAACCCGCCTACATCCCCGGCATCGGCGCTATCACCCCGGATCTGCTCAGCAATCGGATGCAGCCCGTCATCGAAGAGCGGGAACCGGTAACCGTTTCAGCAGCGGAACGCTCACCGGCAGAGATGACAACAGACGAACGCATTGCACTGTATCAGGCATATCAACAGGGTCGCCCGGTACCTGATGCACATCAGTTCTGGTTTAAGAAATATAGCAGCAGCAAAGAGTTTACCGCCTGGGCACGGCGTGACGAAGAGATGGGACCAGAGGCTCGCACCCTCTGATCCCGGTGCCCATTCGAACTAGCAAAAGGAGCAACAGAAGCATGACAAGCATGAATGCATACGTCAACGGCGGAATCGCCGATATCGCTAACATCGGACTGTGTGATGTGGCGCTGGAAAAAGCAATGGAGCGAACCAGCAGCCTGCCGGGCATGGTGTGCCTCTACGGGCCATCTGGTTTCGGTAAATCAGTTGCAGCAACCTATGTGGCAAACCGCCGCCGAGCTTACTACGTGCAAGCGAAAAGCGTCTGGACGAAAAAGCACACGTTGGCCGCCATTCTGGCAGAAATGGGAGTAAAGCCATTAGCAACAATCCCTGAGATGCTCGACCAGGCCGCGCAAGAGCTTGCCATGAGCGCCCGCCCGCTGATTGTCGATGAGATGGATCACCTGGTCGACCGCAATGCAGTAGAGCTGATTCGTGACCTATACGAAGCCAGCCAGTCGCCCATTCTGCTGATCGGCGAAGAGCAACTGCCCAACAAGCTCAAACGCTGGGAACGCTTTCACGGCCGGGTGTTGAGTTGGGTGCCTGCACAGCCCGTCACACTGGCCGATGCCCGTAAATTGGTGCCCCTGTATGCCGGTGAAGTTGAGATAGCAGACGACATGCTCGCGCATCTGGTCGAGTTGTCCGGCGGCAGTGTGCGTCGGGTCGCGGTCAATCTCGAAATGATCCAAGACACCGCGCTTACCAGTGGTTGGGAATCGGTAGACCGCGCAGTCTGGGGCAAAACTGCGCTTTACACCGGTGAAGCCCCAAAGCGTCGGCTGTAAGGAGAGCATCATGACAGCAAGTGTAGTGATAGAACGCGAAGGTCATCGCAAACCCGCCCAGCTGGAAATGATTGGCGGTAAGTGTGCCCGCCAACGCATCTGGGAACAACTCCGCATCCGACGTGATGAGTTTCAGGTGCTGGCGATTGCTCAGCATGCCAATGCCGAGATATCAACCGTACAAACCTATCTGCAATGTTTACAGGCCGGTGGTTATGTCGAGGCAGTGACACGAGGGCATCTGAAAAAAGCCGTGTATCGGCTGGTGAAAGATGACGGCCTGGAAGCGCCCCGCCTGACCCGTAAAGGGGAACCAGTGAAACAAGGGCGGATATCCGAGGCGATTTGGCGAACCCTGCGCATTCTCGATGTTCTGGATGCTCGACAGATTGCAAACCACGTATCAGCCAGTGGCTTAGATGTGAAACTGGCCTACGTAAAAACCTATCTGTCGCTGCTGAAAAAAGCCGGTTATCTGCAGGTGGTGCGCGCCAGTACGCCGCACCGGCTAGAGCTAATTCGTCTTAAGCCAAACATGAATACAGGCCCTCGCGCACCACAGGTTCAGCGAGTGAAAACACTCTACGACCCGAACCTCAATAAAGTGATGTTCGCGGAAGACCCAGAGGAGCTTCAGTGATGACAACTGCAATGAATATTGACGTATCCGCCTGGGGGCAGCAGCCACCGCAGTTTATCCAGATGCTGGTCATGCTGGTGAAAGAAACCGGCAGCAAGAAAGCTGCAGCGTCCCGCATCGGTATCGATCGGGCCTCGGTCAGCACGCTGCTGGCCAACAAATATCCGGCCAATATTGCCCGGATGGAGCAGAAAATCATGGCCTACTGCGCAACCATCGAATGCCCAGTGCTGGGCGTGATCGAAAGCGCAGAATGCCAAAAACAACGCGAAATGCCGTTTATCAGTAGCAACCCGCAGCGAGTCGCACTTTACCGCGCCTGCCGCAATTGTGATCGAAATACAGCACAGGAGAACAACCATGACTAGCGCACAGGCGATCAACAGAGAATTGCCGGACGTTCAAAACTTGTACATCAAAGAGCGTCTGGCAAGCTCGATTTTAGCTGTAAATGTGTTGGCCGCACTGGGGCTGACAGTACTGTCTATCAACATCGAAACAGCAAAGCCAAAGGTTCATATCCAGCACGGTAAGGCTTGCGAGAGACTGCAAAATGTTAGCTATAAATTCTGGCCGACCAATAGCGGCCGTCGTAAAGAAAGCGTCGCATTTGTCTCTGGCTGTGAAGTTCATTGGGAGGAACCCGCATGAACTATCTGATTATAAATCTGCCGATGACTCAGCAAGAGCAGCGGCTGATCTTCTGGGGTGAAAGAAGCCGGTTCGACACTCCAGATCCGCACCAGGCGCTGGTGATCAATGAGGAATACGTAAACCTTAACCTGGAACGTTACGACAACGGATCCACTACTCGCGCAGTGTCCCAGGAAGATGCGATTAACCGCCCGATAGAGATTCTGAACACTCTGGGCATCACGCTTAAACAAAACGCAGCAGGAGAAGCCGCATGAACCACGCAGTGCAACAACATATCCCCGAAGGCTATCTGCAAGATCAAGCCGGTCGTCTGGTGCCAATAGAGTTGATCGACGAGATCGATCTCACTCGCAACGACCTGGTCCAGGAGATCGTCATCAAAGCGCGTGAGCTGCAGCAGGCAATGGCTACCTTCAAGCTAAACACTCTGGGCGATATCAGCGCGTTCGTTGACCTCAGTGCCGAACGTTACAGCGTAAAAATGGGCGGCAAAAAAGGCAACATCAGCCTGCTCAGCTATGACGGCAAGTACAAGATTCAACGGGCGATCAGTGAATACATCGTCTTCGATGAGCGTCTGCAAGTAGCTAAAGAATTGATAGATGGCTGCATTCACCGTTGGGCCGAAGGCTCTGATAACAAGATCAAAGTGCTGGTCGATCACGCGTTCCAGGTCGACAAAGAGGGCAACATCAGCACCGGCCGAGTGTTAGGGCTTCGCCGTATCAAGATCGATGACAGCGAGTGGAGCAAGGCGATGGCCGCGATCGCAGACAGCATTCAGGTCGCGGGTTCAAAAACCTATGTGCGACTGTATGAGCGGGTCGGAGAGTCAGAGCAATATCAACCGATATCACTCGATATAGCAGCGTTGTAGAGGTGAGTATGCAGATCCCCGTATCTCAGGAAACCATACACGATGTTGCCAACTGGGCTGCAGACGCGGTTTATGACGGTACCACCGAATTTGAGGAGGGTACCTACGAACAAGGCGTGTTGGATACGTTGCGCTGGATGACCGGGAACATCGATTCCCGGCCTGATGAATAGGAGGTGGTTATGAGCATTGTTACAGCAGAGCAGATGGCCAGTCACGTTGCTTTTTGCGCCCGGTTATCGCCCGTGCAGGCAAAGAGCGCAATAGAAGCAATCGGCAGCGTCATTCTGCAACAGTTAGCCCAAGGCCATGCCGTTGCTATCGAGGGGTTCGGCCTGTTCGAAGTGGCAACGCGGGAAGATGGCAGCAAGGGCGTTAAGTTTCGCCAGGCTAAGAAAATGCGGGAGGCAATCAATGGCTAAGGTTTTCGGTTATGACAGTGATGCACCGCATCGCGGCGAAATGGAAGCAGCCAATGTTGAAGCCTGGGAGGTGAAGCATTTTGGCGCTGATTCATTAAAAGGCCGCTTTGGCTGGGAAGTGTGCTCTACATCTTTTAAGGAGGTGCAAGTCAGTTTGCTTAAGCAGATGAAAGAGGAGTGTCTGTATCCCGAGTTAATCGAAGGTGTCAAAAAAACGAAGGCAGCAGACGTTCCTGTTATCTAAGCGAAACGCCCCGTCGGGCGTCTACTCAGCGTAGCGGCTGGGTACTGATGAGCAGCTAACAACTAAGGGGAAACTCATGAATAAAGCAGAACTGATTGAAGCGGTAACACAGCGTATGAAGATTCACCACAGCCGTGCTGTAAGTAAAACGGATGTTGATAACCTACTGGAAAGCCTTGGTCATGTAACAACCAATGAGATTAAAAGTGGTGGTGAAGTCACACTGCCAGCCCTGGGAAAACTTACGGTTGGAGTACGCGCCGCGCGCACCGGCCGCAACCCTCAGACTGGTGCGGCAATCGAAATTCCGGCCGCGAAAGTGGCGAAGTTTAAAGCGCTAAAGTCGTTGAAAGATGCCCTGAACTAAACAAAAAGCCCCCTCTGCATCGCAGAGGGGGCTTGGCATTGGTGTTGGCCATCCATAGCCAGCCACCTACCGGCTTTATCTTATCTAACCATTGCAGCGTAGCGCTGTAACCAGAAAAGCGGAATAGGAATAAATCCTAAATTAAACAAGTGATTTTCAATCAAAAGCGGCTCAGGGGCTGTTTCTGATTGTGAATAAACAAGCGAGATTGATATGAGCATCACAAAAGAACAATGGCAGGCCGTACAAAATGAGCTGAAAAACTCATTTAGTCGGGTGGTTTTTTCTTACCAGGGCAAGAAAATTCTGGTGCGTCGAGAGCTGGTTAAGGAAGGGCGATTTGAGTTGATCGTTTACTTTGATGGCACGTTAAGCATCGGTTGGGGGTGGAAAACGAGTGACCACTATGACCCTCTCACAGAGATACTTTGGCGCAAGCGAACTAAGTCGTTGTATGGCCCAAAGAAAAGAGCGGAAATTATCAAAAGCCTCGGTAAACGCAATGCAAAGGAATTGTTTCCAAAACTTGAGGAACATATGGAATGGTATGAGCCTGTATTCTCGACAGCCGCCGCGCTCGTTCGGCAATACAAGAAAGTGGCAGGGCTGAATATAGAAAGTATTGGCTTTCAAAGCGAGTCAGCAACATGCAACTAACCCGCTGCCCCATCTGCCATAGCCGCCTCAGCCTTGAATCGCTGGTTCAGGATGAAGCGGGGCGCGATCTGCTGGCATTGCTGGCACGGCTTGAGAAAAACACCGGCACTGCCCTGGTCACCTATATAGGTCTGTTTCGTTCCCCCAGCCGGGATCTCGCCAATGATCGTGCCCTGCGCCTGGCAAATGAGGCGTTAGAGCTGGCTGAGCCTAACGCCCTGACGGCCGCGCTGGTGCATACGGTGGAATCAATGCGGGCCAAGCAGCAGCTAGGCCATTTTAAGCCGTTATCAAATCACAACTACCTGCGGCGGGTGCTGGAAAACGGCCAGGGCGCGGATATACCGGCGTTGCCTGCAGGGCTTGCAACACCTCGTCAGAATGCCAGAGCGGTGGTTAGCAGCGCAATCATGGATATAAAGGATACAGACTGGTGACTATGTCAAAAGACCCACGAAAAGCAGCAATGGCTCAGATCCACATCGCTAAAAAGCAGCTGGGTCTGGATGACGACACCTATCGGCAAATGCTGCTTTCCCTTACCGGTAAAAACAGCTGCGCAAAGATGACCATCAGTGAATTGAAGCGTGTCATCAGTCATCTGAAAAAATGCGGTTTTCAGAATAAACCACAAACATTCGGGCAGCGCCCCAACCCAGGCGCGGGCCGTCGTGCATTGATGAGCAAGGTCGAAGCGCTGCTGGCGGATAACGGCCTGCACTGGAACTACGCCCACAGCATGGCCCGACATATGTTTAAGGTTGAAAAGGTTGAATGGTTAGAACCAGAGCAACTGCGCAAGCTGGTTGCCGCGCTGGAGATCAGCATTCGGCGGCAGGCTGCAAAACAGAGAGAGTCAGACGATGAGTGAAGAACAGCGAGATCTGCTGGGTGATGAATCATTCTCCAGCGATTTGCTCAGCCATCTGGATGCTATACCGCCCGAGGTGCAAAAGAAGTGGCCACGCGACCTGTCAGCCCTGGTCGATATCTACAGCGCTGCATTAGAGCGGCTGGGGTATAACGGTACAGAAGCTCAGAAAATCAGTCACACGCTGCTGGCTGAACAGTCTGTTTATTGTGGCGGTCGATACTTCTACCTGCCAAAGCTGGATGCGCTGAAAAAAGCGATACGCGATGTCGAGCTGCACAGAGACTGGAGCGAGCGAGGCGTTCAGCCAGATGAGTTGGCAGACAAATACAAGATATCGGCGACACATGTCTATCGAATTATCAAAGAGCAGCAGGCATACTATCGTAAACGGATACAGCCAGAACTGTTTTGAGAAAAGGAGTCTCAGCGATGATTAAAATCGTGTTTACATTAGTGTTAATGAGCGTAGTTATGCCCGTTAACGCAGAGATTTACAAATGTAAGACCAATGACCGCGTGGTGTATCAGTCAACCCCTTGCCAGCAAAGCGAGTCGGGGAAGGTTGATATTTACATTCCTTCCGTACCGGATAACGCTTTCGAGCCTGGCGATGTTGCAGATGACGACTATAAAGAAGAACGACGACTGCGTTGGGCAGAAGAGCAAAAGCGCTTAAACGAAAGATCTGACGCTATAAGGGAAGAGCGCCTGCGGCAAGAGCGTTTTAAGAAGATGATCTGGCATCATGAAGTTGCCATTGGAATGACCAAGAAACAAGCCGAGCGCTCCTGGGGAAAACCCTGTGATATCAATCGCTCCGTTTATGCCAGCGGAGTACATGAACAGTGGGTGTATTGCACAGGAAAATATGAACGTCAGTACCTGTATTTCGAGGGTGACGAACTGACAGGAATGAATTAAATACCCATAAAACATCTAACCTAGGTTAAACCCACCCCCCCCCAGATCCCCGTTAATCTGGAGTCCTAACGAATTAATGGACTTCAAATTAGCGGGGATTTTTTATGTCTGAAACCCATACACCAGAGCCGTTCGCTTTGGGGCGGCGTTCCAAAAAGAATCTGCAGCAAGTACATCCTGATCTGGTCGCCGTTGTAGAGCGCGGACTTGCCTTGTCGGCTGTCGACTTTGCAGTGACCGAGGGTGTGCGCGAGATTAAGCGGCAGCGGCGGCTTGTGAAAACAGGCGATTCTGCAACCCTCAATAGCCGCCATCTGCCCCGAGTGCCCACGAATAACCCAGAGCTGGGCGAAGTGTCCCATGCTGTTGATTTGGCTGCATGGGTGGACGGGACAGTTAGCTATGACTGGCCGTATTACTACCAGATAGCGGCCGCTATAAAGCAAGCCGCCGCAGAGCTTAACGTCGCTATTCGCTGGGGTGGTGGTTGGGCGTTGCTCGATACCTTCGACACACCAGAAGCCGCCCGTCAGGCATATATCGAGCGAAAAAACCGTCAGGGTAAAAAGGTTTACTCAGACGGCCCTCACTTCGAGCTGTGCTGGGAGGCATACCCATGTCTCTGATAGCAACCGCACTGCTCACCGCAGGTCCGTCGCTGATTCGTATGGCAGGCGAGCTGTTCGGCGGTGAAAAAGCCTCCTCTGTCTCTGAAAAGCTGGCCTCTGCGGTTGAGGTCGCTGGGGGTATGTCTACAGACGGCGCGAAAGCACATATAGAGCAAGTCGTTTCTGGCATGCCTGCCGAAGACGTTGCCGTTGTTATGCAGCTAAAAGTAAAGCTGGAAGAGATCGCCGCAGAGCGCGAAAAGAACCAGCTTAATCATCAGCTCGGCATGCACCACGAAACCCAGGAAACCATCCGCACCGAGGCTATTAACGGCACAGACTACGTCAAAGAAACCCGCCCGAAAATGGCTCGTTTATCAGGCTATTCCGGCACAGCTTATGTGCTGGGTGCCGAGCTGGTCAGCCGTATAGCGCCCCTGTTCAATCATGTTGAAGACGGTGTGTTGGTGGCATACACCATAGCGGGAGCCAGCCCAATTGTGGCAGGCGTACTGTATGGCCCGCTCTTCACCTATATGGGTATGCGTACCGTTGATGCGTTCAGTAAATGGAAGCAAACCCCATCCCCAGCAATAGATCTGATTAAAGGGATGGTGAAGTAATGCCCGACATTCTCGACCACGCAACCGATCTGGAGATGCGCCAGCGTCAGAGCGCGCTGGATAAAGCGTTGAAACACTCAGAACCAGAGCAGGATATCAGAGATGGCATGGTCGTCTGCATCGACTGTGCAACGCCCATCCAGCCTGCCCGACTAAAAGCCAAACCCAACGCAGCCCGCTGCATTCACTGTCAACAGATTGAGGAACAAAGACATGGACGTTAACTGGGATGCGGCTAAGTTCTGGCTGGATGTAATGCAATGGATATTCACTATCGGCATTGGTGTTGCGGTTTGGATTCGCACCGGGCGCAACCAGAATCGCACTGATATTCAAGCGCTGGATGATCGACAGGATGCGCTGGAGCGGCGGGTGATATCTGCTGAAGAAAACCTGAAGCATGCCCCCACCCACGAAGATATCGCCAAGCTGCAATCTCAATATTCAGCACTGGATAGCAAACTCGACCGGGTCACTAACACCGTCGACCGTATTCACGATTACCTGATGAACAACAAGGGGTAAACCATGCCATTTTCTCAATTTGAACAGGAAGACCGACGGCTGGTTTTGCTGCGACTGCTGGCCGAAGACGCTGACTATAAGATCAACAGCAGCATTCTGCAGCGGGGGTTGGAGCTGTACGGCCACAGCGTCAGCCGCGACAAACTGCACTCAGAGATCGCCTGGCTAACCGAGCAGGATCTGGTCAGCTATGAAGAGCTGAACAGCGTGCAGATTGTGGCGCTCACCCAGCGCGGACTCGATGTCGCTCAGGGCAAAGCGATTGTGCCGGGTGTAAAACGTCCAGGGCCTGGAGCCTGAAGGAGAATCGTTATGGCCGTTAAGCCTTTAACCAAAGCTCAGAAAACCGTTTTGGCATCATTCGCCCGCGTTGTAGTGGCTGCGGAAGTCTCTGCCAACATCAAAGGTCTGGAAGGGTTTAAAAAACAGTATCTGAAAGACGACCCCGAAGCCGCTCAGGCGGAGAGAGCTTTTCAGAAAGCAGTCATGGTAGAGCGGTCAAACTTGCTTAGGGGGCTGAAAGAAGATGGCGCGTAAATCCTCGATTGATCTGCTGCCCGCTGAGATCCGTGATGCGTTGCATGCCCTGCTAAGAGATCCCGCAGTCGGCCAGGTAGAAACTGCTCTGAAAGTCAACCAGCTGCTGGAGGCCGAAGGGCTGGATCATCGCGTCAGTAAGTCAGCAGTCAATCGCTACAGCATGCGGATGGATGCCGTCGGGGCCAAGATGCGCCAGAGCCGAGAAGTCGCCGAGATGTGGATTGGAAAGCTTGGCAATCAGCCGCAGGGGCAAGTTGGCCAGCTGCTGAATGAATTCACCCGCACGATGGCCTTTGAAACCTCCCTGGCATTGAGTGAAGGCGAAGAGCCAGTGCCACCTAAGATGCTAAAAGAGCTGTCCCTGGCGATTAAACACCTGGAACAAGCCGCCAGCGTTAACGAGAAACGCGAGCAAGAGATCCGCAAGCGCGCCACTGAAGATGCCGCCGAAGCGGTTGATGCGGTTGCTAAGCAGCAAGGGCTAACCCGTGAAGGCGTCAAGGCGATTAAAAAGCAGATCCTGGGGATTGCGTGATGTTCATTTTCAAAGCAACTAGGCATGCGCTCGGCTCAATGGTTATGTTTATCGGTTTGCAGTCGCTGCTATCCGGTCAATATGCTGTTGGTGTTGTGCAAGTGGCCTATTGCTTGTGGTTGAGTGCCGAACTATGACCTCCATCCTCCAGCAACCTCTAGGTTCAATCGCTGAAAGCAACCTGCAAGACCTACAGCGGTTTGACGCATCCGAAGTGCTACTGGGCTATCAGAAGCGCTGGATCGCCGATGAGTCAGTCCTCAAAATTGCTGAGAAGTCACGGCGTACCGGCCTCACCTGGGCGGAAGCAGCGGACGCAACGCTATGTGCCGCAACAGCTAAATCAGAAGGCGGTTGCAACCACTTCTATGTCGGCAGCAATAAGGAGATGGCGCGGGAGTTTATCGAAGCCGCAGCGATGTGGGCGCGTGCTTTCGATAAAGCGGCCGGGGAGATCCAGGAAGAACTGTTCATCGATGAGGGTAAAGAAGGCAAAGAGATCCTCATCTTTACTATCTACTTCGCCAGCGGCTTTAAAATCCAGGCGCTCTCCAGCAATCCATCAAACCTGCGAGGCATGCAGGGCAACGTCACCATTGATGAGGCTGCATTCCATGACCGGCTGGCCGAGCTGCTGAAAGCGGCCCTGGCGCTCACGATGTGGGGCAGTAAAGTCCGTATCATCAGCACCCACAACGGCATTGAAAACCTCTTTAATCAACTGGTCATTGATAGTCGTGCCGGTAAAAAACGTTATAGCGTGCACACCATCACGTTAGACGATGCCTGCGCGGAAGGCTTGTATAAGCGGATATGCCAAATTACCCGCAAAGAGTGGAGCCAAACCGCAGAGGACGAATGGAAAGCCGGGCTGCTGAAAGATACCGCAACCGAAGAAGACGCCCTGGAAGAATATTACTGTGTGCCTAAGTCTGGCAGCGGTATCTATATCAAACGCACGCTGGTCGAACGGGCAATGGTTTCCGATCGCTCCATTCCGATTGTGCGCTGGACAGCCCCCAAAGACTTTGAGTTAAAGCCCGAAGGTGAGCGCACGCGCATCATTGCAGAATGGTGCGAGAACGTCCTGCAGCCGCTGCTGGATAAGCTCAATGACAACCATCGTCATGTCTTCGGGGAAGACTTCGCCCGTAAAGGCGACCTGTCGGTGTTCTGCCCGTTAACCATTTACCCGGATCTGACAAAGCGTGTGCCCTTTCTCGTAGAGCTGGCGAACGCACCTTATGAAACCCAGCGCACCGTACTTTTCTATATTCTCACCCGCCTGCCTCGGTTTACCGCTGCAGCGTTCGACGCCACGGGCAACGGCGGCTATCTGGCCGAAGCGGCCCGACTGAAATGGGGCACAGAGATTGTTGATGCCGTCATGCTTAACCTGCCCTGGTATCGCGAGTGGATGCCAAAACTCAAAGCCGAATTTGAAGACGGCAACCTGGTAATCCCCCGGCACGAAGATATTCAGTCGGATATGAGCAAAATCCAGGTCAAGCAAGGCGTGCCGCAAATTGAAAAAGGCAGCGGTACCGGCAGCGATGGCCAGCAGCGTCACGGTGACTTTGCGGTGGCTTTAGCCATGGCGATCCGCGCGAGCTGGATGGAAGGCGGCAGTATTGATTTTATGGCCTTGCCTGGTAAGTCCGATCCGTGGGGCGGTGCCGACAATGACGACGATTACGATATATCCACTTATTCAAAACAGGGAGCCTGGTAATGGCTAAATCTACACTGGTTGATATCAATGGCCAGCCGTTTGAACTGCCGGATCTGGCCGAGCCGCAAACCGAAGCCGATGCTAAGCTGGCGCAGCTTCATCGTCACTACAGCGACCATCCTTCCAGCGGCCTGACACCAGCAAAGCTGGCGGCAATCATGAAAGAGGCCGAGCAAGGCGATCTGATGCGTCAGTGCGAACTGGCCGAAGATATCGAAGAGAAAGACCCTCACGTACAGAGTGAGCTGGGTAAACGCCGCCTAGCAATGCAAGGGCCAGACTGGAATATTGTCCCGCCACCGAATGCCAGCGCTGCCGAAAAGCGCGATGCTGAAATGATCGAAGAGCAGCTGCGTTCGGCCACTTGGCTTGATGAGGCTATTTTCGATTGCGGTGACGCTATCCTGAAAAGCTTCTCTAACCTGGAGCTGGGCTGGACGTTTGAAGATAAAACCCACTTTATCAACGACGCCGAATGGCGCGACTCCAGCTGGTTTAAAACCCACCCGGATAAACGGGACGAGCTGCGCCTACGTGATGGCAGTCACGAAGGTGAACCGTTGCGTCAGTTTGGCTGGATAAGCCACCAGGCGAAAGCTAAGTCGGGCTATCTGTCACGCCGGGGTCTGGTGCGCGTATTAGCCTGGCCGTTCCTGTTTAAGAATTACAGCGTGCGCGATCTCGCCGAATTTCTGGAGATCTACGGCCTGCCGCTGCGCCTGGGTAAATATCCAGAAGGGGCCAGCGAACGTGAAAAGCTAACGTTGCTACGTGCGGTCATGAGCATCGGCCATAACGCCGGTGGCATCATCCCAAAAGGGATGGAGATCGAATTCGAGAAAGCTGCCGAGGGTGCCAGTGACCCATTCATGGCGATGATCTCTTGGTGTGAAAAGAGTCAGTCAAAAGCGATACTGGGCGGCACCCTCACAAGCCAAGCCGACGGTAAAAGCTCAACCAATGCACTGGGCAACGTACATAACGAAGTGCGGCAAGAGATCCGCGACGCCGATCTGAAGTCTCTGGCGGCCACGCTCACCCGCGATGTGGTCTACCCCATGTATGTGCTTAACGGTAAATCGTTCAGCAGCCCCCGTCGAATTCCGCGGCTAGAGTTCGATCTGAATGAACCGGAAGATCTGCAACAGTTCGCCCAGCCGTTGAGCGGGCTGGTTTCCCTGGGCATGAAGATCCCCACCAGCTGGGTCTATGAAAAAACCAAAATCCCACAGCCCAATGAAGGCGAAGAGATTCTGCAGCTGTCCCAAATTTCCACGCCAGCGCCAGCCTCACCAGCAAAAAGTTCAAAAGAGGTCGCCCTCGCAGCGCTGAAAGCACAGCAGTCGGGTGCAGACGAGATCGATGCGCTGGTTGATAACGCACAGGTTAAAGCCGACCAGAACACCAGCGATCTGTTAGACACGTTGCGCCAGCTGGTCGACAACGCCGACAGCCTGGAACAGTTAACAGAACAATTGATGGCGCTGCCGCTGGACGGCGCAGCGCTAACCGACACCATGAGTCAGGCACTCACCGTGGCAGCCATCGCGGGCCGTTATGAGCTGCTGCAGGATGCTGAATAATGCCAGCCTACGGCAGCAAGCCTTTTAAAGAGGCTATCGACTATCTGCAACAGAAAGTGCCCCTGCCGACTAATGGCTGGCAGGATGTGTATGGTCAGCAACATGATCATGCTTTTATGGTGGCCGGTGCCAATAAAACCGCCATTATTGAAGACTTTCTGACGGGTATTCAGGCCGCGATTAAAGACGGTGAAACCCTGCACGCCTTTCAAAAGCGCTTCGACACCATTGTTGAAAAGCACGGCTGGAGCTATCACGGCTCCCGTGGGTGGCGTTCCCGCCTGATCTACGAGACCAATATTCGCCAGGCATACAATGCCGGACGCGAAGCCCAGATGGACGAACCGGGCTTTAAAAAACTGTTCCCGTACATGGAATATCGTCACTCAGGGGCCGAAAACTTCAGGCCGCAGCACAAAGCCTGGGACCATCTGACGTTAGCATCGGATGACCCGTTCTGGGGTGCGCACAGCCCATCGAACGGCTATGGCTGTAAATGTAAGAAGTTTCCTAAGTCAGAACGTGCCATGCGTCGCCTGGGTAAAACCGGGCCGGATATCGCCCCTGCAGATGAATTTAAAGAGTACCTGGACAAACGCACCGGCGAGATACGTAAAATTCCCCTGGGCATCGATCCCGGTTTTGAACATACGCCAGGGCAAAGCTGGCTCAGGCAAAGTACTCCCCACGTCCAGGAACAATGGCCCAGCACAATAAAATCTGTGCCCGTCGGCCCGGTCGCTAAACCGCCTCTACCTGCTGCGACCTCTGTTTCGTCAAAGAGTCTTATGGCTGACGGTCTGACAGATGAGCAATACGTGCAGGCCTTTCTGGGTGAGTTTGGCGAAGGTGACTTGATATTTAAAGATGTTCTGGGTGAGCCTATTGCGATTAACAACTATCTGTTTCGTGGGGCCGACGGCAAATACAAAGTATCGAAAGACAAACTACGCCACCGTTATATGCGCCTACTCGCCAGGGCAATACAAAACCCCGACGAGATCTGGGCAATACTCGAAACCGACCGTGCACGCCCGGGTAAATACAAGCTCAAGCGCCGTTACATCAAACGCTGGACGTTGATTGAAGGCGATGGAGCAGGACAGCCTATTCATGGGTTTAGTGCATTTGAGTACGGGCAAGGTATCTGGACGGGTAATACATCCTTTACGCCCCATAGAAAGCAACGCGGCCAAAAGGTGCCAGATAATGATGCCTATTTAGAGCGACAGCGTGAAGGTGTAAATCTATACGTAAGAAAGGGATAAAGTGGGTGCCGCGCTTCGCCGTTGCACCCCACCGACAGATCAGTGGACGGAACTCGAAGTCCTTGTCTGCCTGGAGAATCTTCATTATAGGATAAAAATAGAATGGCCGGAACCCAGCAAAGAATCAGCATCGACTATGACAGTCAGCCAGTGGCCGACCTTCTGGATCAGTTGATAGCAAGAACAGAATACACCCAACCGGCCATGATGGAGATAGCCGTCTTCCTGGAAGAGCGCACCCGCGACCACTTCGATAACGAAGAAGACCCGGACGGCACCCCTTGGGCACCACTTAAACCGGCCACAGTAAAGCGCAAGCAGCGCAAAGGCGTCCCGGTCGATAAGATCCTCCACGGTGAAACACTCCACCTGCGCGATACCATCTTCCCTTTCTGGTCTGCCGATGAAGCGGGTCTGAGCACTGGCCCCGGTACAGACGCTTATGCCGCCACCCAGCAGCTAGGTGATGAGAGCCGCAATATAGAGGCGCGGTCATTCTTTGGGTTGAGTAACGAGGATGAAGTGGAGGTTATCGATATCCTGGATGAATTTATTCAGGCAGAGGGCTAACAAAAGACGGCCTGAGCGGCGCTGTAAGGGATTGCAGGTGCTAATGGCTATGATGGCGCGTAAATAATTGGTATGTTGTTTCTAACGCTGGTCTAACGCCTAATTGTGTGCAATATTTATCTTTGTTAATGTAGTTTCAATTTAATGCACAACGGAAGCGCGCTGTTGTTGGCTGATTGCTAAGCTAACGCTTTCTTACGGACAAGGAATATGCATGACAGATACAAAGAAGTATGCAGTTAGCTTTTATACCGCCCACGTCACAGATGGTACTGATAGCCCTCCAGCATTGAGTGCCTTGCTCCGTCAAGCCGCTGATCAAGAGCTCCCCATAGAACATCGTGCATCCGGTCAAGTTCTTCAACTCCGAGAGATTGAGGTATTTGAAGGCGGACGTATGAAAGGTGTTCTTGCAAAGTTCAGAGATAATGACCTTCCTAATATTGGTGACAGATCATCCCAAGATGAAAGGCCTATTGACTTGGAAGATTCAGAGGGGCTGATAGAAAAAAACTATTTCCTTTATGACCCCGGCTTGGAAATGATGACTTTTCAGATTAATGGCAGCGGTTTGAATATTAATCAAGCCGCGGGATTACTTGGCGCGGTTTTAAGTAGAGATAGAATCATCGGAGTAGGCTTATCACCTGTTTTACGGCCCGATGCCGTTGATCGAATCATCAATGGGGATATGAGAGCACGTAAATTTGAAATTAGTTTTGCAAGGCCTACAGCATCTGAATTATATGATGCGCATAGAGATTTTACTGGGCCTTTAATGTCATTATTGAACGCTTACAATGGGGTGTCGTGCTCGGTTAGCATAAGTGCGAACCCGCCAGGTAGATCATCAATTCGCAATTATCTTAGCGATGTAGTGAAAGGGGGAATGGCTAATATAGTTGGCTCAACTGTACCTGTTAATATTTCAAAGATATGGTTTGATGATGACTCTGACCCAATCGATTTAATTGAGGATCGGATAAAAGGCTACACCAGTCCTGTTCGTTTGGAAGGACGGTACCCTGTCCCACAATCAATCTATAATGCTTTAGAACGTGTGCGTGAACAATATTTGGATGACATTCGCTTGGTGCTAAATGAACAGGGAATCGAGTAAATAAAATGCTTAAAAAGCTTATATTCAAGCCTTTACTGTATTTGCTATTAATGGCAACTGTTGGCTATTGGGTATTTGATCATTATTCGTCGTTCCCTGTTGGACGACCTGAGCAACTTATCGCAAATTTGACGGGGCACTCAGTAACTATTATGAGTATTCTGGTGGCCGCTGGTGCAATTCTTATGAGCATCGCAAGTACCAGATTAATTCGGAATCTAGTTCGTACCAACCATTATCATAGGTTGGTGACTAGTTTGCTGATCTCAATAATTCTTTTTTTGAGTTCAGCTGTTATAGGTATTATTGCTCTTTATTTACCCACTGAGCTTGTACGAGTATTTCTTGCCGGGCTATCCGGATTATTTGCAGTAGGAGTAGCAAGCTTTGCTGATACTGGTTGGAAGCTTTATGTAGTATTAAATGCTTTGCATCAACGGCCATAAAGAGTAAATACGGGCTCATAAATATGTGATTTTTTAGCTGAGATCCATTAAAACATCTAACGACGGTTAAACCCACACTACCACCCATGCCGCTAATCTGGCGGCATGAAGACGAATCAATCACCCCACTCAATCGCTGTACTGTCAGCCACCAGCAACGCCAACCTCGGCGTTGTTGCGCTGTCGTTTGAACTAAACGACTCAGACGCTGGCTGGTGCCAGCTACTCCCCGCTGGTGAATTCAGCGCTGTTGATGGCCGTCCCTTTGATGTGCCTGGCGGCAAGTGGAATCTAACCGCAGACATCGCCCAACGTCTTATCTCAATTGCCCAGACGGCTGCAAATGACCTGGTGATCGATTACGAACATCAAACCCTGAATGCAGACAAAAATGGTCAGCCCGCCCCCGCTGGCGGCTGGTTTAAAGAGCATATGGAATGGCGGGAAGGTTCTGGCCTATGGATTAAGCCGACGTGGACCTCCCGCGCCCTCGAATATATCAAAGGCAAGGAATACCGCTTTCTGTCTGCCGTTTTTCCCTACGACAAACGCACCGGCGAACCTCTTTTTATCCACAGCGCAGCGCTGACCAACCGTGCCGGTATCGATGGCATGCAAGACCTCGAAGCCCTTTGCGCACAGATCGTTCCTCACCCTACCCACGATAACCAACCCCAGGAGAATCCTGTTATGAACGAAGCAATGCGTAAGCTGCTGGCCCAACTCGGCATTGAGCTGAAAGAAGGCGTTCAGCTGACCGATGAGCAGAGCACAGCGGCATTGAGCGCGCTGGGCGCATTGGCCAAAAAAGCCGCTAAATCAGAAGAGCTGACAACCGAAGTCGCGGCTCTCAAGGCCAAAGATGGTGACATCGATCTCTCAATGTATGTGCCTGCGGCAACTTACAACGCCCTGGTCACACAGATGGCGGTGCTGAAAGCCGGTTCTGATGAGGCAAGCCTGGAGCAGCTGCTGAAGGATGCTAAAGCAGAGGGCAAAGTGCTGGCCGCCGAAGAGGACTACCTCACTCAGTTTGGCGAGCAACAGGGGGTTGCTGTACTGAAGGCCATGCTTGATAGCCGCCCCTCCCTGGTTGCGCTGAAAGCCCAGCAAACCCAAGGCAAAAAGCCAGAAGGAGAAAAGGCTGACGATCTAACCGCTGAAGATCTGGCGGTACTGAGTGCCACCGGGCTGGATAAAGCGGCCTTCCTTAAATCAAAACAGGAGTTGAGCCAATGAGCGCTAAAGCAGAGCGCGTAGGCCGTAAGCGCGCCTACGGAGTAAAAGCCGGAGTCACCCTAAACGCTAACACCCCGACCGTATTGGATGCGGGCTATCTGACCGCCGTCACTGATGGTTCAGGTGCCGCACTGAGTGCCGGTGTAACCACCTTTGAAGTGGATAACAGCGCCGGATCTAACGGCACCATCATGGCCGAAGTGGTTTCGGGTGAACATAAGTTTACCAATAGCGGCGATATCGCGGTGACGGATGTCGGTGCGACCGCTTACTTCGTGAATGACTCCACGCTCTCAATCGATCACGCCACCAACACCCTCAATGCCGCAGGCAAGATCATCCAGGTGGACGGGGATGGTGTTTGGGTAGATCTGGGTCAGTAAGCCCGGTTTAACACTTAATTTTAAGGACAGGATAAAACGATGAATATTACGCCAAGCGCACTTAAAGCGCTGTATGCAGCTGTTAACGCCGCGTTTCAAATCGGCCGAAGCTCTTACACTCCTCTCTGGCCAAAAGTCGCCACCTTGGTGCCCTCAACGACGGCCCAAGAAGATTACAGCTGGCTCGGCGAGTTTAGCCGTCTGCGCGAGTGGATCGGCGATCGTCAGATCAACCGCATGAAAGTCTATGACTATTCGCTGAAAAATAAAAAGTTCGAAGCGACCGAAGGTATCCCCGCCGAGCGTATCGAAGATGACAATTACGGCATTCTCAACCCTAAGTTTCAGGATATGGGATACGCATCATCCACCCACCCCGACGAGTTGATCTTTGCCCTGCTCGCTGCCGGTTTCACGACAACCTGCTATGACGGCCAGTATTTCTTTGATACCGACCATCCCGTGGGTGAAGACGGTAACGAGCAATCTGTCAGCAATATGCAGGCCGGTGCAGAAAGCCCTTGGTTTCTGCTGGACACCACCCGGCCACTTAAGCCGCTGATCTATCAGCGCCGCCGTGACTACCGGCTATTGGCTAAAACCGATGCCGGTAATTCCGATCACGTATTTATGGCAGACGAATATCTCTACGGAGTCGACGGTCGAGGCAACGTAGGCTTTGGTTTTTGGCAGCAGGCGTTCGGTTCAAAAGCCACGCTCAATACCGCCAACTTTGATGCAGCGGCTGCGGCAATGGGTGCACATAAATCAGACAAAGGCCGCCCACTGGGCATTATGCCAAACATGCTGATTGTCGGGCCGAGCAAACGCGCCGCAGCGAAAGCGGTTGTTGAAGCTGAGTACAAAGCCCAGGGCGAAAGCAATACCAACTACAAAGCGGTTGAAGTGGTAGTTGTGCCTTGGCTGATCTGATCAGCGGCGCGGGCTAACACCGTTTTAGAGCAAGGACGCTCACCTATAAATCTATTCCGAGAGGAAACCATGCAATGTCTAAAGCAACGATTATTGTCATTTGTGCAGCAGGTACTGGCTATCGCCGGGCGGGTGAAGTTTTTCAGCAGGGCCGTAATGAGTTCCCCGCCGATCATTTTAACGAAGCACAGCTGGAGCAGCTGCGTAGCGATCGCCGCACAGAGCTGCTGGAAGGCGAAGCAGTTAAGGATAGCGAAGCGCAAGGGGCCGTGGACGCAAAGCGCCTGGCAGAGCTTGTAGCTCACATAGGTCAGCTGGACAAAGAGGATGCCGCACTCTGGAAAGAGGACGGCAGCCCCAAGGCCAACGCATACCCCAAAGGCACTACCGCCGAAGAGCGTGATGCCGCCTGGGAAGCGTTCACTGACGAACTGGATAAGGCGTAAGCCATGTACGCAGCCCGCAACGATATGACCAAACGCTTCGGTGAAGAGGAACTAATCCTCCTCACCGATCGGGACGGCTCCACCGGTGTCATCGATGACACAGTGCTGAACCAGGCATTAGCCGATGCCAGTGCCGAGGTCGATGGTTATCTCGGCGGGCGCTACACCCTGCCCCTGCCCAGCGTGCCCGACGTTTTAGTACGCATCTGCTGTGATGTCGCCCGCTATCTGCTGCATGACGAACACGCGCCAGAGCGTATCGAAAAGCGCTATGACAATGCGATCGACTTTCTCAGCAAACTGGGCACCGGAAAAATCTCCCTGGGCATGCCAGATGAAGGTGATGCCAGTCCCAGTAACAACACTGCACAGATGTGCAGTGATGGCCGGGTGTTTGGTCGTAAAAACAGTAAGGGATTTATCTGATGTTTCAACTAACAGATAACTACCTGGTTGCAGAAGACCATCTAGTGCAAGCGCTAGAAGCGGTCTCCGGCCTGCGCAAGGTATATCGCAGCTGCGACCTGGCCGAGATGAAAGAGCGCGGCCAAGTAACCCCCGCTGCGCATGTTATCTATGCAGGTGATGCTGTGTCAGAAACATCGCAAGGCGGACTGCAGGGTAATGTCACCCAAACATGGATGATCGTCATTGCCGTCAGCCTACGGGACGCCAACAAAAGCGGCCCGTTGCTGGCCTCAGTGATTCACGCCATGGCGGGGCTGCACTGCGAGTTAGGCAACTTTGTGCGCAAGAACGCGCCCTCTCGACCGGGCTTTTCTAACGGCTTTGGTTACTACCCATTAGCGTATCAAATTAAATTCAAAACCAAAGGAGCACGCCCATGAGCGGACTACTGTTAGCAGGCGACGTTTACTTCGATCGCTTTGATGAAACCGGCAACCCTACCGGTCTGGTCGGCCCGTTGAACGCAACCCAGTTGCAGATCAACACCCCCTCTGACACCAAAGACCGAACATCCAAAAAGAAAACGTCGTATGGCCAGGCGTTGAATAGCGTCACCATTGCGAAACCCAGCGAAATTGCGATCGCGTTTGATGACCAGCCTGCAGAGATGTTGGCCATGGCGCTGATGGGCGAAATCGCCACTATCAATCAGGGGGCCGGTACCGTCACCGATGGACCGGTCACGTTGCTGAAAGCGGGATTGTGGACAAAGCTGCCCAACAGCAACCTGGCAACCGAGGGGCTTAGCGCCGTACATGCCGCTGATGATAGCGCGATAGCCGCCACCGCATATGAAGTGAACTATGCCGCCGGGATGATTCGGGCCACCGCCAGCGGCACTCTGGCAGCGGGTGGTGATATTAAGCTGAGTTATGACTACGCAGCTGTGAGCGGTTCGCGCATTAAAGGCGGCGTTCGCCCCACCATCAATGCGCGTATCTTCCTGGACGGCACCAACCTGGCAACCGGCAAGCCGGTTAAATGCGAGATCCCGAAAGCCTCGCTTGCGCCATCTGCCGCCGTGGATCTGCTGGCCAGCGAGTATGTATCGACCACTCTGGGTGGAAAACTGATTCTGAAAGATGGCGAAACCGCGCCCTTTTATATCGATCAGGAAGGCTGATAACCGATGAGCGTGAAGGAAACCGCCCTCAGTATTCTGATTAAGGCCCGTGATTTAGCCAGCGCTCCGCTGGCTAAATTTCGCGGGGCGATTAAGGAAACAGATGCCAGCACCAAGGATGCGGCTAAGTCGGTCGATAAATATGGCAACCAGCTGACCGAAGCGGATAAAGCCGCCGGGCGGTTTATCGACAAAAGCGATCGGATGCGCGAAGCCAATGGACGGTTTGTTAAAGGCTTGGAAAAAACCAATAAGACCCTGAAAAAGAACAAAGATGCGACGCATGCCGCCAGCGGTGGTATCTCATCACTCACCACCAAGGTTATCGCCCTGGCCGGGACGTATCTGGGCATCAATGCGCTGAAAAATGCATTTAGCGGCATCATTGGCACCGGTGCACAGTTTGAGCTGTTAGAAACCCAGATAACCACGTTGATGGGGTCTATTGAAGCGGGCAAAGAAGCCGTTCAATGGATTAAGGATTTCACAGCGACAACCCCGGCAGAGCTGACCGGTGTTGCCGAGGGGTTTATCAAACTTAAAGCCTTCGGTATCGACCCTATGAATGGTTCATACCAGGCGATTATCGATCAGACCGCGAAGCTCGGCTTTTCCCAGGAGAAGATGGAAGGCGTTATTCTCGCGGTGGGGCAAGCCTGGACAAAACAAAAGCTCCAGGGTGAAGAAGCACTGCAACTGATAGAACGCGGTGTTCCGGTATGGGATCTGCTGGCGAAAGCCACCGGAAAAAATACGGTTGAACTGCAAAAACTCAGCTCTGCAGGCAAGCTTGGCCGCAAAGAGATAGCCCTGTTGATTGAAGAGATGGGGCGTGCTTCTCAAGGGGCCGCCGCCGCTCAGATGAAGACCTGGAATGGTCTGTTCAGCAACCTGAAAGATTACTGGACTAATTTTGTTGGTTTGATTGCCGATGCCGGGGTGTTTGATTTTGCCAAAGCACAGCTCGAAGAGATGCTGGCGCTGTTTGGCCAGATGGCTGCAGACGGGCGGTTGAAAGAATATGCCCAACAGATATCAGACTTTTTAGTCAGCGCTGCGACAAAAACCAAGAAATTTCTGACGGATTCGGTAGGCAGTTTTGAAGCGCTGTTGGCGGGTGCCAGTAATATTCTCGACTCGCTGAATGAAACGCTCGCGGGTACCAATAAAATATTTGCCGCCTTCTCTATTGTTTTCAACGGCTTTACAGCAGGCATTAAAACCGTTGCCTGGACAGTATCTTCAGCCATTGCGGCCATGTTGGATGCCCTGTCGAAAGGACTGGGGGCTGTTGGCATGGAGGAAGCCGCCGCCCGTTACCGTATTCAAGCGGCGGGCATGCAGGGTGTCAGCAAGGCGTTCAAAGAAGCGCTGCAGCAGGATGCAGCGGATATCTCTGATGCCTGGAACACTCTGGCAGACGACGGGCTGAAACCTCTTAAAAAAGCTGTTTCAACGGCAAAGTCAGAGATTGTCAGCCAGTTTGATGCGATCGCCAACAAAGCCAAAGCGACCAGTGAAGAGCTGCGGAATGCGTTTGTTGACAGTATTAATACAGCAAAAACTCAAGAAGATGTTGAGCAGCTCAAGAAGAAATTTGAACAGCTTGGACAAGATGGCCGCGTATCGACTGACCATCTGGTGCAGGGGTTATTTATTGCCGCTGATGCGTTAGACGCCCTAAAGAATAAAGCCGAACAGGCCAAAAAAACCGTTAAAACGATGGCTGACGGTTTGGGCACTGAAACGACAGCGGTTAAAGAAAACACTAAGGCCACGACAGAAAACGCCAAAGCCGCCACTGAAAATGCCAAAGGCAAAGAGAAGCACAACACCGCCCTGCTGGCGGGGTATTCATACGCGCTGAAGCTTGGAGAAAAAACTAAGGCTCAGTGGGATGACCTCGGCTCTGCGATGAGTGAGCAGTGGAGCCGGATTGGTGAGGGTTATGACAAAGTCATGGACAAGTTCCACTTTGGGACATTGCTCTACCTACAAACCCTGAAACAAGCCATCGGGTATGAGTTACACGAAGGCAAAAAAGTCATGGAGTCTTATAACCAGCAAGCCGCCGCTGCAGAGCGTATGGCCAAAGTGCTGGAACAAGGAGGCCAGCAGGCCGCTGCGCTGGCCAGACATGGCGAAAAGTCTCTCAGTGCTTTTACCCTGCTGGACAAGACCCGTCTTGATAGTTTGCGCACCGCGATGGATGCCATAAACCGTGAAAGCCAGCAGTTAACTGACAATCTCAGCAGCACCGTGGCCAGCCTAAGAGATGAGCTGGCAGCCCTCAAAGGTGATAACGCATCCATTGAAGTGAATCAGTTTGAACGTCAGTTGAGCGAGCTGCGTACGGCACAAAAAGCCGCCCGTGATTCAGGCAATGCTGACGCGATGAAAGAGGCAAATCAGGCCATTCAGCTGCTAAAAGAAGCCCACCAGCTGCGTCTAAAAAACATCGAGCAGGAGAAAGCTCAGGCCCAGGCACAGCCTCAATACAACCAGGAACCCACTGCGCCTGCTTCTCAAGCACCGGCTGCTGTAGCAGAAGGTAAAACCATGACGGTGCACTTCAAGTCAGATAATGGCCAATCAATCAGTGGACAGTTCTTTGAGTCCGATGCCGAGGTGCTGGTTCGTCAACTGAGTGACGCTGCGAGTATTTCACGATGATTACCTTAAACGCGATCACACTCCCCGATGACCTGATCTGGTCTGATGAATTCGCCTGGTCTGCTGTACGCCAGAGCGCTGATGTGACGTTAACAGGTGCCCTGATTGTTGAGGAAGCCGCGCAGCAGGCTGGCAGACCGATCACGTTGGTCGATGGCTGGGCAACCCGAGCCACGGTTGAGCTTCTGTATGCATTAGTGCAGCAACCCGGCCAGGTGCATTCGTTATTGCTGCAGGGCACAACTTATTCCGTGATGTTTCGTCAGGCCGATGGCCCTCTCACTGCGAATCCGGTGCAGCCAGTTACCGATCCGGCACCGTCCGACCTCTACATAATTACCCTCAGACTGATGGTGGTATAACGTATGACAATTTTAGATACAGATATCAAGCTAATGGCGTCGGAGCGTCTGTCCGATAGCGCTGACGGCGGTGGCATGATGAGTGCGGTGGTGGTAGAGGATGGCGTGGTTAATAACCTATTCCCGGATATCAGCCGCCTCGACCGAACCTATGGCCGGGTAAACCTGCGTAAAGCCTATGCGGCTGTTCAGACAGCCAACAAAGATATGTACTACGGCAGTCATGCGATCATTACCGACGCACCGGCAGACCCTCGCGTTTCGGTAGTAATGTTTAGCACCGAGAGCTATACCGATGAGCGTACTGACGCCCGTGACCGGATAGAGAGCTATGTAGTGAAAGGCCCGGTATCGGATTACACCCTGCTGGGAGATCAGCTGGAAGGTCAGCGGATGGTTAAACTGTATTCCCGGGTGGATGCAAAGCTGCCAGAAGTGGGGCAGGTGTATCTGATTCGCGAAGAGGACTCCAGCGGTGAGTTGACCGGTGAAGAACAGTACATCCGCATCGATGCGGTCAGCCATGAGATACAGGAGTTTGAAGACGACCGCGGGGTGTTTGAGCGCCGTGTTTATGTGCTGGATATTGGGTCAGCCCTGCGGGCGACATTCCCAGGCCCGCAAACCGCCAGCCGCTTTTCCTCTGTTTCTACGCCCTCTGTATTTCGATCAACTCAGGTCGCTGACGCCAGCAATTACTACGGCATTGTGCCGCTTGATACAGCCATCAGCCCCGGTGATATGAGCATCAAAGCCGCCTCTATGTTCGGTCAGTTAGTGCCAAGTGCCACGGTTGAAAGCCCGGTTGTTGATGTTCAGGCGGGTGTCGATCGACAAAACCTTGTCGCAGCCGGTGACCCGTATTCCATATCGGTCAGCTACACCCTGATTGCCGCTGGGTTCTCGTTTGGCCGCGCGGTGGTTCCGGGTTCGGTCACGTTAAACCTCGGCAATAACGCGACATTTGAAGATGATAGCAATGGCAACCTGATTTGTAATACCAGCATCAGTACTGCATATGGCATTGTTGGCACACAGTACGGCACTATTGAGTACGACACAGGGGCGGTAAGCGGCGCGCATTCATATAGCACTGCCAGTTATACCTTCACCGCAACCCCAGCAGCAGCTATCTACGACACAGCCCACACTGACCACGAAACGATAGAACTGGCCAATCGCGGCTATAACTACGTTAAAACACTGCGCCCAATCCCGCAGCCTGGAACGCTATTTATTGATTACATGGCCCAGGGCGAATGGTATCAGATGAAAGATAACGGCAACGGTGTGCTGGCGGATGAAGCCGGAGGCGCGGGAACCATCGATTATGTGACCGGCTCGGTAGTGGCAACACTGGGAGCGTTACCCGACACAGAGAGCGAGATTATCTACACCTGGGCAACCCCGGTACACTATGAGATCCGCACCACTGACCCTGATGTTGAACCAGCTTACCTGACATTCACCGTTTCAGCAGGCGAGATTCTGCCTGGCAGCCTGTCGCTTAGCTTTGATGCGGGTGGCGTTGTAAAAACAGTGACTGATGATGGCAGCGGCAATCTTATCGGTGACGGCACCGGCCGCGTTATTTATGGTCTTGGCCAGGTAGGCCTTCAACCTTCCGCTATGCCAGATAGCGGCGCAGTACTGACCATAGAATATGACAAGGGCGTCATCCAGACAGAGGATGTCAGCGGCTATTCGATGAGTGGTGATAACGCCACGTTCACAGTGGCGGCCGCCCCGGTTGTGCCTGGGACTTTCTCTGCGTCATTCAGCCAAAACTGGTCCTATGATAATCAGGGCTTTACCACCTCAACGGAGAGCGGCACAAAGACAGTCACAGTGTATGACAAGGGTGATGGCACCCTCAGCAACGGAGGCACGATTAACTATGCCACTGGAGCCATCTCAATACCGGTTAATTACAGCGACAGTCAGGGAAATAGCTATTTCGTGGGGACTTACCGATCCGAGACCCGTAGCGGCACTATCTCTGGCAATATCGCTGTGCATTATCAGCAGGACAGTGTGACCCCGACCGCTGTGTCTGAGAGTGCAGCCCTGCCAAATGTCACCTTGGATCTGACGCCGACAACTATCAGGAAGATTGTTCCAGGCAGTCTGGAGTTCACCTGGAACGGCAAAACCCATATCGACCGGGAAGGCACTATCTACACAGATTGGGATCGCAACACCGGCGCGGCCACCGCTGCAGGGAGTATCGACTACGCATCAGGCCAGATCTCGTTTGATAGCTATCAGGGCGGCGGCAACAATACGCTGACCATTAAAACCATGCTGACTAAATACGGCGATTGGACAGCGCACGATCTGTATTTCAGAACGCCTGGTGCGCCGTTGCGGCCTTCCTCGCTATACCTTCGCGCCAACAAGCCGGACGGCACCCTAATAGGCTTAACGCCGAACGGACAAGGCGTGATCGATACTAATGATGCCCAGGGGACGGTTGATTATGAAACCGGTATTGTTAGTGTGCAGTTCGGGCGCTATGTGCTGGAAAGCACTCTGACCGCCTATAACCGCACCGAGCTATGGTATAACGCTGCGAATATTCTTGAGGACGGCACCATCTGGGTGCCAGATCCGGTAGACCCCGGAACCATGAAATTTAACGCCGTTGTGTACTCAACCATGCCGCTTGATGCCTCTATTTTGGGGCTGGACCCGGTACGCCTGCCGATAGACGGCCGGGTGCCGATTATCAGAAGTGGCGATGTTATTGTCATCCACAGCACCCAAAACGAAACGCTGAGCAGCCCGCTATCAGCTGGAGATGTGGAGAACCTAAGCCGTGATCAGTTGGCGTCCTGCTATCTGATCGATCAGACTGGCGCAAGGGTCGATTCTTCGCTCTATACGGTAAACCGGGAGACGGGTGTTGTTACGATGGCCAACCCGGCAGACCTAAGCGCCTACGTCGAGCCGCTTGTTGCTGTTCATCGCATCGAGGATATGGCGCTGGTAAACGAGGCGCAGATTAACGGCCAGCTGGCGTTAGTTGGCGCAATTTCCCGAGCATACGACCCAGCCGAAACATTCATCTCCAGCGCATTGATCTTTGGCGACATCGGCAGCCGGGTACATCACCTGTTCAGCCAGTCAACCTGGACAAGCGCTTGGTCAGACGCACGGATTGGTAGCAATACCACCGCCCAATACAACGATCTGTTGTACCCGCTTCAGGTGGACAATAAGAACGCTATTCGGGAGCGCTGGGCAATTATCCTCACCAGCTCCACCACGTTTAACGTGGTTGGTGAAGTGTCTGGGCAGATCGCTACTGGCAACACAAGTACTGACTGTGCGCCGGTTAACCCGATTACAGGCGAGCCTTATTTCACCATTGCTGCTGACGGATGGGGTGGGGGCTGGGCCACTAATAATGTCCTGCGTTTCAATACAGACGCCGCTCACGCGCCGATCTGGATTGCCAGAACGACAATCAGCGGCACACCGACTAAAGCCGATGACTCATTCAAATTGCAGATAAGAGGGGATGCAGACTGATGACTACTATTTTAGATGTAGATCATCCCGATTTAGTCGCATTCTATAAATGCGATACCTTATCAGGAGGTGTTTTAGTTGATCAAACAGGTAATTATGACGCCGAGGCGATAGCTGACCCGACAATAGAGCCCTACGGAAAAATAAACGAAGCTGTTAGTTTTTCAGACAATAACGGCTATCTAACAAATTTTGGCCTGGGTGGCCGCTACTTAGATGCTATCTCCTTTTGGCTATATTTCCCGAATGGAGGATCGCTGACTGGGTCAGAAACAATAGGTACTCTGTCGACGTGGATCGGTGGATTATTTGTTGGTAGGCCGACAACACTTCTGCCAGCCGATACTGTTCTGTCATTCTCAATTTTTCCGCCCGGGAGCACTTCAGGCTTCAGATATTATTATGGTACCGGCGCCATCAGCCCGGGCTGGCATAACGTAATAATAAACTGGAACGGAAGTAGCTATGAATTCTATGTTGGTGGCGTACTTCTGCCATCTGGCATATATAGCTCAGGTAGTGGGTTTCCAACGGGGCGGCTTGATCTAAGCGACCTGATGCTGGGAATGCGTAGAAACACATCAGAGTTAAGTATTCACAAAATAGATCACATACGAATTTTCGAGAATGGCGGGGAGGGTCTTACACAGGGATACATCGATCTTCTTGCTGCAGAAGATCCTCGATTTGAAGTCAATGGAATTATAACTGTTGATGAAGTAGGAACATCATCAGAAATTCGCATTTATAGCGCGATCACCGGTGAGCTTCTTCACAAAATCAACGCAAACGCCCTCGGTGAGTATTCACAGATATTAGGGACAGCAAACGATGTTTACGTAATGGCCATAGAGTCGTCAGGATACCGCCCATTAGTGCATGGACCTATAACACCAACATTGAGGAGCTAATGATGACGATACGAATGTCTACAACCCTAAGAAACGCCCGCGCCACCGCCATCATCACTGCACTAGACGCAGCGGCAACGCCTGCCGTATTTGAGCAGTACAGCGGCGGCCAGCCAGACCCAGACGCCTCTATTACATCGATGACAGCGCATGCTGTCAGCACAGCCTATACGGCAGGTGATTACGCCACCGCAGTTGGGCATTACTACCGTGCAGAAAACACCGGCACCAGTGCAGGAGCGACGCCCGTATGGCCGACAGACGGAGGAACGGTGGCAGATAACGATATCACCTGGCAGGATATGGGCGAGATCCCCGTTCTGCTGGCCACTCTTACTCTGAGCCAGCCAAGCGGTAGCGTTGCAAACGGGGTGTTAACGTTTGATGCCTGGACAGAAGATAGCAGTGCCGATGCAAGCAATATCGCCAGCTGGGGCCGTTTTAAAGACGGGGATGGCAACAACGTCCTGGACGGCAGCGTCGGCGTGACAGGATCGGGCGCAGCCTTCATCATCAACACCACTAATATCGTATCGGGCGGGCCTGTCAGGATTAAATCCGGTACCACGCCGCAACTGATCGAACCAGGTGCGTAATGTCATACACGCCACCGGCAGGTAATGCAGTAAATTTTAGTTTTACCGGTGCATATACACCCCCTGCCGGGGATGCTGTTGATTTTTCGTTTGTTGATTCGGCGGCGTTTGAGCTAAGAATATCGGCCTCACTGCCAGTGTTATCGGCAGCAATTGAGACAGAACACGCGCAGCCAGTCGATCTACAGATCACCGCCCAGCTTCAACCGCTGCAGCCATCAATTAGCCTGTACCTGGATAATGTCCGTGATCTGACTATAGCGGCCACCCTGCCGCAGATTCAGTCCGACTTACAGCTGGCGCGAGGCGCTGCGCTGACCTTAACGACTGAACTGCCCGCGATGGTCAGCGGCGTTACTTTGCAATGGGGTGAAAGCATACCCGTTGTCACCCTGACAGGCGGATCATCAAACGATAATTCAGGCTATCGCTGGGGCGTGGCGGCAATAGCAGACCTTGAATCAGAACTGTCGCACAATGACTCACCTAACAAGCAATCCAGCAGCGCTGGGCGATGGCAGGACGGTACGGCACACAATGCAGAACCGGAAATACCCCACAGCATGCTCCCGCAGTTTGATACCGAACGCAGCAGCGGCTGGGACAGCTTTATCAGCTTACTGAACAGCAGTACCGATCTGCCAAGCAACTACCCACTACCAATCGATCTGATCAAATACCAGTTATGGGCAGACTTTATCATAACGCGGGATAAAGACCATGCAGACCCGTGGAACTGGCCACCCCCGGTCGATGTTGACAGTATCTATCAATTCCAGCGTGTCGATGACCTCGGTGACCGCCTGATATGGGACACGCGAGACTACACGCCCCCGCGCCGATATGAGGTTAATTTCAACTTCACTGAATCCTATATTCCGCCACCTGCTGAGGCGGTCAACTTTAGCAGGGGGGCGGCATCACCATATGAAAACCAGCCAATACGTCCTGTAGATCCGGGACTGTCATTAGCCCATAACGTACCTGCATTTGTAGATGAATCCAGAAAAGTAGTATGGGGCGATGGTAGCTGGACACGACCAACGCCAGATTATTCCTACAGCCCCGGCTGGACAGCCGAACCGGAGGAAGAAGCCCCCAGGCCAGTTCAGCCGGATATCAGAGGAGTGTATATCTTCATGCCTGTATTAACCCTGTATCGCACCCCAGACGGGGCTGAAATTGCAGCGACTAACGTTAACTGGAGCACTGATGCTGACTCATGGGGCTGGCGCTTCAGTGCAACCATTAAGCATGAATCTGATATAGCCCTGCTCAAGCCTGATAGCAATGGCCCGCGAGAGATTGCCTGTGAGATTAATGGTCATCTATTCACCGCGATTGTTGAAAGTTACGGCCGGAATCGCCAGTTCGGGCAAACAGGTTTAACAATCAAAGGTAAAAGCCGTAGCGGGATACTCTCAGATCCTTATGCACCAAAGAGAAGTAAGGCTATCAGCGCGCCTTACACCGCTCAGCAGTTGGCAGAGCAAGAGCTGGCGAATACTGGCTGGACACTCGACTGGCAAGCCACTGACTGGTTGATCCCGGGCGGTGCTTTCAGCTATCACGAGTTAGACCCGATCGCAGTGATAAAACGCCTGGCAAACACTGCTGGTGCCATCGTGCAAAGTCATGCAGCTGATAAACAGCTGATCGTTAAGCCCCGCTACCCCGTCAGCCCGCATAAATGGAATGACCCTGGCACAGCGTTAGATGCCATTCTCCCTGCTTCGCTTATCCATCAGGCGGGCAGTCAATTCAAAACACTACCGACGTATAACCGGGCCATCGTTGCAGGCGGAAAAACTGGCGGCGTTATTGTCACGTTGACCCGTGATGGTACCGCAGGTGATGAGCTTGCACCGTTAGTAACAGACGATCTGGTCACACACCAAAGCGCAGGCTATGAACGCGCCCGCATCGAGATTGCCAAGGGCGGCACCTGGGAAGAGATGAACTTCACAACCTGGCTAACCGATTACGGTCTGGCTCCTGGGCTGCTGTTACCGGGCCATCTGGTAGAAATTCAGGATCTCAACGAAACCTACCCCGTGCAGATATCCGGCACCACCATCAATGCACAAAGCAACAATCAGGGGCTGACCGTTCGTCAGCAACTGTCAGCGGATAGGAGGATCAATGTCTAACGTATGGACCCAGTTTGAGAGCCTGTTGGAGAAAGACTCAACCCAGATAGCCACCATCATCAGCACTGACGGCACAGAATCAGTCGTCGAACTGCTAAGTGGCGACCGACTAAAGGTAATAGGCACCGGCACCCCCGGTGGGAATGTATACATCAAAGGAGGAGAGATAAAACAAGCAGCCCCAACGCTGCCACAACACAACATGATTCTGTATTAAGAGTCAGTAGCAAAGTAAGAAAACAGAAGGAAGCGACCCAATAACGCGGCAACGTTATTGAGCCGTCAGAACACGTAAACCAGCTACGTGAACCAACCCAGGGCTTCCCCGCCTCGCGAGGCAGGGCAAGCCTACCAGATTTTAGGTAGGTTCACATGCAAGACATACGATGTCAGCACTGTAACAAGCTGTTGGCCAAAGCAATATACACACTAATCGAAATAAAGTGCCCGCGTTGTGGGTGCATCACTGAGAGGACCTTGAGTCCCATAGATATGAAAGGAAAATATCATGGCGAAGCCTCTCATCCCGTGGATCGGCGGAAAACGTAAACTAGCTGATCACATTTTGCCGCTGTTCCCTGAACACTCATGCTACGTTGAGCCGTTCAGTGGAGCTGCGGCTCTGTTCTTCTTAAAAGAACCCAGCCATACCGAAATTCTGAATGATGTTAACGGCGACCTGGTGAACCTTTACCGGGTTGTTAAGCACCATCTGGAAGAGCTGTATAAACAGTTCAAATGGATTCTAACCAGTCGTCAGAACTGGCAGTGGATGCAGCAAACACCACCGGAAACGCTGACTGACATCCAACGGGCGGCCCGGTTCCTATACCTGCAGAAGCTGGCCTTCGGTGGCAAGGTCGAAGGCCAGAGCTTCGGGACCAGCACCACTGGCAGACCCCGCTTTAACATATTCACCCTGGAGCAAGATCTCGCCGATGCCCACTACCGATTGTCCAATACAACCATTGAACATCTTGACTGGAAGCGCATCATCAAGAAGTACGACCGGCCCGGCACCCTGTTCTACTGTGATCCACCCTACTGGCAGACAGAAGGTTATGGCGTCCCGTTCGTCTTTGAAGAGTATGAAGAGATGGCCAGGCTGGCCGAATCGATACAGGGCCACATGATCATCAGTATCAACGACCACCCCGACATTCGAAAGGTATTTGCAAACTTGCCAGTGGTCGAAGTAGATTACCAGTACACTGTCGGTGGATCAGACAAAGCCTCAGACTGTGTAGAACTGATATTCGGCAACTGGAAAGAGCAACCAAAGGCGAGAGGCCAGCAGGGGCTTTTTTAGATAGGAGTTATGGTTAGAAAGGGCGTTAGATTCTAACGCCTTGTTATGTGATGAATACGCTTAGGCTGAGTAATGATGGTGCTTTATTGACAGATCACTCTTTTCCTTTAACCGCAGCATAAGAGTTATATGCTGATTCAGCAATATTTCTATGTCGCTTTCCGGCTCCTTCGTATTTAACAGCCAGGGAAGTTTGGCTAAAACCTCCCACAGGACCTTTATCACTGCTGCGCTTTAAAGCCTGCGTCCAGCCTCGCTCAAAGTCATTATAGTCTTGAGAGTCTCTAGGGTGAGGGTTTAAGAGGGCTCCATTATTGAGATAAAAGCTCCTAAAACCTTTATCGATCACATGCCTTCTACTCTCACCAGCGTCCATAACGACTTCATAAACCCGAGTATCACCAATAATACCGGCATTTTTAGGTGACAACAGCTGATCCCACTCTCCTGCACTGTTCAATTCCCAGCCGCTTCCGCAAACATTACATGTATAGAGGCTACTGTCAGGCAATTCACTGATTAGCTGTAAATCCGTAATTTTAGGTCTCTTTGCACCTTGGCATGGGCATTGGCTCGAAATACTCATACGTTCCCTCGATAAATAAGACGATAGTGTGCGATGTGGTCACACGGCTGCGATACGATACATATAAGAAATATAACCTGAATTAGAATCCAGTATAGCCAGTAGATTTTCAAGTGTGGGATATAAACTAATAAATATCGGTCATGTCTGAGCTGTTTATTACGTATAGTATCGTACAGTTTTCTTTGAGCGAAAAAGAAATCTAGAATATCGTGCGGCGGTGCGTGTTATGGAGAGAGTTAGGTTCGGTCTTCAGCTGTGACAAACAATGCACAAATCATGGCCAAAAAAGCCGCGCGGTTACACCGGTTCGTGTTCCGAGCTGCGATACCCCAGATACAAAAAAGCCCCACTGCAAAGTGAGGCTCTTTCAAAACAAAAAAGATGGTGCCCGGACTCGGAATCGAACCAAGGACACGAGGATTTTCAATCCTCTGCTCTACCGACTGAGCTATCCGGGCAACGGGCGCCTATTAAACACGGCTGTCCGCTAAAAATCAACAGTATTTCAGGACGCTCCGATAAAATATTACGTTACTGAACAATAAGTAACCAATCAGATGCCGTATTGTGACCGATAAGCTGAGATCGCTTCGATCTGAGCGTCCATTCCGCCCTTCTCGGCCAGGTATTCAAGCAGATCATTCAGGGATACGATGCTGGCCACCGGCATTTTATAATCCCGCTCAACCTCCTGAATCGCTGACAGCTCGCCTTTGCCCTTTTCCTGACGGTTCAATGCGATAATGGTTCCGGCTGGCGTCGCTCCCGCCTGCTGAATAATATCCATAACCTCACGAATCGCCGTCCCTGCAGTGATAACATCGTCGATAATCAGCACCCGGCCCTCCAGTGGCGCACCCACCAGATTACCGCCCTCACCATGGTCCTTAGCTTCCTTGCGATTGAATACATAGGGCATATCCTGACCAAACTCAGTTGCCAGTGCTACACAGGTTGCGGCAGCTAATGGTATCCCTTTATACGCAGGCCCCAGAATCACATCATACTCAATCCCGGACTGCTGAATCGCGGCGGCATAACACTTTCCCAGTCGAGCCAATGCAGCACCGCTGTTAAACAATCCGGCATTGAAGAAGTATGGGCTGGTACGGCCCGATTTCAGGGTGAACTCGCCGAATCGCAACACCTCTTTATCAATCGCGAACTCGATAAACTCTCTCTGATAATCCTGCATTCTGGGCACTCCGCAACGCTGTTTAAAAAGTGGGCGTATGATACAGGTTTTCTTCCTGCCGCTCCATTATGCGCACTACTTAACTTCTGAATTGTTCACAAAGCGATTAATAGTCGGCGCTTTAGATTCAATTTTCTTTAAACACCCAGTACAATGCGGCTTTCGCCTTAAATTGCGTTTTCACAGGTTTATAAGCTATGCGCGTCATTACATTCAATACCCAGGGTATTGAACAGGCAACAGACAAAGGATTCTTCCAATGGATGGTCGAGCAGGATGCCGATGTGGTATGCCTGCAGGATCTGCGTGCCAAAGATTATCAGCTGGACGATAAACGCTATCGTCCCGATGGCTATGAAGCCTATTTCTTCGACGCCTTTGAAGATGGCTACAGCGGCGTGGCGATCTATACCCGGGTGATGCCGAAAGCGATTATGACCGGCCTTGGCTTTGAGCAATGCGACTTCAATGGTCGTTTTATTCAGGCCGACTTTGATAATGTCAGCGTTGCCGCATTCAGTGTACCTTCTGGCCTTAAAAGCGAAGAAGCCCAGCAAACCAAAGATGAATATCTGCACCTGCTCAAAGGCCACTTTACCAAGACTCTGCGCAAGCGCCGTGAATTTATCTTCTGCGGCCCATTACTCATCGCCCACAAGCCTCAGGACCTGAGCAACTGGTATGTGAATCAGAAAGTGTCTGGCTTTCTGCCTCAGGAACGGGCGTGGCTGGAAGAGCTATTTGGCGAGATGGGCTATGTTGATGCCTTCCGTCAGGTAAATCATGTCGACCAGCAATACACCTGGTGGCCTGACTACAACAAAGCCCGCGACCTGAACGAAGGTGCGCGTCTGGACTACCAGATCACCACGGCGAATCTGCGTAAAACCATAAAATCAGCGTCGATCTACCGGGATCAGGTATTTTCTGCCCACGCGCCACTGATTGTTGATTACGATCTCTGATAGCGGTGAACCAATCAAAAGATCGTAAAAAAGAGCATAAAAAAGGGAGCTGATGCTCCCTTTTTTCACTATATAGGTGCTCTATACCATCAGGCTAACGCTTTTTCCTGCAGTTCACACAGCTCAGCAATACCCTTTTTCGCCAGTTCCAGCATCGCATTCAGCTCTTCCTGTGAATAGGGCTCACCTTCTGCAGTGCCTTGTACTTCAACGAAACCGCCTTTACTAGTCATGATCACGTTCATATCGGTTTCTGCAGCAGAGTCTTCAGCATAATCCAGATCCAGCACCGGCTCACCTTTATAGACGCCAACAGAGATCGCAGCCAAACCATATTTGATCGGATCGCCTTTCATCGCCCCATGTTTATCTTTCTTGAGAAAGCTGATGGCATCACGCAGCGCCACATACGCACCGGTAATAGACGCCGTCCGGGTGCCACCATCCGCCTGGATTACATCACAGTCGATGGTAATGGTGTTCTCACCCAGCTTTTTCAGATCCATACAGGCGCGTAAAGAGCGACCAATCAAGCGCTGAATCTCAACCGTACGGCCTCCCTGCTGGCCTCTGGCGGCTTCGCGGCCATTACGGCTGCCGGTCGCCCGGGGCAACATGCCATACTCAGCTGTGACCCAACCGGAGCCAGACCCCCGCAAAAAGCGCGGTACTCCACGCTCAACGGACGCGGTACAGATCACCTTAGTATCGCCAAATTCCACCAGCACAGAGCCTTCTGCATGCTTGGTGAAGTTACGGGTGATACGCACCTCACGCATCTGGTCCGCCCTGCGATTACTCGGCCGGAAGGTGGTGACGCCAAGGTTTTGTAACTGATCTGAAATTGTTGAGCTCATGTACTTAAGAATCCTGTTCGGAACCCCGACCGGACGCATAGTGGAAGCGGCCGAGGACTGTTAGAATAAAGCGCAAATCCACCGACACCTGCTTTAGCGTCGGCAACGAAACCAGCATTCTAAACGAGAACAGACGATATGACACGCAGCATGACCGCTTTTGCCCGTCAGGAAGTGCAACATGAGTGGGGCAGCCTGATCTGGGAAGTCCGCTCAGTAAATCACCGCTACCTCGAGCCCCACCTGCGGCTGCCAGAAAGCCTGCGTGATCTCGAAGGGCCATTGCGGGAAACGCTGCGTAATAAGCTGAGCCGGGGTAAAGTCGAATGTACGTTGCGATTTGTGCCTGAAGCCCAGTCCCAGACCCTCACCGTCAACGAAGCCTTTGCACGGGAGCTGCTGGAAGCCGCGCAACAGGTGGAAAATCTGCTACTGGTGTCAAAACCGATCGATACCATGGAGCTGCTGCGTTGGCCCGGTGTACTGCAGGACACCAAGCTGGATATGGATGCCGTCAAAAAAGCCAGCCTGACCCTGTTCCATAAAGCGCTTGATGAGCTGATCGAAAGCCGCGGCCGCGAAGGTTTAGAGCTGGCTGCCCTGATCGACCAGCGACTCGACACCATCAGCGAGATCGTCAGCGACGTTCGCAGCAAACTCCCCACTATTCTGCAGGCCCAGCGCGACAACCTGAAAGCCCGACTGGAAGACCTCAAAGCAGAGCTGGATGAGGGGCGCCTGGAGCAGGAGATGGTGATACTCGCGCAAAAAGCCGATGTTGACGAAGAGATGGACCGCCTCAACACCCATGTTCAGGAAGTAAAACGGGTACTCAAATCCAAAGGCCCGATAGGCCGCCGACTGGACTTCCTGATGCAGGAGCTCAACCGCGAAGCCAACACCCTGTCATCCAAATCCATCGTTTCCGATACCACCCAGAGCGCTGTTGAACTTAAGGTTTTGATTGAGCAGATGAGAGAGCAGATCCAGAATATAGAATAATATTCCAACTCATTCAAATAAGAACATTAATATCTGTTTTTAAACATATTTTTATCAAACTCGATTTCATGAAGTCCATTCCCATACCACCAAATCCAATATTTTGTGGGTAGCAAAACGGGTAGTGAATTATGATTTTGGTTGATATTAAGCCAAAAAAACAAATACACTACCCACTTCGACACTCACCATGTTTGAGTTAATTAACCAGGCATGAGCTGATAGAGAGAAAGAAGTGGGTAAACTTACGGTCAAGGAAGTGCAGAGCATCATTAAAAATGCAGAGCCTGGACGCTATAGCGATGGTGGCGGGCTGTACTTAATGATACCTAAAAGTGGTTCGCCCTACTGGATGCTCAGGTACACCCAACATAAGAAACGCAGAGCATTAACGCTAGGCAAGCATCATCACCTAACACTTGCCGATGTAAGAGCAACTGCAGAAGAATTCAAGAAAAAAATTAGAAACGGCGAGGATCCTATCGCTGAACGTAAGCGTGAAGAGCAGGCTGTTATTCATACCGTGGAAGGGCTCTTTAACGATTGGTATCAAGGACTCGTTTTACGCCTTAAGCATCCCAATATCCCCAAGCGCATCTTCGTCAAAGAGATAGCCCCACAAATTGGGCGACATCCTTTAGAAAAGGTAACTCCGATGGACGTACGGTTTATAGTGAAAAAAATTGCCGAGAGTAATCGTCCAACAATTGCTAACGATACGCTAATGTATCTAAAACAGTTGTTCAATCATGGCATTAAATTAGATCTTATCAGATACAACCCAGCAGCCGCCTTCAATGTTAATGATGCTGGTGGCGTAGAGAAAAGCCGCATAAGAATGCTGACCTTAGATGAGTTAGCACATGCATTTCAGGTTTTCAGAGACAATCGCGATAGCTTTACACGTGATAACTACTTAGCTTGTGCTCTTCTCGTTGTGCTTGGTGTACGTAAAAGCGAACTAACAGAGTCAAAGTGGGCCGAATTTAATCTAGATAAGAGTCTCTGGAATCTTCCTGCCGAACGAAGCAAGTCCGGTACAGCCATCACAATACCTCTCCCTCCACAAGCTATTGAGTGGCTCAGAGAGCTAAAGATTCGTGCTTGCGGATCCGAGTATGTTTTTCCTAGTAGACGCGCTAGTAAGCGTCCACACATGGGAAGCGATACCCTCAATAGAGCAATCTCAAAGCTTTTTGGCCAAGAACCAGGAAAAGAAAAGCAACCCCCTAATAGAATGGGTGATTTAGAGTACTTTACAGTCCATGATTTACGCCGAACCTGTCGAAGCCTACTCGCGTCGGAAGGCGTGCCGAGCCATATAGCCGAGCGGTGTTTAAATCATAAGCTCAAAGGAGTTGAAGGCACTTATGATCGGTATGATTATCTTGATGAGCGAAGAGCGGCTTTAACATTAGTCGCAAAATCTGTCAGCCCACTCATGATAGCTACCTGAGTTTATCCACCTTGGCATATTCATTTTCAATCAATGTTTCAACAAACTGGTTGAGTTTCATACCCCGCGCAGCGGCCATGTTATCTAGCTTCTGTTTTATCTCCTCACGAAGCACCAAATTGCAGGCCTTTTTACCTTGGCGATTATCACGATGTTTTTTCTGTTGCCAGGCTTTATTGAAATCATTCGTAAACAACCGCTTAGAATCAGGCAGTGCATCCCATGAATCAAATGCGGCATATATTGCTAAGTAGATTTCTTCACAACTAGTTGGGGCAAAGGCAAATACACTTGGCTTGCTAACTCCGAAACTCATCTTACTTAGGTATTCCCAAGCCCATCGAATCTGGTCTTCATTGTCTTGTTTTAGCCAAGTAAAGGGTTTGCGGGAACGATAAATTTGAGCCCATTGAGATTTAAAGTACGCAACTAAATCTTGTTGCCAACCAAGTGGCTGAGCAACGCGATCAAAGAAGCGAACTATTTCCTTATAGCGCTCTTTTGTGCTCGACGGGGCCGCTTTTAGATAAAGCTGCCCGTACGGTACTGCCAGTGCCGGTTGATGACCTTGCCCTGGCTGAAATACAGCTGAGTTAGGAGCTGAAGAAAAAGTGTTCCTCGAGATTTGAATCCAAACCCAGTAGCAAGCACGGTCACTTTTTTTGAACCACTCAAGCTCACTCTCTAGTAAAAGATTTTGTTTTGCTTGCGCTAATGTAGAGCGAACATAGTCATTTTTTTTCTGACTATTCCAATCTTGAGCCGAAATAAAATCGTTAAATATCTTCGCTCCCTCCTCTCCAGTTTGAACGATCGTCCCTACGTGAGCTCCTTGCGACTGCATCACTCTCAAGCAGGACTCAACAAGACGATGATCACCACCAGAAACCTTAGACACACCTTCAACCTTAATCAAAACACCACCCTTACTGCGTAATACTTTAAGTATCTCCAATCGTAACCTATGGATAGAGTTATAGGATATAAAAACATAGTAAAAACGTGACTAATTAGACAATTAAACTACAACCTAGTAATTTAAAAACAATAGGTTATAGTGCGAATCCAAAAGAAAATAACTTCAGAGTGAATCATTATCCTATACACCATCAATTACTGATGCTCAGCTTATCCCATAATCGATAAAATACAGCCTCATTAAAGATGAAAGAAAAAACTAAGATCTACGGTACTGGTAAGCGCAACTTCGGTTGTAGCAATCCCAAAAAAATGGAGGCAGTCCTCCATTTTGCAAACGCCAGCCGTTAGCTAGCCATATCCCGCTGATGGATTTTTTGCTCAATCCATCTCTGCACCTCTCCTTCAACCCATGCGACATTGCGTTTGCCAAGCTGAACAGGCCTAGGGAAGTTATTCTTAGCACAATACTTGTAGACAGTAGAGCAGGCTAGACCCGTGATGCCCATCACTTGCCGAAGCTTCAGCAGCTTGAATGCACCTGAAGTTGCTTCCGAAGCAATCATAATTCTAACTCCTTAAAATCTTGGTCCACCTCATCTTGGGTGATACCGATATAGCACAGGGTTACGCCCTCAGAGCTGTGCCTGAGCATTTTCATCACTCTCGCAATATCATTAGTGGATTTATAGAGGTGATAGCCACGGGTCTTCCGCATGGAGTGTGTACCAAGCACCAGTTTTAACTCCTCCCCTATCGACCCGAAGGCCTTACTCACTGCTCGCCGAGATATTGGGTGAGGCGAACGATTAACTGACTGACGGCTTCTGTACGATTGAAATAAATAAATGTGGCTAGGATGATCCTGTTTTATCCGATAGATGATTTGTAATGCTTTTGGATTAAGTTGAATACTGGCTTGCTTACCAGTCTTTTGTTCACGGAAGACCAATCGGTCCTCCTCTATGTCGCTATACTTGATAGCAAGTAGATCAGAGATACGTAATGCCAAGTTAATCCCAATATTCCAGATATCCGACATCTGCTGACTATGACGAATTTCCAGAAGATGGCTAATCAACTTGATGGTGTCCGTATCTTTAACCGCTTGGACTTCTGCCATAGCGTGTTCCTTTTTTCGATTGAGATGATTATTTTGAGAACTTCGGAGAGGAAGCTTCGCTCAAAGCCTCATGTAGCAAGGGTTTGCAAGTTCCCAAAAGACTAAAATGGGAACCTGAATGGTTCCCTTGAAAATATAAGATTTAAAGTAAACCTCGTTCAGCAAACGATACTGTCCCTTCAAGGCCAACAACGATGTGATCCAGTAGGCGCACTTCAACTGTACTTAAGGCCTCCTGCAGCCGATTGGTGATCTCACGATCAGCCTGGCTGGGTTCAGGATCACCTGACGGATGGTTGTGGACTAGGATTACAGCCGCTGCATTTTGCGCCAACGCTTTTTTCACCACCTCCCGTGGATGTATGCTGGCTGAATTGATCGAGCCCATGAAGAGCTCAACAAATTCGATGATCCGGTGGCGGTTATCCAGTAAGACCATACCAAATACCTCTCTTTCGTAATGCATCAGCAAGGTCTGTAGGGCGCTGACAACCGCTTCAAGATTCAGCAGCGGGCGTCCACGCTTAAGCCGTCTGCGGGCCAGCATATTCGCCAGTCGCATTAGTTCTCTGTCAGTGACTGCGTCGGGTACGACATAGGTGCCGGGAAGTTCCCCGGCGATCAGTTGTGTTGTCATTGTTGTGTTCTCCTGGTTGCCTTAGGCTGCTTGGGACTGACCTTTCAGCTGGGCGAAGTGTTCGGTTAGCTGCCACAGTGCCCGGTTAAGTCGGACATCTTCGGTAACTGAGCGGATAGCGCGAGTGCGGGTGTGTCGGCCAGTGCGAGAGCGTCCAGACATACCGCCTTTCAGCAGGTTTTCCTGAGTCCGATTAAAGACTCGCCAGAGGTCTTGGTCCCGGTCTTCAGCGCGCCGGGCTTGTAGTAGTGTTTCGGGCTGCACAGGACTGATCTCTCGCCAGTCTTCGCCATAGCGCAGTGTTAGGGCTGATTGCGCGTACAGACGAGACTCCTCCGGTGTCAGTCGCATCGATTGAAACTGCTCAACGCTGCCTGCAAGATTTGGCACCTCATCAATCAGCGCGATAGAGCCGTCCAGAATCTGATCAACAACCTGTTTGCCATGTCGTATACGAATACCGCCCAAATCGCCGACGGGTGTGACCATGCCGTTACTACAGACCAAACGAAATAGTCCCAGGTCTAGTTGATAGGCCGCTGTGCGGTCATGACTATTAGTCAGAACCAACTCGGCAACGCTGTCCCCGACCACGATCTGACGATCAGGATCCTGACGAAAGCGCACCATATGCCGGGTGGTGTCACGGTGCTCAGGATTACGGACACGTGTTTGTTGTGCTCTAACAGGGTGCCAGCCTTCAGCGTGCAGGGCATTGATCACCTCAATAGTAGGTACAAAACCGTAACGATCTGATACCGCCAGATCAGGTGCCTGAGCAAAGATAGCCGGTGCCTGACGATACAGTTGATCATGGGATAAAGTATTCATGTTAAGCCTCCTATCCTGCACAGGACGACCCCGCAGGGTTGTCTATCCCGGCAGGGTGATTGTGATGTAAAGGTTTAGGGGGTGTTGCTAATGGAGTCCGGCTTGATCGCCGGGAGTTGGGGTTATAGGGTGAGATTAGCCAGTCGTTTGGGATACAGATTGGGTTACACGCATCCCTTGTGATTTAGCGACCAGTTTCTGGGTCAGTCGTTCTGATTCCAGACCATTGCGAGTCACGTCGGTATCCCGATGAGCACTGGTGTTAATGGGTATTGGACTTTCCTGAGGATAAAACTCTTCTACAATAGCGGCAGCATCTTCCTCCTGTTCTTCAAAATCACCATTGGCAAAGCCTGATCGGGCAGCCTGATCCAGCGCTTGTTGATTGAATCCCACTTCATGCCGATCCAATGCCATTTGTTGTGATCTGGCCAGCGCCTCCTCCAGATCCATGCCGTCTCGCAACGTGATATCCACATAATAGATCGGTGTTCCATGACTCTGCCGGGTCGACTTACCTCGTAATCGTAGTTCCAACGGCAGACAGGCCAGTTTGTTATCTGACACGGCTTTGAAGTACTCCAGGCGTGCTGCTAACGTGCGTATTGAGTTGAATCCAGTGGTGCGAAAGATAAAGGTGCCCAATGGGTCCTCATCGCCGACCACAACGTTCAGCCGTGCATAAGGCTTACACCGGCCACCCTGAGCCAGTTCACAGCCATCGGGTCCAGGACAGGGCAGCGTTTGCATCCCTTCACGGGTTCGGCGTCGGCATTGCTCACCGTCACCCACACATAAGGGTCTGGCAGTGTTGCGATCAAACAGGGAATACTCCGCCCTTAAGTTTAACTCCGGTTCATTAAACAGCAGCCGAATCGGGATCCGGCGTAGCTTATCTGCCTGAGCTTTACGCAGTGATTCATCCAGTGGGTGTGGCAACCAGCCATCCCGTGTCTGAATTTGAGAGGTCAGCGTGAACTGATCATCCTTCTGCGGTAGACGTTTGCCGTCCTTTTCGATCACCTTGCCAATGGCGATACGCCCCAGAATCGGTGGGGTGATAGCGAGACCTTTCAACATGGTTTACCTCCAAACGAAATAGAAAAAGCCCCACCGTGACTGGATGGCAGCGGTAGGGCTTGAAAGGGATAACGAGTGCGTGGTGTTGACACAGCGGTATGATTCAGCGGCTATGCACCACAAAACGACGACTGCCGGGTTTTACCGTCAGGTACTGTTTTATTAGATCGGGCTGCTCCTGCTTCAGCCGTGTGAGATCAACCGTACGGGTATCGATACTTTTCTTCCAGGTGATACGACCTGCGGGAAACAGCGCTTCACTGGCACAGCCCATGGCTTGTTGGAGTTGGTGCTTCAATTGAGCTTCCTGTTGTTTAGTATCTTCCAGAACTGAACGGACTGTCTGAAATTGTTCAAATGCTTCAGTTAGATCCGTGTGTTTAGTCAGGTCCAGCACCTCATGGTCATCATTGGGGTATAGAGTGCGCAGAGCTCTTTCTGCCGAGTCGCTGGCATCAGCCGGAGGCGCAATGTCTTCTTCGACGTGTCGCCAGAATACTTGCTCAAGCGCTATCAGACGCTTGATCAGCGCTTCATCCCGCTGTAGTCGGAATATCCGCAGTTCATTCCCGCCCACCAGTACCGCCACATCGGCGGCGTCTTGTCCGGTAACTGCCAGTTGATGCATCACCTGAAGCTGCACGTATTCAGGAACACCGTCACGCCAGAGTTTGGCACCATTGATCCCGGCTGTTTTACACTCCAGTATCTGCACCTCACTGGAGCCTGCTACCTCGCGATCCAGATTAGCCAGCATCCAGGGATACTCCTTGTGTTGTAGTACGGCATTAACCCGACGTACCTTATGACCGGTTCGTTTTGCATAATGCTCGGCCACAATAGGCTCCAGTACCGTGCCCCAGAACAGTGGACCGTTATCCTCATCTGACGGTTGGGTGTCTGGTGTCTGAGCATCATTCAGACGTCCGGTTTTCTCCATCCACAGTTCCAGTTGTGATTTGTAGGGGTTCAGGCCAACCGCTGCCGCCGCATCAGAGCTGCCAATACCGCTTTGGCGAATGGCCAGCCAGGTATCACGATCCATTTGTCGGGTATTGACCAGACGGTGAGCATGTCCATGGCGACGTTTAGTTGTATTGATTAAGGACTGAATATGTTCAGCCTGAGTTGTGTCGTGTGAGTGAAGTATTGTCATAACGATCTCCTATTCCTGGACGGCATAAAGCCCGGCACTGGGCTGGGTGCCGAGGAATCAGTTATAAGTAAATGTTTAAGGGGTAGGTGCTAACCGGGACAGACGTTAGCTATCAATACGGAAGGTGTGATCGCATTCGGAACACTGGTAGTTATCCAGCACTTTTTCGTCAACGACCTTTCCCATGTTAGCGCCAGCGATGCTGCCGGTCGTTCCCCCGACTAAACCGCCAAGCAACGCGCCAGCAATACCCCCCAGCGCCATGCCTAAAGGGCCTCCTGCAGCGCCAGCGATAAAACCCGCTTGTGCCCCTGATGTTGCGCCAGCAATACCTGTTGCAGTGCCAGCGACGCCTCCTGCAATACCGCCAATTTTACGGCCGACATCGCGCGTTGTTATCTGAGTTGAAGAGCAGGCGGGACATGCATATGACATATCGATTCTCCTAAGAATGAACATAAGAACCGGACTAGATAGCCCGGAAGAACAACTTCGTGTTGTTCTCAGGTAGGTGATATATATCTGAAAGTTTTTTATTTGGATGCCGAGAGATCGCGGAGGAATGCAGTCTGTTCCAAGAGGTATCAGTAAATTCTTACAGCGATGAGCTATTGCATGAAACAATAACTTTCGGAGAAAACTCATGCGACTCTTACGTTTACCAGAAGTACAGAAAGCAACTGCATTGTCCCGTTCCAGCATTTACCGCTTAATGGAAGCAGGAACGTTTCCAGACTCAATTCAACTGAGTGCCCGGTCTATTGCCTGGGTGGAAGAGGAAGTGCAGAACTGGATTCAGCAGCGAATTGACGAGCGTGAAAGTAGCTCGGCATCTATCTAGCGCGAGTCCCTGACATCGACATCCAGACAATGGGGACTTGCCCCCCACCATTTTAATTCGCAATACCCTAATACTTTCCCAGAGTAGCCTTACTGCAAAAATAACCAGATCTATCGGCATTTTTACGATGTTTGTCGATAACTCAGGGTAAACATTTTCGGTATAGGAATCTAACCCCCTACCTACTATTCAGGCGTCTAAAACGCCAGTCTCTATAGTATATGCATGAAGTTCTGACTAAGTTCTGAACTGTCATGTTATCGGTAGGAAGGCTGCTCTGTTCTTACCTACAGAGGTCAATATGATCAACAAACGCGTACCCGAAAACCCCAACTTGAATGTATGGACTCAGTCCTCTTACCAAGGTCTGCCAGTCAATACAGCGCATGAGCTAGTGGAGCAGTATTTACACAAACTCAAAACGGTGATCGATCTATCAACACAGGACTACCGGAGTGTCTTTGCTGTTATCGTGCAGCTGCATTGCGTATATCCGACACAAGACTTGGCTGATAGCAATCGAGTGCTGGGCCGTTTCAAAGATGCGATTGACTCAAGGATTGAGAGTTATCAAAAACGATCCCCCCGAGGCGGCCTTACACGCGATCTTTGCCGGGTAAGAATGGCCTGGGGTCGAGAGCAGAGTCGATCCCAAGTCCCACACTTTCACGTGGTACTCCTGTTTAACCGGGAGCTGTTCTATCACCTGGGTTCATTCAACTCAGGCAAGGGTAGTCTTTTCCAAATCATTCAAGGTGCCTGGCGCTCTGCATTGAATATTCCACCGGAGAGGGGCTCTGGATTAGTTCAGGTTCCATCCAATCCAGAATACTACTTGAATCACTCAGATAGCTACATGCAACTGCCTAGCTTCTTTCGGCGTGCCAGCTACCTCTGCAAGGTGGATACGAAGTGCTTTGGCCAAAAGTTGCAAAGCTTTGGTGGATCTCGCAAGTAACCCGTAAAGGGCTTCTCTCTTATACATGTTATGACCACGGCGATGCCGTTGTATCAATATGATTAGGAGAGATAGCCATGTCAGAACGTAACCTTTCCATTACAGAGCGTTGGATGCAGCAATACGAAGCAAAGCATCCAGAAGTGTTGCAGCAAGGTCGAAACCGCGATCAAGGTCAACACTATTGTTCGCCTTCACCATTGAAGCCTGTAACTCCGTCGCAGCAGTCGAAAACTGGGGGACATGCGTGTCTCTGGAACACATCACCTGAAACAGCGTCTGCTGAATCTCATCAACGGATAGTCGACCCGGTGGTGCTGGCGGCTGTCGAGACACGTAAATCATTGAAGCTGACTCAGGCAACGTTTGCCCGATGCCTGGGGCTCAGCCCTCGCACCGTCAGTGAGTGGGAACAGGGGCGGCGTCAGCCCAGCGGAGCGGCACGCACGCTGCTTCATTGGGCAGTCAAACGTCCGGATTATTTGAAGGAGGCGCTAAAGGGATTGTAGCGCATTGATCATCTTAGACTGATACGTCACAGCGGTAATTTCTTACATACAACCTCAATGATACAGACAAGGACGTCACCTTAATTCGTGGATGGAATCATTACCTACTTAGAGGATTAACCATGTCAGATTTACCCGAAAAAAAGAAACTGTCCAAAAGTGTCCGCGCTCGTATTTCCAGTCAGCAGTTGCTGCAGAGTCGAGGTATTGAATACTGGACTAACAATAATGGGATTCATCTCATTGTTACTGGTAACTACGGCTATATCGATTTCTGGCCAGGCAAGGGGAAATGGAAAACGCGGGATAACAGCATGGATGGGTTTGGCGTTTTCGGTCTGTTAGAAATGATCGAATCGGGTCAGATCTGACACACTGACACCCACCAGCTCGTTACCCTAGAGGTTTGCCCTTTAAGGGATGCTTCTCCTCTCCTTACTTCATCCTAAACGCAACGACAATCAGACTGGGCACCCATGCCTAAGGTTGTCATGACTGCACATTAAGAGATTACACATGAACACCCCTATTGAACTGAATGCCGATCAGCAAGCAGCTATGGCCGAGATCAAATCATTTTTAACGGACCCATCACAACAGGCCTTCGTGCTGTGTGGTAGCGCGGGTACCGGCAAGACAACCCTGGTGGCTCGGATTATCGAGCTGGCATACTCACGTGAACTCCAGTCGATGCTAGTCGCGCCAACGGGGCGAGCGGCTCGGATACTACAGGGCAAGTTGGATCGCATGTTGCCGCCTCAACTGTCGGGTATCAAGGTGTCTACACTGCACGGTGCTATCTACTATCAATCGAATCTGACCGTAGATGAATCGCGTCATGACGAAGGGCTATCGGCCCTTCAGGTGGACTTTTCACTCAAAAAGCAAGGGAACACATGTGACCTGTTAATTGTTGATGAAGCATCGATGGTGGGTAATGCTGCCATGTATAAGCAAGCCTTGCGTTTTGGTAGTAGCCGTCTATTGAACGACCTGATGGCCTATGTGGACTTTCTGTACAGTGAAGGCATTGCACGCCAGCCAATCAAATTACTGTTTGTCGGGGATCTGGCACAGTTGCCTCCTGTTCGCAGTAATGAATCCCCGGCGCTGTCTCCAGACTACCTATATGAACACTTCGGCATACAGGCTCGACGTTATGAGCTCACGCAGGTGATGCGGCAAGCGGATGGCAGTCAAATACTGCCGTTAGCTAACGCTATCCGGGAGACGATCTTCCAGCACACCGACCAGCCGGTTCAGATCAACTACAACGAAACTGATGTGCAACAAACGGACTTTAATTCAGCCGTTAAATTGATCGCTAATAACGTTCGACAAAACCGGTCGTCAGTGGCGGTGGTCTATTCCAACAATATGGCTATGGAATACAATCTGGGCGTGCGAAAGCTGCTGTGGGGAAAGGGCTATTGCGATACCCACGAAAGGGATCGGCTTCTGGTGACCCGTAATTCACCGACGCATGGGCTGAACAATGGTGATCTAGTAAGAGTGCACAGTGTACTAACGTCTCTACTGACGGAGACGGTAAGGCTGCCTAATGGTCTGTTAGTCAATCTTAGATTTAGGGAAGTGCGCTTGATGCCAGAGTTTGATAGCTACGACGGCGATACGATCCAGTGCATCATGCTCGAAAACCTACTGTATTCCCCTAATAGTGACTTAAGGGTTGAAGAGCAGGATGCCCTCTATGAACTGGTCAAACAGCGTAACCCATACCTGGATCCCAATAGCACTGCGTTCGAAGAAGCCATGCGTGATGATCCCTACTACAACGCGCTGCAGGTGCGGTTTGGGTATGCACTGACCTGTCACAAAGCACAAGGAGGAGAATGGCAGCAAGTGATTGTTGACCCGATGGGTGTACGACTGAATACGGAACAGGGGAAGCGATGGCTCTATACCGCCGTAACGCGAGCGTCCGAGTCACTGTTGTTAGTTAAATAAAAATAATTTTCCCAAGTGGGGCCGGATTAACAATCGAAGCGACATCCGCAATTATTTCACACCGACCTCACTTATCTCATGAATCAATCGAGGAACTCATCATGAAATTAATCAAATTAAGAACTGTAATGGACATCACCGGCTTAGCACGCTCCACTATCTATAAGCACATAGCCGATGGAGTCTTTCCTAAGCCTGTTTCATTGGGCGAACGAGCTGTTGCCTGGGTAGAAGGTGAAGTACAGGTGTGGATTCTTGAGAGGATTGAGCAGCGTGACATGGGCTAAAAAGATGAGCTTACTTCAAGCGACAACAGAATTACTTTCAGGGCGGTAACCGAGTCTTCATAGCTGAACACCCGGATAGACTCTGCTACATAGCCATAATGAAATGAGGCGGTATCAAAACCTTTAAGGACACGTTTTAACC
>NZ_CAKZLP010000034.1 GCF_937127095.1 uncultured Amphritea sp.
GGCGGAATGGACGGGACTCGAACCCGCGACCCCCTGCGTGACAGGCAGGTATTCTAACCAACTGAACTACCACTCCGCATCCCACATACGTGGATGTACTACTCTAAACTCGACCTGGTGGGCGTGGAGAGGCTCGAACTCCCGACATTCGCCTTGTAAGGGCGACGCTCTCCCAACTGAGCTACACGCCCTCAAATCGAGAGCCGAATTGTAAGGATTTTACTTGGCATGTCAAACGTTTATCTTAAAATATTTTCATCATGTTGCAGAGCTTACCTCTGCCAGGGCGGGCACATTATGTGCCGATGTTTTGCGCCAACCCTCGCGCCCTCTGGTAAACTAACAGACACAACAGCCTTACGGCACAAAAGACTAACCATTGCTGTACCGGACCCAACTAAAGATGTCCCAGACCCTGATTGAAAAAATTGACTCGTTCATACAACAAGCCCTTGATCTGCAACTCAGTCAGACCGGCCGCCTTCCACTCACTATCTATGACCCTGAATGGCTGTCAGAATGCCACGAGCCAATCGCAGAACCCGGCCAACAGACACCATGGCAGCCGGTGTTACAGTCACAAAATGATAATGCCTGTCATGATATGCTAGACCGACTAGAGCAGGCGCTGGGATACGCTATACATCCGGGTATTCGCACATGGTACAGCCGTTACTGGTCTGACCCGCTGCCCGCAACCTCTGACTGGGGCGATCTGAGTCTACTGTTTGTCTGGAGCGAGAAAGATTGTGAACGGCTTCGCGGGAACCTGGTGGGCCACTTGTTGACTAAGCAGAAACAAAAGCAGCCTGCTACCCTGTTTTTTGCCTGCACTGAACCCGACGGTGAAAAGTTCATATCGATCGACAACCAAACCGGAGAGGTATGGCTTGAACAGCCAGGTAAAAAACCAATAATGAAGCTCGCTGATTCACTAGATGTTTTTTTGGGGAAACTAACCCCCAAACCGATCCCTGATATGGAGCAATAACCCATGCGCAAATCCATTATTTCAATCATCGGCAGCATATTCCTGCTGTCAGGATGTAGTACATTCAAGCCACACCAGGTGTCTGTTGAACCGCTACACCCAACGGTAACCGCTCAATCATTATTGCCAGCTGACCTTCAGATTGAGGTACAAGCCAGGGATATGCGCAACTCAGATGTCATTGGTTATCGCATCAGTCGTTTCAGCGACCGGGCGGAAGTCAATCTGCCAGTGCCTGCAGCTGAGGCTCTTCGACAGGGCGCCAGAGTTGCGGTGGTTAAACTGGGTGGTATTCCGGCACAGACTGCAGATACCAAGCTAACTGTCGAACTGACAAACCTGGTATACAGCGCCACTCAAAGCGCGCTGCAGTCAGTCAAGCTGAATGCGACCATCAAGGTTACCGCTGAGAAAAACAGCGAATTTCTAAGTGGCAGTTATAGCACTGAAAAGGAATATCAATATGCGACTACCCCCTCCCTCGCTGACAACCAGAAAATGGTCAATGAGATCCTGCTGATGACCATCAGCCGGGCGTTCAATGACACCAAGCTGATCAACTTCCTGGGCAGATAACTGAATAGTTACCAACCCACTGTATAGGACAATAGCCGGCTGATATGAGCCATCGGCCGGCCTGACTCCTGCTGCCACTGATTAAAGCATGCTTGCACTTTCAGCAAATCCCGCTGGGCGGTAGGTGCTTTATCAATAATGCCCTGAGCTTTAAGCGCCGCGACCACATCATCCGTCAGGATAAAGGTATCTTTACCCAGCTGACGTAAAAAGTAAGCGCCAGACTTACCCCCCAACTGCTGACCCTGTTTTTTCAGCAGCGTCCAAAGACCGATAATATCGGTCACCGGCCAGTCAGCAATGAAATTGGCAAAACTGCCATGCTGCGCTGCCAGCTCAGTCACCATCATCGCATTCGCCCGCACTGATTTAATCTTCCCCCAGTGGCGGATAATCTGATCATTCTGCATCAGATTCTCTAACTGATCATCACTCATGAGGATAATTTTATCGGGATCAAAACCATGAAATGCCTGCTCAAACGCCGGCCACTTTGCATCCACCACCGAGTGTTTTATGCCTGCACGGAATACCCTCAGGGAGATCTCAGAGAGCAGCCGGTCATCGCCAATGCTTTTCAGCTCCTTTGCTGATTTTACCTGTGGCAACAAAGCCTCGACATCCTGCCCCGCTTTATGCGCAGTCACATGCTCGTAGATCCAGTTAAACGACTTCACTGATCAGCTCCCCTCTGCATCGAAGTCAATAGACACCGAGTTGATACAGTAGCGCATGCCGGTCTCGGTTGGCCCATCCGGGAAGAGATGTCCCAGATGCGCGCCGCAACCACTGCAGACCACTTCAGTACGAATCATGCCATGCGAGACATCCCTGTTTTCGGTAATATTTTCTACCACCGCAGGGGCATCAAAACTGGGCCAGCCACAGCCTGCATCAAACTTACTTTCACTATTAAACAGCGGCTCACCACAGGCAACACACTGATAGGTTCCGGGCTTAAAAAACTGGTCGTATTGCCCGGTTCCAGGCCGCTCAGTACCCTTCTGTCGACACACATAATATTGTTCAGGTGTTAACTGTTCACGCCACTCATCTTCAGTTTTTTTCACTTTAAAATCATCATCTGCCATAAAAAACTCCAATACAGATACACTCAACGAAAAGATCAATCTGTCACTGTGCAATAAATGTGAAACAGCGTATTATTCCCGGCCTTCGGTAGGCGGTTATCGCTGTGTATTTTTGCCACGTACCGATAATAGAATATTACAGGGCACCACTACAGGATTAATCCATGTCCGTTATCAGAAAATCGAACAAACTGATCAACGTCTGCTATGACATCCGTGGTCCCGTCCTTCAGGAAGCTAAACGTCTTGAGGAAGAGGGACAACGAATTATAAAACTGAACATCGGCAACCCTGCCCCTTTTGGCTTTGATGCGCCGGAAGAGATTGTTCAGGACGTTATTTACAACCTGCCTTCAGCTCAGGGTTATTGTGATTCTAAAGGCCTGTTCTCCGCCCGTAAGGCCGTCATGCAGGAGTGCCAGAAAAAAGGCATCCGCAACGTCACGATCGAAGATATCTATCTGGGTAACGGCGTCAGCGAGCTGATCGTTATGGCGACTCAGGGTCTGCTGAACGATAACGATGAACTGCTGATCCCTGCACCCGATTATCCACTCTGGACTGCCGCCGCAAGTCTCGCCGGTGGTAACCCGGTTCATTATCTGTGTGATGAAGAGAAAGGCTGGGCACCGGATATTGATGATATCCGCAGCAAAATTACCGATCGCACCAAAGGTATCGTGGTTATCAACCCGAACAACCCTACCGGCGCCGTCTATCCTGAAGCGATTCTGCGGCAGATTGTTACTTTGGCTGAAGAGTTCGGGCTGATCATTTTTGCCGATGAGATCTACGACAAAATCACCTACGATGATGCGCTGCACATCCCGCTGGCGTCGCTAAGTGATGAGGTTCTCTGTATCACCTTTAACGGATTATCTAAGGCTTACAGAGCCGCAGGCTTCCGTTCTGGCTGGATGATACTGTCCGGGCCAAAACACCACGCCCGTGATTATATTGAAGGCCTGGATATGCTGGCCAGTATGCGCCTGTGCGCCAACGTGCCAGCACAACATGCAATTCAGACGGCACTGGGTGGATACCAGAGTATCGACGAACTGACCGTACCAGGCGGACGGCTTTATGATCAGTGCAATCTCGCCTGGCGGAAAATGAATGAGATACCCGGCGTATCCTGTGTTAAGCCGCAGGGGGCGTTGTACCTGTTTGCCCGACTGGATCCTGCGGTATATCCGATTAAGAATGATGAAAAGATGGCGCTGGATCTTTTACAGCAGCAAAAAGTGCTGATTGTTCAGGGCAGTGGATTCAACGTTCCGGATACCCAGCACTTTCGACTGGTGTTCCTGCCACGTGAAGATGAACTCTGCGAAGCGATTGATCGCATTGCAGCATTTCTGAAAAATTACGCCCAGGAATGACCCAATTAAAAAGCGATCTGATGATCGCTTTTTTTTATTTCTGAAACAGGCTCTATACTTAGTCATATTTCTGTTATAAAACAGACATATAATCTGGTGGCCTTGTAGCTTTCCAGTGCGAAGGATGATTGGAACGGGTTTAATTGATTCTCTGCTGTTACTTAGCAGCCAAAGACGCAAGAGAGCTGTTCATACCGTCCTTAACAATAACCCACTCTCGCGGAATCGGTATGTTTATTAAGATCAAGAAAAATTGCGGTATCTACATGGAACACAATGGCATGGAAAAAAACCATATCATGCCGGTCACCAGTAACTTTCTGATCAACCTGGGTCATGCAGCGGAGATCTCTTTCTATACCATCAAAGAGACTAAAATACGCTATGATCTGGAAAATCACCAAATTACAGTGCCACCACACACCCGCGTTATCCATCTGCAGATGGCTTACCGTTACTCCAGCACTAAAGAACAGATCGGTGACTCGAAAGGCAGTATCGTTGAACGCAACTTCTACAAGTTCTACTTCAAGCCAGAAGAGATGGGCCAATATGAAGAACTGCGTATGCATATTGAAAAACATGTCCTGAACCTCTGATCAAAACCACTAAGCAGATAAGAATTATCTGTTAGCGCACTCCTCTGCTTAAATGAGCTCAGATCCGGCGACAAGCCTACAGCGTCCGCCGGATCAGCAAATCTCCCCATATTGAGTTTCATTTCTGTTGCAAAACCTCTGAATTAAGCTGATTCTGAAATAAAAGTGGCACAAGTTACCCACTGCCTAGCGGATAGCCTGTCACCGTCAACCAATAAGGATGAAGCAATGGAAGTCAGCGAACTATTACAACAAACACATCAGCTGCCAAATGTCCCGGATGTCGTACGTGAGCTTATTCAGCAACTCAACAATCCAAAAGCCGATTACAGCGTTATTGCCGATAAAATTATTCACGACCAGACGCTATCTCTCAAAATTCTTCGGCTGGTCAACTCAGCCCATTTTGGTCTTAGCCGAAAAGTTACCTCTATCAACGAAGCAATCATTTTGCTGGGAATGGCTCAACTAAAAACGATGGTAGTTGCATCCGGTTTTTCCGGGTCGGTAAAAGAGGTAGAGGGACTTGATCTGAAACGGTTCTGGGCAGAATCTTTCGAAGTAGCAGCCCTGTCTAAATGGTTCGCAGAGAAAACTACCGATGTAGATCCGGATACTGCGTTCACGGTTGGGCTAATTCACAACATCGGCCAATTGCTTTTACACCTGACAAAGCCAAAGCTCGCTGAAGCGATAGTCAAACTGGTTGATGAAACCGGCTGCAGCCGCTCTGAGGCGGAGATGGAGAGACTTAACTTTACCACGGCGGAAGCAGGTCAGGCGCTGTTAAAATACTGGCAGTTTCCAGCCAGCCTGGGCGAAGCTGTGCGTTACCACAAACACCCCCTGGACGCCCCAGATCCAAATCCATTGAGTGCAATTGTTAATATCGCTTGCTATTTCAACACCAGTATTCGGCAGAACCGACCTGTCGAAGAGGTTATGACGATGTTCCCTATGGCAGCAGCCGAAGTTGCCGGGCTGCCAAAAGATATTGCCGAATCGTCAGAGGACGCGATGCAGTTACAGTCAGGACTTGATGAATTGCTATAAACCTATTCATTACGTGCGCTGAAACAATGTATTGAGAAAGCAAAAAGGCAGCCTTAACAGCTGCCTTTTTACTCAGGATTAAACTTAATACATATCAGACAGAAAACCTGACGCTGCGAATCGCCTCCAATATGTGATCAACATCATCCATCGCTCGATGCTGGCGCAACTGAGCTTTGCAGACAAACTGATACTGAATCAGCTCTTCAGCGCTCAGCACATCCCGCAAGCCGACCAAACGGAAAGCCATCGTTTGCTCCCCCGCTTTAAACAGACGGCGTAACCAGAAACTATCAAACTCCCAGGCATCACTGAGCACCTCACACCCCTGCAACGCCTCATTCAGACGCTGGCAGGCGGATAGCGCAGTTACCCCATGCTGCCGTAACTCGCTGCGACAGATGTTATGCAGCTCCTCTGCGTACTCATTCCAAAAGGTCCACTCCGGGACAGAATCCGGATTAATTAAAAAGCTGTCGCAGACCTCTTCTGTACTTTTCCAGGCAACTTCAATTGGATAGGAGTGCGGCCCCAGGCCACTGGCTTCCAGATCCAGGCAGATCAAATTCATAACTTTCCTGTAAACACTTTACTTTCAGGCCTTCACACAGCCTTTTTGAATAGCAAAACTTTAAGCGCTTGCTCCGGCTCCCGGTCCGGAAAATCATCCGGATTAGCGATACGTTCAGAGTAGATAAATTCCGGACAGCAATCCTTAACCAGCTGTTGTAAAAAATCACTACCCAGCTCAGGGGAGTTAAGGCATAGCAGCACCTCACCAGACTCAGTCGTCAGCTCGGGCAGACGCCGTAGAACCTTTCGATAGTCACTGCTGGCGACAAAACTGCCGCGCTGAAAACTCGGAGGGTCAATAATCACCAGATCATAAGGCCCTTCCCGCTTCAGCTTACCCCAGGAACGAAACAGGTCATGACCTAAAAACTTCACCCGATCGAGAGATAGCTGATTCAGACGGTGATTTTCCCGGCCTGTATTCAGTGCCCCCCGACTCATATCCAGGTTAACAACACTGTCGGCACCGCCGGCCATCGCTGCAACAGAAAAACCACAGGTATAGGCGAATAAGTTGAGAACCCTTTTCCCCTGGCTGTTTTGCTTAACCCAGCGACGCCCTTCCCGCATATCCAGAAACAGACCACTATTCTGGTTTTTTAACGGACGTACACTGTATTTCAAACCCAGCTCGCTCACCTGCAGCAACTGCTCCGGATCAACCCCACGGTTATTCCACAACACCTCAATACACGCTTCCCGGCGATAGCGATGCTGAACCACCAGCAAATCGGGTTTAATACCACTATCAAGTTGCAGAAAAAACGCTTTAAGCTGCTCAACCAACTCCGGAGGATGCTCACTGAACAGACGGATAATCACGACCGGAGGCAACAGATCTATAATCAACTGTTCATAGCCCGGATAACAGCGCCCCCGGCCATGAAACAACCGTCGAACTTCACCCGATGCCAGACCAAGCTGTGTGGAGATAGAATCGAAAATAGCCTGCATGATAGATCCGCCAGATGCATCTTTGCGTAGAAAAAGGCGCGATTATAGTGATCCGCTGGTCGGCGGGCCAGTTTTTTATCTCCCATAGTAAACGAATGGTTGAAACTTACTCTGATCGCCTATATCTATAACATCAACTTCATTACAAAGAGCTACCTGAATTATGATGCGAATCGGTCTTTTCCTGTTAACCAATATTGCTGTTATTGCCCTGGCCAGCATAACGCTGAGCCTGTTTGGTGTAGGATCAATGCTGCAGGCAAACGGTGTCAATCTGGATCTGGGAAACCTGCTGGCCTTCTGTGCAGTGTTTGGTTTTGCTGGCTCCTTTGTGTCACTGCTGTTATCTAAGTTTTTAGCCAAAAAAGGCACCGGAACCGAAATCATTACCCAGGCACGCAGTGCTGACGAACAATGGTTGCTGGATACTGTTAAAGAACTGGCAGACAAAGCGGGCATCGGCATGCCGGAAGTCGGTATTTTTCCGGCACAACAAGCCAATGCTTTTGCCACCGGCTGGAACAAAAACAGCGCTCTGGTTGCGGTCAGCCTGGGACTGCTGCAACGCTTCCGCAAAGAGGAGATTCGCGCCGTACTGGCTCATGAAATTGGCCATGTAGCCAATGGCGATATGGTTACCCTTGCCCTGATTCAGGGAGTGGTCAACACCTTTGTAATGTTCTTCGCCCGCATTATTGGTCATTTTGTTGACCGGGCGATTCTGAAGAATGAACAGGGACACGGCATCGGCTACTTCATCACCACCATTGTGGCCGAAATTGTATTGGGCATTCTGGCATCAACCATCGTTGCATGGTTTAGCCGTCGCAGAGAGTATAAAGCGGACGAAGCTGGCGCTTCGCTGGCCTCCCCGCATGCCATGATCGGCGCACTTCAGCGACTCAAAGCTGAATCAAATGTCCCTGACCAGATGCCTGAAACCCTCACAGCATTTGGTATTAGCAGTCATATGAAACAAGGATTCATGGCACTCCTGTCGACTCACCCGCCACTGGATGACCGGATTGCAGCCCTGCAAAAAACATTAAATTAAACATTCATGTTTAATAGCCTTGTAAAACGCCCCACGGGGCGTTTTTTATACCTCGAAAAAACCTTAGAACCTTCTTTCCCTGCATTTCCTGATCACATTCTATTGGGCTGAGCACACCCATCAGTGCAATAGCATTTCCTATATTTTTCGCCATCTATTATTGAGTATAAATATTCATACAAACAGATGTTTAATAGATAAAAATTCATTTTACCCTCGCGAATCTTGTCCCATAATCTGGGTAGACGCGAACCTGCAGGGCAAGCGGGTTTGATCATGTAATTAATCAGTATTGGCGAGTTTTGATCAGAGCTTTTGATAGCAGTAATCGTACAGCCAACTTGCATGTGAAGTGCGGAGCCATGACAGAAAAAGAAAAGAAAGACAGCGAACTTCTCGACATCGCAGATGACTGGGAAGATGACGAAATTGAGATCGATCCGAAAGAAAAAAAGTACTGCTGTGATGCGGAGAAAAGACGTCGCATCGAACTATTAATGGAACAACGCAGACTGGAACGGGAACTTCGTGAATTCTATGATGACTGAATGACACTCGCCCGGCGACACTAGACTGTACTAACTCAGTCTAAATCGGTCGCAACCATTAAATTACAGCGACTCAGTTAGAACAAGTCTTATGTTAAAGGGCTGCCTCGGCGGCCCTTTTTGGCAATCAGGCCCGCTCTCAAGCCCCTTCCCATAATGCCGCACATCTTATAAATCCCCTTTAAACCCCGCAGTAATAATCGCAGCAGGAAGCACAGCAATATTTCTGTTACGAAAGCTTAATCGTTACGTCATCCTACCGTCACTGATAAAAGGTTTTATTTACCCATCATAAAAAACGTAACCCGGGTAAGTATCTATGAGTAGCAAAATTCGTCTGGACGACCTATCAACTGAAGCCCTGGATGATATGGACAACGACTTTTTTAAAAGCCCCGAGCCAGAGCGGCAAAAAAAAGCCGGACGCAAAAACCGTAAACGTCAAATGATTGAAGATTATATGGAGGAGCGCTCACTCAAGCGCCGTATAACAGAGTCTTACGAGTTCTTCTGATAATACTGCACTTGTTGGTTAGCGCTGCTAGTTAAAGGTTAACGGTTAACGGTTAACGGTTAACGGTTAACGGTTAACGGTTAACGGTTAACGGCTCTGAATAAGAGCTGCCAGTCTGAGTTTCACCCCCTGCAGCAACACTCAGTGTTGCTGCTTTTTCACGCTGCTTTTGCCTGCCCCTTTACGCTTTTTAGAGGGACGGGAAGCAGCGCTTTTTTTACCCGGCACCACAGGCTTCGTAGTCGCCCGCGAGGCGCTCTTCGATCTACCCCCTGCGGCAGGACGCCTTTTGTCCTGACGCTGCTGTTCACGCCCTCCTGAGGGCTCTTCAGGCGTTACCAACTGGCCAGGGCGGGCTCCAATCAGATCTTCGCGTCCCATCTCCTTCAGCTTAACCCGCAACGCAGGCCAGTTTTCCGGGTCATGGTAACGCAGCAAGGTTTTATGCGCTTTGCGCTGCTCCTTATCTTTCGGGATATAGAGCGTTTCACTCTTATAGGTCACCTGCTTCAGCGGGTTTTTCTCTGAATGATACATCGCGGTAGCCAGTGACATCGGTGAGGGATAGAAATTCTGCACCTGATCCACTTTGACATCATTTTGTTTTAGCCAGAGCGACAGACTGAGCATATCCTCATCATCACAGCCAGGATGAGCGGCAATAAAGTAAGGGATCAGATACTGTTTCTTGCCCGCCTCCTGAGAGAAACGATCAAACATCTTTTTAAAATCATAATAGGTATCCATCCCCGGTTTCATCATCTTGCTCAGAGTATTCTGCTCACTATGCTCCGGGGCGATCTTCAGATAACCGCCAACGTGATAGGTTACCAGCTCACGCACATATTCCGGGTCTTTCACTGCCAGGTCATAGCGCAGACCTGAAGCGATGGCAACATTATGGATTCCCTCCATCTTCCGCGCTTTGCGATACAACTCCGTGGTACGGCTGTGATCCGTATCTAGGTTGCTACAGATGGTGGGGTAAACGCAGGAAAGCTTTCTGCAGTTCGACTGAATCTCGTCGTCATTACAATTAAGAAAATACATATTCGAGGTGGGACCACCCAGATCAGAGATCGATCCGGTAAAACCGGGTACTTTGTCCCGAATTTCAGCCATCTCATTGAGAATCGACTCATGGGAACGACTCTGAATAATACGGCCTTCATGCTCAGTAATAGAACAGAAGGTACAGCCGCCAAAACAGCCACGCATAATATTGATCGAGAAGCGGATCATATCGTAGGCGGGAATCTTATCCTTGCCGTATCCCGGATGGGGAACCCGCTGATACGGCAGGCCAAATACGCCATCCATCTCCGACGTTTCCAGTGGAATCGGCGGCGGATTTACCCAGATCTCCCGGTTGCCATGTTTCTGAATCAGTGCCCGGGCATTATGCGGGTTCGATTCCTGATGCAACACCCGGGATGCATGCGCATACAGGGCAGAGTCTTTGGCCACTTTTTCAAATGATGGCAGGCGGATATAGGTGGTCTCTGCCTGGAGTTTCTCTTTGCGTTTAAGCGGCATCGGAATGATGCGTATCGGAGACACGTCAGCATCCACCAAATCATCGGACTGACTGACCGAACTGTCTGCACCACACCGCTTTGTAGTTGGGTCTATCAGTTTATCGACCCCACTCTGGTCATTGCCAAAGTCATAGGGGTTGGGCAATTTATCGATATTGCCGGGCCAGTCTATCCGGGTTGAATCCAGCTCGACAAAGCCCGCCGGTGGTTGCTGGCGAATCTGCACAGTGCCTCGCAGGTTCCAGAGATCATCCAGACTCTTACCCGCAGCCAGCCCGTGACTCAGTTCAACAATTGCCCGTTCCGCATTACCATACAAAAGAATATCCGCAGTGGCATCGATCAGTACTGAACGGCGGACTTTGTTGCTCCAGTAGTCATACTGAGCGATGCGGCGCAAACTCGCCTCTATGCCACCCAATACCACCGGCACGTCACTCCAGGCTTCTTTACAACGCTGACTGTAAACGATGACCGCCCGGTCCGGCCGGCTGCCGCCCTTGCCTCCAGCGGTATAGGCATCATCATGACGCAGACGCAGATCGGCGGTATAACGGTTGATCATCGAATCCATGTTACCGGCAGTGACACCGAAATAGAGATTCGGTTTGCCCAGGGCCATAAACGCATCTGCACTGCGCCAGTCCGGTTGTGCAATGATGCCCACCCTGAAGCCCTGTGCCTCAAGCAAACGCCCCATCACCGCCATACCGAAACTGGGATGATCGACATAGGCATCTCCGGTGACAATGATAATGTCACAGCTATCCCAGCCCAGCTGGTCCATCTCCTTCCGTGTCGTGGGTAAAAAGGGCGCTATACCGAAGCACTCGGCCCAGTAACGGGGATAGGAAAACAGGTCTGGAGCAATTTTTTTCATGGAGATATCAGCAAGACAACTTAATTTCGGGGAGAGCAATTGTCGCAGAAAGCACCGCTGACATATAGTGAAATAGTTGTCTGCAACTGATGTTGACTGGGCGCGGGGCCATAGTCATAGTAAAATGGTCGGAATTGAACGAAAACCACCAGAAATTATTAATCGATATGAGCCAGGAAAGCACCGCACAACCCGTCACTGTTGTGATACGGGAAAAACCGACACCCCCTGCAGACTATGAATGTTGTGAAAGTGCCTGTTCGCCCTGTGTCTGGGACACCTATTACGAAGAGTTGAATATCTGGAATGCAGAGCAGAAAGCGCTCAAAGAGGCAGTAAAAATGGCCACAGAAACTGAACAGAGTGAATAGGAATTAGTACCGATGACAGTGACAGCACCCGTAATATACAGCACCCGAATCAAACCCGAGTGGCTTGATTATAACAACCATATGAACGTTGCCTACTATGTTCTGATTTTCGATCTCGCAGGCGTCGAACTGGTCAGTCAGCTGGGGTTGAGTGAAGCAGAAACTGAAAAAACCGGAATCTCCTGGATGGTACTGGAAAACCACATCACCTATAACAACGAGGTGGTTCTGGATCAGCCGGTGGAGATCCGCTGTCAGCTAATCGATCACGACAACAAGCGTCTTCACCTCTACTTTGAGATGTTCGCTCAAGCCGAAGATGGCAGTCAATATCTGGCGTCTACGCTGGAACAGATGGCCATGTGTGTTGATCTTAACAGCCGCAGCAGTTGTGAATTTCCTGAGCCAGTCGCATCCCGGATTAACGCAATGGCAAAGCAACAATCAGAGCTCCCCACCCCCGAAAATATCGGTCGCAGAATCGGTATTCGCCGCCGCTAATCCTGAGCCTCGCCGGTTAACCCTTAACCCGGCGACAAAATAGGACTAAGCTACGGTTTTTTGTTAGCGGTTGGAGGCAAAGTGGACAGAGAGACTCTGGAGAGAGCTGCGCAGCGCGGTATCATCTCCCAGCAACAACTGCAGGAACTGATGGTATTCAGTGCTGCAGAAGACAGCGATCAGCCTGCTGGAGAAGAGCAACTTCGCTTTATTCGCAACTTCGGTGATATTTTTATCACCTTGGGGGTTTTGTTTGTTACCTTTTCCATTGCAGCAATGAGGCTGTCTCAGTTCGAGTGGCTGATACCCGCAGCTCTGTTTCTCGGTGCCGCTGAGTGGCTGGTGCGAATTCGCAGACTGGCGCTGCCTGGTATAGCCATCCTGATCTCAACACTCTATTTTCTCAGCAAAGCGCTGGGGATCTCTCAGTTTGATACCGCAGCGTTGCAATTTCTGACCCTCAGCGGCTGCTCCTTACTATTTTACCTGCGCTATCGAATGCCCTTCAGCCTGCTACCTGTGGCTGCCGGTCTGGTGGCCGCAATTATCAGCAGTATCGGCGTCGATATATTAAAACACCAGTTACTGTTCAGCGCTCTGGGAATCGCAGTGTTCCTGGTGGCTATGAGCTTTGACGCCCGGGATCGTAAACGGCAGCTGCGCTCCAGTGACTGTGGTTTCTGGCTGCACCTGCTGGCAGCACCACTGATTGTCCACGGAATGATGACCACCCTGCTGTTCAGTGATGCGGGTGTGCTGGATGCAGGCACCAACCGAGAAATAGCACTATTACTATTTTTCATCCTGTTCCTGCTCACCGCACTGTTTGTTGATCGGCGAGCGATGCTGGTATCAAGTCTTTCCTATGCGATCTACGCCATCTTTAAAGTTGTCAGCAGCAACGTGCTCGACGGCAATAATCTGCCACTGATGATCTTCATCGGCTTTGGCGTATTCATCGTTCTGTTCGGTACCTACTGGTACAAACTGCGCCGTCTCATCTTTGGCGCCATTCGCGGCAGCTGGCCTGCCCGCTTTGTGCCAGAGCTCTGATAAAGGGCTCTGATAAAGAGCTCTAAAAATCTCCGCCCCCTACCCAGGTAATTTTCGGATACCCAGATAAGTATCCATAACTACACTCTGAATAAGCACTGAATATCCCAATACTTTAAGTTGAAAAATCATCCACTGAAATCAGTCAATATTCAGCTTAGGTTTCGCTTTCACTCACTAGAATTCAGTTATACAAGTGAGGTGAAATTATGTACAACTTAAAAAGATCATTGGTTAAAATACTCTGCCTGCCACTGCTCGCCCTCCCCGCTCTGCTTCTGGCAACACCCGGATATGCTGATAGCAATACACGAATTCATGGTGGAATTGCGATCGACACGGGTGATCTGCGACTCTTTATCAGCGACCGTCACATCGGCAGTTATCTCCTCTTTAATCGTTACGATAACGATCACAGAGCAAAATACCACCGACGGGACCACTACCGCTCGCAGGGGTATCAATCGCGGGCTTACCCTAAAGCCTATATCCATAACTATTACATAGAGCCGAATTACCGACATCAGTCGTCAAGAGACTCATACCGTCGGAACATCATTACCCGTGACTATCAAAGACATGATCAACGACATGACCGGAGGCATGACAAGCAAAAAGATCGTCATAGACGCTCACACAACGATTGGTAAGCGTAAACACCAAAAGCGGCACGTCAGATCATAAAAATAGCGGCATTGTCTCCACTGTCGTGCGCGCAGAAGGTACAATTGCGGCTGCTTTTATCAGTCATACGGTATTTTCAGTGCAAAACCTTTACGCGCACACTAAACACGCATTCCTCACCGCAGATCCCGATCAGAAGATCGAGCTAACCCGACAGACCGTCAGCCGCTGGAATGCGGGGCAACTGGAGTGGCTGGACGGTGACGAACCTGAGTTACTGAATCAGCCGGGCCAACCGGACAAACCCGAGATCGTCGCGCCCTCTGCGGTGAATGAACGCAAAATGGGTAAAGAGGAGGGCCGTGCTGCGCTGATTCATGCCCTCGCCCATATCGAACTCACCGCCGTTAATCTGGCGCTCGATTCAGTCTACCGTTACCGGGGAATGCCAAAGGAGTTTTACGCCGACTGGATGCAGTGCGCGGGAGAGGAAGCAAACCACTTTGTCGCTTTGCGGGGCCGGCTGCGGGAGATGGGTTATGACTATGGCAGCTTTAAAGCCCATGGCGAACTCTGGAGTATGGCGGTCGACACCGCAGACGATATGCTGGAAAGAATGGGAATTGTGCACCGGGTGTTTGAAGCCCGTGCCCTGGATGTGGTGCCCAGAACAATTCAGCGATTTAACCAGTTGGGTGACAAGCAGATGGTCGACATCCTCACCATGATCGCGAATGAGGAGGTCGGACATGTCAGTTCAGGCACCCGCTGGTATCACTATCAGTGCCAACAGCGCCAACTGGATCCGGATAAGACCTTTATTGATCTGCTGTGGAAGTATATGAAAGGCCCTCTGAAAGGCCCCTTCAATCACGAAGTCAGATTGAAAGCCGGATTTTCTGCACAGGAGATGAAAATGATCGAGATGATGGGAAAAGCTGATTAACAAAACAGTCTGCTCAGGCTGGCTAATCGAACTTTCTAATCGAACTTTCTAATCGAACTTTCTAATCGAAACAGCAGCCGGGCAAGCCAAGTTGAATATCTACGCCTTACTCAGCTCAGACTATCCCGCAATACCCCTTTTTATGTCAAGGATTTAAAGCTTAAAACCATTCCCCAATTTGAGTAATCTCACAACACTCGTTGATCTGGATAAATTGCACCCCCAGCAAAACAGTATACACTGACCATTATCCGGGCCCTTCTATAACCGACGCTAGGTTCTTTCCAGCAGAGCCTTACCCTTGCAAGTCGGGCCCGGATCTTCACCCCAGGGGCCCTCACGAAAATCTAAAAACATAACTTTAAAATCAAAGCCTTATACGTATTTATAAAACCAATTTCATGCCAAAGCGCAAACCCTTAAACTCAGATGATTGGTGTTATCACTCAAAAATAGCTCACCATCACTGATGGTCAGTGAAAGCTGCATCGTACGGCTGACAAATTTTTCCAGCTGAGCAACATCACTATCGTGAAAACGCCATGCACTCACCTTTGGCAATTCAGCTATCGCCTTACCCTGCTTATCCCACCAGATATCAACCTCGCGACCATAAGCATAAAGTGAAATTTTTGGTGCACGGCTTACCGCTTTTCGCAACCGTTCAGGAGACGCCTGCCCCAGCTCAATCCAGTGTTCAACCTGACCATCGGGGCCCACCTGCCAAAGCTCTGGCTCATCAGTGCTGGACAACCCCCGGGTAAAGTTCAGATCCTGATGATAGTTAATTGCATACACCAATAACCGCACCATCATCCGCTGAAGTGTTTCAGATGGATGCTGTGCCAGTGTCAGGTTACAGGTTTCGTAACAGTGGCGATCGGTATCACTCAACTGCAGTTCAGCTTTAAAGATTGTTGGCTTAAGCGCCATAGGATTTAACCTTATATTGAGGGCAATTATCTGCTCAGATGCGCTATTATAGCGGTTTACTGATTGGATAATATCGCTATATGAAATGCCGTCCCGGATGTGGAGCCTGCTGTATTGCGCCTCACATAAGCTCCCCTATTCCCAATATGCCTGATGGCAAACCTGCGGGGGTCGCTTGCGTCAATCTGGACGAGTCGTTTAACTGCACAATCTGGAACAATCCTGACTACCCCGATGTCTGTCAGGCATTTAAAGCTGCAGAAGAGCACTGTGGTAAAGACCGGCACGAAGCGTTAATCATTCTGACATGGATGGAACAGGAAACGGCCCCGAATATTTGACCATCCGGGTCAATACGCTACACTAGCCGGCCTCTGCAATTAACCACCGAACGAGCTACCCAACCAGCTCTCGAACTAAAAGAACCGGAAACTGCCGCAATGGATCTTAAATTTTTAGCTATCCGTGAACTGATTAAAGAAGCCGACGACAGCGTTGCAACAATCAGTGATAAAGGAGGCGCCATCAATATCGCAGACCCAATGGCGCAGCAACTGTTTAACGCACTGGTAGCAGCCTATGGCCGACGGGCGGCACTGACCCACGGATCCTTCAATGATGAAAACAGTGAGGGCTATCCGTTTATCTCCGGATTCAAAAAGTTTATTGATAGCACCCCGGATGAGCAGACCTTTCTGTCCCTCTGTGACCAGGCTCTGGCACAATTGGCAGCATCACTGCAGCAACCCTCAGCCCGTGCTGCAACCGGCGGCTATGTGATCTTTATCTACTACTCATCTGATGTGTTCGATTACCTGCTAATTGGTTTGGTAGGCGATAAAACCGGGGTAGCCTTTGATCAGGAACTCAACCCGACAAAGGTGATCGAGGTTGATCTGGAAAAATTACATCAGGCCGCCAAGATCAATATCACCACCTATAAAGAGGGTAGCGACAGCTATCTGAGTTTTATCGGCAGCCGTCGTAAGGGTGATATTACCCACTACTTTTCCAATGCCCTGGGTTGCACCGATGTCGTCCCCTCAAAGAAATCGACTTCCGACCTGATCAAAGCAAGTGAAGAGTTTTGCCGCCATTACCAGCTGCAGGAAAAACAGGATGAGATCGTTGAGGATGTGGTCAGTTATCTCTCCCGTCAACGGGACGATAAGCAGTCGGCCTACCTGCCGGATGTTGAAAAAATATTCGAGGGCCACATGCCACCTGAACAAGCACAGCAGGCAGGCGGAACGTTCAGCAAATTTGCCAATTCCGACAGTTATCAGGTAAGTCAGGAGTTTCAGCCGCACACCAGTACAATTAATGCGTATACCCAGGTAAAAGCTAAAATGGATAACTGGCAACTGGATTTTTCCCGTCGCTCGCTTGGTCACCCCAACAGCAACAGTGAAATTGAGTTTGATCCGCAAACTAACTCAATACGGATCAACCGTCTCTCAACCAAGGTTATAGAGCAACTAAAAAAAGCGCTCAATCTGAGCGAATAATCTTCACATCCGCTACTCGTTGTTATCAATCCAAACCGGTTGCAGTCACTGAGATTAAGCCAGACTCAACCGGTAAAAAAACTTTCACTCCCCTGTTTCCCCGCTGTCACTGAACAGTCATCTTTGATTGCTAACCTGCACTAAATAAAATATCTTTTGTGCATCGCACAAAACGCTTGACGATCTGATATTTTTAACTAGAATAGTTTTTATTGTGCACCGCACCATAACCCTATGGAGACTACTATGATCAACACTACTTTTGATTTTAAAAAGCCTTTTGAATCTGCTCAGGCACTGATGGGTCTGCAAACTGCAGCTCTGACTAAAACCGTTGAGCTGCAGAAAAAATCTGCTGAAGAGCTGGCTGACTTCTTCAAAACTGAAGCGGAAAAAGCTAAAGAACTGAAGACTCCTGAAGAGTTTGTAAAATTCAACGTTGAATCAAACAAGTCTCTTTACGAACTGCTGAAAGCACAGGGTGAAGCCTTCACTGCTCTGGCTAAAGAGTCTGGCGAAGAAACTATGGCTGAAATTAAGAAAATGGCTAGCTAAGCTATCCCTTTTCTGAGAAGCCCGGCAGTGAAAACTACCGGGTTTTTTTGTACCTTTAGAAACGTATTACTACTTAAGCGACGTCATCAAATATTTTTGTGCACTGCACAAAAAAAGATTTGACTTCGGTTCACAGATCTCTACAATAGACTCTATTGTGCACTGCAGCATATAAATTACTGGAGAACGACCATGACTAACGCTATCGATTTCACTAAATCTTTCGAATCTGTAAAAACCCTGATGGAAATGCAAGCTGCGACTATCACTAAGTCTGTTGAGCTGCAGAAAAAAGCTGGAGAAGACCTGGCTGCTTTCTTCAAGACTGAAGCTGAAAAAGCTAAGTCTCTGAAAACTCCGGAAGACGTTGTTAAATTCAACGTTGAAGCTAACACTACTCTGTTCGAACTGTTGAAAGCACAGGGCGAAGCCTTCTCTGAACTGGCTAAATCAGCTGGCGAAGAAGCGATGGCTGAAGTCACTAAATTAACTAAGTAAATATCACTTAGTTCCCTTTAAAGCCCTGCTTATGCAGGGTTTTTTTTTGCCTTTTTCATACTCTTTTTGCCTTCACCCTGTCACATAAAAATAGTACATTTGCGACCCCATTTAGCAAATGAAGGTAGACGCCTTCTCCAGGGCTTTACAAATGAACCTTAACGAAATGATTGTAGTCGGTAGTGAAGAATGGTGTGCTTTTCCCAGCCTTAGCATTCCGGCGATCAAGGCCCGTGTTGATTCAGGGGCTAAAACCTCCTCGGTACACGCGGTCAATATTCAGCCTTTTAAACGAGATGGTATTCCCTGGGTCTCATTTGATATGCACCCGCTGCAAAAAAACCTTAAAGTGACGGTGAGGTGCGAAGCAAAGGTTGTTGACCGGCGTACGATCAAAAGTTCCAGTGGCGATGCAGAGAAGCGTTATGTGATTCGCGTACCGCTGCAACTGGGTGGCGATATCTGGGAGATAGAGCTCACCCTGACTAACCGCGACAGTATGGGTTACCGGATGTTGCTTGGCCGTGAAGCGATGGAAGGTATTCTGGTAAATCCCTCTTCCGGTTTCTGTCTGGGCAACCTGACCATTGAAGAAGCTAAACGTATTTATGATGTCAGGGAAACCAAACCCAGTGGTCTGAAAATCGGTTTGTTAGCCAGTAATCCAGAGCTTTACAGTAACCAGAGGATTATTGAAGCCGGTGAAGCACGTGGACATGAGATGATGTTCCTCAACATCAAGCAGTGTTATATGAAGCTGGATGCGGAACAGCCCGAAGTACATTATCGTGGTGGTACCGTGTTAAATGACCTGGACGCAATCATTCCCCGCATCCGTCCGAGCATGACCTTCTATGGCTGCGCGCTCACCCGTCACTTTGAAGGACTGGGGGTGGCAACCCTCAACGGCTCAATCGCGATTACTCAGTCCCGGGATAAACTTTTTTCTTTGCAGCTGCTACAGAAAAGCGGTCTTGATATTCCCATCACCGGCTTCGCTAATTCACCGATGGACACCACCGATCTGATCGAGATGGTGGGTGGTGCTCCTCTGATTGTGAAGCTGCTTGAAGGGACTCAGGGACGCGGTGTAGTGCTTGCTGAAACCCGTAAAGCTGCTGAGTCGGTCATCAATGCGATCAAATCCCTGCGAGCAAACCTGCTGGTTCAGGAGTTCATTAAGGAAGCTGATGGTAAAGACCTGCGTTGTTTTGTCATCGACGGTAAGATTGTCGCGTCGATTGAACGGGTTGCCGCACCCGGCGAGTTCCGCGCAAATATCCATCAGGGCGGCAGCGCCCGGCTGGTAAAGATAACCCCTGAGGAGAAAAAGCTCGCACTTCTGGCGGCCAGGACGCTGGGGCTACGGGTAGCCGGAGTAGACATTATCCGCTCAAAGAAAGGCCCTCTGCTGCTGGAGGTTAACTCCTCACCAGGCCTTGAGGGTATTGAGAGCGCAACCAATATCGACGTGGCCGGAGCGATGATTGATGCAATTGAGAAAAAACTGCACTGGGTAAAGCCTAAGAGAACGGAGTTAGGCATCAGTTCCGAAACGTTTATCTCTTAAGCTCTGCCGCAAAAAAGCCCTCTGCTGAGGGCTTTTTGTGAATGCTTATCGACACTGGCATCAGGACAGGCTTTCAGCTCATCATCATATAGTGTAGCGTCGGCCACTTTTGATTCCGCACTACACCATTGCCTGCAGCAGCGAGATCTGGCCATTAAGCTGCTCAATCCGTCTCTGGATGCGGGCAACCCGATGTTGCTCTATCCAATCCAGCCATTCGTTTATTCCCTCACCCGAACGGGCGGACACCTTTATCACTTCGATATCAGGATTCACCTGTTTAGCCGCGGCAATGCACTGCTCTACATCAAAATCAAGATAAGGCAGGAGATCAATCTTATTCAGCAACATCAGATCGGCGGCATAGAACATATCCGGGTATTTAAGGGGTTTGTCTTCACCTTCGGTGACTGAAAGAATCGCCACTTTATGAGCCTCACCCAGATCGAAGGCGGCCGGGCACACCAGATTACCAACATTCTCAATAAACAGCAGTCCGCCGGAGAGGTCATCAAAACGTTCCAGCGCATGGCCCACCATATGCGCATCAAGATGGCAGCCTTTACCGGTATTCACCTGAACCGCCTGAACCCCGGTTGCACGTATCCGCTCGGCATCGTTGGCGGTGTGTTGATCACCCTCAATGACCGCCACCGAACAGCGCCCTTTGATCTTTTCAAGACTGGCGGTGAGTAATGTCGTTTTACCCGAGCCGGGACTGGAAACAAGGTTCAGCGCGAATAGATTCATAGCATCAAAACGCTGCCGGTTTTGCCCCGCATAGCGATCATTTTTACCAAGAATATCCTGCTCGATCTGAACCATACGGCTCTGACTAAGACCCGGTGCATGAGCATGGGCAGGGCCCTGTCCAAAATGGAGATTATCACCCTCAGACACAACTACAACCTCGCGATGACTGTCGGCCTCGCTGTCAGAGCCCTGGCTGTGGCGATGCTGGTCGTGTGAGTGTCCGTGATGGTGCCCTTCAATCGATACCTCGCCTTCACTGCAACCGCAAACTGTGCACATGATTATTCCACCTCTAGCTCTTTTATTCTTAGCTCTTCACCCTGAGTTACCTGCAACTGTAAGCTGCCACACTCACTACAGGCATCATAGCGTGTTGTTATGGTAACGGACTTAGCGCATTGCAGACACCTTGCCAATCCAGGCAACTCTATTATTTCTAACCGGGCCCCTTCCGCAAGGGTGCTGCGGGTGACCGCATCAAAACAGAAACGCAATGCATCCGTCTCAACCATCGCCAGCGGGCCTATCTCAAGCCAGATCGTTTTAACCCGTTGATATTGTTGACTGACCGCTTGTTCTTCCAGTACCTGAACGATCCCTTCACAGATCGACATCTCATGCATTCAGACAGATTCCCCATTGTTTACGCTTATCTTAAAACATCAGTTTTATCGCAAATCCTAGACATGACAACAGCTGGCATCAGCCAGCATACACGACACCATAACAGGCCTGAGCCTGTAGCTGTGATGCAGTAAATCAGCATTATCACGTTAGAACATCGTCTATCGGCATAGCTTATCTACAGCGAAAGCAATAGCGCAGTATAACTGCGCTGTATGCGGCACCTGGTCATAGGTCTGACTCAAGTATCGGCTGCTGCTCAGGCTGATGCAAGTCGGGGAACTTCGGCAGGTGCAACGGCCATTTGAAAGCGTCTTGATATTAGACAAGGAGCAATACCTCGGGGGGCGTATTATCTGAAATCCTAATTATTAAAGGATGTTTATATGACACTGTTAACAGCAGAGCAGATCCCTACGGTAGGGCTTGATTTCATGAACCATGACCACGCAGAAGCGGTCAGCCAGATTAACAGGCTGGATCAGCTTCTCCGACAGGCCGGTACAGGGGATATAGCCGCAGAGAAACAGGTCGAGGCGGTTCTGACAGAGATCCATGAGCACAGCAAAAGCCACTTTGCCCGTGAAGAGGCAGAAATGCTCCGGGTAGATTTCCCCGCTTACGAATGCCATAAAGGCGAGCATGAACGGGTATTAGCTGAATTGGTTCAGGTCTTACAGCGGTGGCAACAAAATAGTGATATTGAATCGCTTCAGGGCTATCTGAACAGCACTCTGTGCCGCTGGCTGATAAACCATGTCTCAACCATGGATAGCGTTACCGCGATGTTTGTCGCCCGTTACAATCATTCTGTCGCCTGACTACATACAGCGTGACTTATAACCGCCTATGGCACTCTACATAGGTTAAAAGAGTGTATATTATATAATCAAATAACTTATTTACTCCATAAAAATCAGTTAGTTACATATACACCAAAAAAAATATAAAAATTTTCAATTTTTTATGAACTTTACCTGAACAGCCGTCTCTAAAGTTATACATCAACGTAATATGTAAAGCCCGAACTGCCCGGAGGAACCCCTTCCCTCCGGGCAGTTTTTTTATAGATCCCTCATCGTTCAGCGACGTTCACTGCCCATACGGCATTTTGAAAACATTTTAAAAATATTTATTTTTTTCTGAACTTTATCAAAACATCACTCTCTATATATTTACATCAACATGCTATGCAAGACCGAAACTGCCCCGAGGAACCCCTTCCCTCCGGGCAGTTTTTTTATGCCCTATTTTTTGTAGCGGGCTGAAACGGTATAGCGAGAACAAGCCGCTATTTGATATGCTAAGGCCAACAGTGACGCCGGGAATAACAGATCAATCCCTGCAGCTCACTTTCTGCAAACTCCTTATATAGCGACACGCGATCCATCATGAGTAAATACTGGAGCCCGGCCATCAGCCAGCTCACCCCCTATGTTCCGGGTGAGCAGCCAAAGGTGGATAACCTGATTAAGCTGAATACCAATGAAAACCCTTATCCGCCCTCTCCCAAGGTTGCTGAGGCGATTAACAACTATCCCAAAGACAGTCTGCGGCTCTACTGTGACCCGGATGCTTCGGCCCTGAAACAGTCACTGGCAGATCATTTTCAGCTGCAATACAACAACATCTTTGTCGGCAACGGTTCTGATGAAGTACTGGCCCTGGCGTTTATGGCGTTTTTCCGTCAGGACAAGCCATTACTATTACCTGAAACCACATACAGCTTCTACGATGTCTACTGCAATCTATACGCTATCGAGTATCGCCAGATTCCACTGAGCGATGATTTTGAAATTGATTTTGCCGACTACGATCAGCCCAATGGCGGTATTATCTTTGCCAATCCGAATGCACCAACCGGACGGCAAACCGCACTGGATGAGATCGAGGCACTGTTGCAAAAAAACAGTGAATCACTGGTTATCGTTGATGAAGCCTATATCGATTTTGGTGGCAGTTCAGCCGTTGAACTGATCAACCGGTATGACAACGTTCTGGTTATTCAGACATTCTCAAAATCACGCAGCCTGGCAGGCCTGCGCATCGGTTTTGCATTGGGACATAAGGATCTGATTGCAGGACTGGAGCGGGTTAAAAACTCCTTTAACTCCTACCCATTGGATAGTCTGGCGATTGTCGGCGCGGTGGCAGCCCTTGAAGATGTTGAATACTTCAATGAAACCAACCAGAAAATTATCGATTGCCGGGAGTGGACCACCGCACAGCTGGAACAACTCGGCTTCAGGGTTATCCCGTCTAAAACCAATTTTGTCTTTACCCGCCATAACACAATCAGCGGTGCCGAGCTGATGCAGTATTTGCGCAGCAACAACCTGCTGGTAAGGCACTTCAGCAAACCGGGCATCGAGAACTTTCTACGCATCACCATCGGTACATTTGACGAGATGCAAACCCTGATCGAAACCCTGAAGCAGCATCCACAGATCTGATTCGGCCAGATTTTTTGATCAATGAGTCTGTCGATATAGTGTATAGTTCAGATTGATAAGAGCAGCCCAAAGCGGCTGCTTTTTTATTGTTTGTTTTGCTCACTGTCCACAGGACTAGTTATTCATCCGTGAGCTTTATTACGCCAAGCGCTCTTCGGGCAGGTTTTCTGCTGATATGTCCCTATGGACAGATCTTTGCCAAATCGTATCCATGCCAGAAGAATAAACAGACCATTCAGAATAAGCCTGGCTGCTAGAACCGGCTGCATAACAGATTCAGGCAAGACTAATCACTGGAGCTAGTTTTATTATCCAGTAGTTTAGATAAGCTAAGAGAAGTCGATTTAACCTCCCGCGTAACGACATAAATATAATAGCGATCAATGCCTATCTCTTCATCGAGGAGCTGCTCTATTAAATTTTGAAAATCATGCAGGGTTTTTGTAATCACTTTCATAACATAATCCGAACCACCCCCAGTCGCACTACACTCGACAATCTCATCAACGCTCTGAATGCGTTTTTCAAACCGTTCAAAATTCGACCGATTGTGTGCTTTCAAGGAAACAGTGACATAAACCCGGGTCAGATCAAGAATTTTATCGATAGCAATGTCGCCACGATAGCCTTTTATGAAGCCCGCCTTTTTGAGCTTGTCCAGGCGCATCCAGCATGGCGTTGGCGAAAGACTGACCAACTCCGAAAGTCTGGATTTACTGATCTGTCCATGCTGCTGCACGGCACTCAGAATACGAATATCCAGCGCATCTAAAATGACTTTTTTCATATTTTTGACTACACAATGAATCCCAATCCCAAACGTCGAGTCTACCCACCTGCAGAAACCAGAGCAAATGCTATATGTCAAAATTGTGAGCACATAAACGCTGCCAAAATAGAAAGTTCGCTAATCTGAGCTGAGTACTGCATCGACAGTGTAGCAAAACTAAAAAAGGCCCCTGTGGGGCCAAAACGCAGATGCTCTCGCACCAAGGAAGATAAATCTATTCTAAGTAACGAAGCGTTGGAAGCCAGTGCGTTTATGCCGGTTAAGCCAAAGCGGATCGTCGGGTTAGCCGACTCATCCGCAGGCTGCGTTACTCATTGATCACTCTGAGGCGATGGTTAATGTCCCGGGAAGACAACGGTCTTGTTGCCATTCAGGAAACAGCGATCCTCTACGTGCAGCTTAATAGCCTTTGCCAGGGTCACCCGCTCGGTATCACGCCCTTTTGCTACCAGACGTTCAGGTGTATAAGTGTGATCCACCGGCTCTACTCCCTGAGTGATGATCGGCCCTTCATCGAGATGCTCGCTAACGTAGTGTGCGGTGGCGCCTACCAGCTTAACGCCTTTTTCATAAGCCTGATGGTATGGCTTGGCACCTTTAAAGCCCGGCAGCAGCGAGTGGTGGATATTAATCGCCCGGCCATGCAGCTTCTTGCACATATCCTCGGAGAGCACTTGCATGTAGCGCGCCAGCACAACGAGATCGGCTCCGGTTTCCTGGATGATCTGCCACATCTGCGCCTCCTGCTCCTCCTTGGTGTCTGCAGTTACCGGTAGGTGATGATAGGGGATGTTGTACCAGTCAGCCTGTTTTTTCAGATCAGGATGGTTGGAAATGATCGCCGGAATCTCGATATTCAGTGCCCCGGTGCTATAGCGATGCAGCAGATCCACCAGGCAGTGATCATACTTAGATACCAGAATGACTACTTTCGCAGGAACCGCCAGGTCTCGCAGCTCCCATTCGACTTCAAAAGCCTCCGCTTTGTCGGCAAGCTGGTTACGTAGATTCTCTTCCGAAAACTCACCGTTGCCCCGGTAATTAAACTCAACCCGGAAGAAAAAGCGCCCCGTATCGGCGTCATCAAACGTGTGCATTTCGTATGCATAACAGTCGTTGCGATACAGGCTGCTAATAATCAGATCGAGCACTCCCAGTTTAGTTTCGGAGCTACCGGTAAGGATATAGGTTGTTGTATTTGTTGTATTAGTAGTCATTCTACTGGTCCTTAAAGATTTTCTTTCGCCAGACTGATGTTGCATGAGAAATCGGTTGCGGATGCCCAACTCCACAACCTACTCTCGTGTCGCGACTTCAGCGGGCTGATTTATCGATGCCGGGATACCCGGGAGATCCAACGACATCCACTATCAGAAAAACCTCACAGTGGATGAAATCGGGAATCGGCGGGCCGTTGTCCACAATGGGTGCGTCAACGGCCAACCTTCAGCCTCAGGTCGCTGCAATTGCCTTTTTCGGGTCAAAGAATGGCATTTCGACAACAGTGGCGGTTGCTTTTCCACCCGGCAGCTCAACATCAAACGCGGTACCAAGGTCAGCAAACTCTGCGCTAACCATGGCCAGGGCAATGTTTTGTTCCAGACGGGGAGAGAACACCGCTGAGGTCACCTTACCCACCTGCTCACCCTCTTTTTCCAACGTCCAGAAACGCGTGTTAGGTCCTGTCAATGCAGGGCTATCGATCAGCAGGCCCACCTGCTTGCGTGACACACCCTCTTCACGGATACGCTTGAGAGCTGATTTACCAATAAAATCTGCTTCCATATCCAGCTCAACCAGACGATCCAGACCCAACTCATATGGATTCGTGTTGATATCCATATCGGCGTGATACGACAGCATACCGCCCTCGATACGGCGAATTGACGAGGTGTGACCCGGTTGAAGCCCGAACGGTGCACCGGCTGCCATAATCTTTTCCCATAGTTCATTACCTTTCGAGCCATCCTGCAGATAAAGCTCATAACCCAGCTCACTTGACCAACCGGTTCGGGATACGATCAGGGGAATGCCGTCCAGATCATATTCACGTAGCCAGTAATACTTCAGATCAGTAATGCTGTCGCCAAACAGGGCCTGCATAATTTTGCCGGACTTCGGCCCCTGCAGTTGCAGCGGTGAAACATCCGGTTCACGTATAGTGACATCCAGACCGGAGTTCACCGCAACGCCTTGCGCCCACAGCAAAATGTCGCTGTCGGCCAGGGAGATCCAGAAGCGGTTTTCTTCCAGGCGGAGCAGGATAGGATCGTTCAGAATTCCGCCATCAGCATTGGTGATCAACACATACTTGCACTGCCTTACCGCACACTTTGACAGATCTCGTGGTGTCAGTAGCTGCGCAAACTGAGCGGCGTCGGGACCGGTAATCTCTACCTGACGTTCAACCGCCACATCACACAGAATTGCGTCGTTGACCAGGTTCCAGAAGTTCTGCTCCGGATTACCAAAATCACGGGGAATATACATATGGTTATACACCGAGAAACCGGTAGCGCCCCAGCGCACGGTTGCATCAAAGTAAGGGGATTTACGAATCTGTGTGCCAAAGCCAAATTCTTCTTGTTTTTGTGTCGCCATTTTCCAGTCCTCAAAATGTTCAATCCCGCCCGATACGACAAAATTGAACCGTACTTAAATCGTTTGATCACGGTAAATAATATGAGTAATTCACGGATAGAAGGGCCTAAAAAGATGGCATAAAAATGGAAAAACGGTCTTGTTTTAAGCGCATATTAGTCTGTTTGGACTATGCTCAGACACACCGAAGAATCGGTCTTTAAACGGATCTGGACAGGCATACGTGACGCTATGGATAGACAGGAAACCAGGATGCCTGGCTTTAGAAATAGCAGGAAGGTGATGTTGCGCCCCCGCTGCGATGAAAATCGATACGGGGCTCTGACAAATTAACGTAGCGGGATTAACATTAGCGCTGTCACCAGCGCTCATTCCGGATGGATCAGATGCCCCTCACTCAGCTGAAACGGCAGCGTCCAGCGCTAGACCATGACCCGTTATGATGGACTATGATCAGACCGTAAGCCCTTGGGGCACAGGGAGAGCACTGGCTCGGCAGCACGCGGTCACTGTATTTGCCAATAAACACGCAATCGTCATCGGGCCAACCCCCCCAGGAACCGGAGTAATTGCTCCTGCAATCTCTTTGGCAGCGTCGAAATCCACATCCCCCACAAGTCGTGTAGTACCGTCGCTGTTCTCTATACGATTGATTCCCACATCGATCACGGTAGCACCAGGCTTAATCCATTTACCCTCAACGAACAGAGGTCTTCCCACCGCGGCAACAACAATATCGGCATTGCCCACCAGTTCAGGCAGATTTCGCGTCCGCGAGTGCGCCACAGTCACAGTACAACTCTCTCTCAACAGCAGTTGCGCCATCGGCTTGCCGACAATATTAGAACGCCCGATCACTAGAGCATTCAGGCCCGACAGGTTGCCACAATACTCACGCAGCATCATCAGGCATCCCAAAGGGGTGCAGGGCACCATCGCTTGTTGTCCTGTCGCAAGCAAGCCCGCATTAGAAATATGAAATCCATCCACATCTTTGGCGGGATCGATCGCATTAATCACTAACGCTTCATCAATGTGATCAGGCAATGGCAACTGGACGAGAATGCCATGAACATCCGGATCGGTATTGAGCCGATCAATCAGTGCCAGCAGTTCAGTTTCAGAGGTATCAACAGCCAGCTTGTGCTGATAAGAGTTCATACCCGCCTCAATGGTTTGCTTGCCCTTAGAGCGAACATAAACCTCAGATGCCGGATCCTCACCCACCAACACCACTGCCAAACCCGGAGTGATGTTGTGTTGTTGTTTCAAATAGGCTGTATGCTCAGCGACCCTTTCGCGTAATGCGACGGCGAAATTTTTACCCTCGATGATCTGTGCAGTCATATTATTCTTCTCATCTAGCGCTCAACGAAATCTGGCTGAAAACCTGTAAAGCGGCGCCTTGATTGCTTTTTTGTAGCACGCCCTGTCGTGGGCTTTATTAACTACAGATATATATGGATCAATCTTCAGTCTGCTGAAGCAGGTCGGCCAGCGCTGCCACCATTATCAGAGACCCAGACTGCATTATTCTTAATTCCCCCCAGCGGGAAGAAATGTACCTGCTCAACGCCGAAATCCGGATGGCGTTCTTTATGAGCGGCAAGCTCGGTTAATAGTTCAGTAGGCTCATAGGGCAACAGCAACTTCCCGACATCTTTTGCCCGGCGTTGCAGAACCCGCATGCTAGGTCCAACGCCACATGACAAAGCATATTTTATCAGGGTATGCAGTTTAGCCGGTCCCGCCACGCCAATATGTATAGGCAGATCAACCCCTTCCTCTGCCAGCCTGTCAGCCCAGGCAATCACCGGAGCAGACTCGAAGCAGAACTGAGTAGTGATCGCCACGCGCGCATCCGTTCGCTCGAAGAAAGCTTTTTTCCATTTCACTGCTTGCATCACCATCCGGTCTGAACCATCGGGGTCTATATCACGGTTCCCTTCAGGGTGGCCTGCTATGTGCAAATTGCTGAATCCATCGAAAAGACCCGTTTCCAGCAACTGCATAGAATCCTTAAATTCACCCACCGGGGTGTTAAGGCCACCGCCTAGAAGCAGCGCTTGATTAACACCCGCCTCGCCCCGGTACCGGGCGATCCATTCAGCGAGCTCATTATACCCTGTAATCAGACGCGCAGGAAAATGCGGCATAACCTGAAAACCCTCATCCGCGAGACGACGTGCGGTATGGACCATCTCCTCAATGGGTGTTCCATCGATATGAGCTATATAAACGCGGGTGCCGGTCGGCAGAATATCGCGAAAACACTCCACCTTAACCGCGGTGCTCGGCATTACTTCAATCGAATAGCCGCGTAGAAAGCTCTCCAGCAAGCTGGATGTCTGATCCGGAGTGCTGGCATCAGTAGATTTGTGAAGAAAAGATAACAGCCCCATAAAATCGCCCTTATGTTCTGGTGGGTGGTGAAACCCTGTTATTTATATATGAGCATCCGCAGACTATTTAAAAGCATTTTTTGCTCTCAGCTATGGATCAAATCAACATCTGATCATCAACAATAGTCTGCAGGAATCGCTCATTTTTGAGCTTTCAGTTTGTCTAAATCAGCTCGCCGCAATTGCCTTTTTTGGATCAAAGAATGGCATTTCAACAACAGTGGCGGTTGCTTTCCCACCTGGCATATCGACTTCAAATGTGGTGCCAAGATCAGCAAACTCTGCACTCACCATGGCCAGGGCAATGTTTTGTTCCAGACGGGGAGAGAACACCGCTGAGGTCACCTTACCCACCTGCTCACCCTCTTTTTCCAACGTCCAGAAACGCGTGTTAGGTCCTGTCAATGCAGGGCTATCGATCAACAGGCCCACCTGCTTGCGTGACACACCCTCTTCACGAATACGCTTGAGAGCTGATTTACCAATAAAATCTGCTTCCATATCCAGCTCAACCAGGCGATCCAGGCCCAACTCATATGGATTGGTGTTGATATCCATATCAGCATGATACGACAGCATACCGCCCTCGATACGGCGAATTGATGACGTGTGACCTGGCTTCAGACCGAACGGTGCACCGGCAGCCATGATCTTTTCCCATAGTTCATCACCTTTCGAGCCATCCTGCAGATAAAGCTCATAACCCAGCTCACTTGACCAACCGGTTCGGGAAACGATCAGGGGAATGCCATCCAGGTCGTACTCACGCAGCCAGTAATATTTCAGATCAGTAATGCTGTCACCAAACAGAGCTTGCATAATTTCACCCGACTTCGGCCCCTGCAGCTGCAGCGGTGAAACATCCGGTTCACGTATGGTGACATCCAGACCCGAGTTAATTGCAACGCCCTGCGCCCACAGCAAAATGTCGCTGTCTGCCAGAGAGATCCAGAAACGGTTTTCTTCAAGACGCAGCAGGATAGGATCGTTCAGAATTCCGCCATCAGCATTGGTGATCAACACATACTTGCACTGCCCTACCGCACACTTTGACAGATCTCGTGGTGTCAGTAGCTGGGCAAACTGAGCCGCATCGGGACCGGTAATCTCCACCTGACGTTCAACCGCCACATCACACAGAATTGCGTCGTTGACCAGGTTCCAGAAGTTCTGCTCCGGATTACCAAAATCACGGGGAATATACATATGGTTATACACCGAGAAACCGGTAGCGCCCCAGCGCACGGTTGCATCAAAGTAAGGGGATTTCCGTACTTGTGTTCCAAAGCCAAATTCTTTTTGTTGTTGTGTAGCCATTCTCTAGTCCTCATTTTGTTCAATCCCGTCCCATACGGCGAAATTGCACAGCACTCAAATCGATTGATCAGGGTAAATAATATGAGTAATTCACGGATAGAAGGGCCTAAACAGATGGCATAAAAATGAGCAAACGGTCTTGTTTTCGGTTTACTTTAGTCCATTTGGTCTATAGCGGGCAATAGAGCACGATCCAGGCAGAAAACCTGTCGATATCTTCGTCGATAAACGCTGATAAAACTTAAAAAAAAAGAGGGGGCGAGACTGAGCTACCAGTTAATCCGTAAGACGATATAGCTATTTTCAAACACAGATAGGGACCCTGTTTAACCTGCCGCACACTAGACGGATCAGACCCTGGCCTGCCTGAATTCACTCAGTCAGTATTTTACGATTATTGGTAGTTTGCACTGGCAAAGGAACCGGCATGTGAGACTAGAGGGTCTGCCCAGAAGCAGAGATGTAATTCAGCCCCGCCCGCCGTAACGAACAGATTGAAACTCAGTTTTAAGGGGGTGTTCAGAGCGCAGATGAACCGGCCTCATGCAATAACCACTCTCGAAATTGCCTGGCGATCTCCCGCTCGTTATTTACGCCCGCACTGACCACATAATAAGCCTGGGCACAGTGCATCGGGCGATCGATCGCTACTTGCAGTTTGCCAGAGGCAAGCTCTGCATGCAGAAGCTCTGTACTAGCAAGCAAAAAGCCTTGTCCAGACAGGGCGGCTTCAAGTGTCAGTAAGCCGTTTCCAAATCGAAGTTCACGCAAGGGAGCAGTATTTTGGACCTCCTGTTGCAGAAACCACTCATGCCAGCCGCAGGAATCTTTAAACTGCGACAGAGTGCTGTCCCAAAGCAGGGGTTGTTGACGCAATGACTCAACACTTTCAAGGCTGGCAGCAAGGTCCGGCGTGCACACTGGAACTAAATCAAGGTTCATTAAACGTTGTGGATCAAGGTCTTTATAATCGCCATAACCCAGTCGTACAGACACATCGATTCCCGCGCGCTTTAGCTGCGAACCTTCGAATTCACTGTTACGGCACTTATCGACGGTATGCAGACTGGCCTGTAAGCGCACTTCCGCTTCAGGACAACGCGCGTAAAAGCGATGAAGCCGTGGCACGATCCATTTGGTCGCGAGCAAGGGTTCAGCACACACCGTGACAACGCTCCGCTCTTCACTAAACAGGCGTATATTATCAACGGCTTGCTCTAATACTTTGAAACCTTCATGCAGCTCAGGCAAGGCGGCTCGTGCGGCAGGTGTCAAACTGACCCGGCGGTGATGCCGAACAAACAACTCTACCCCAAGATATGCCTCTAATGCCTTAATCTGGTGGCTAATTGCCGCCGGCGTCACGTTAAGTTCCTGAGCGGCCTTAGCGAAGCTTTTGGTTCGGCTGGCAACCTCAAAATATGAGAGGGCTATCATGGGGGGGAGTCGTGACATAGCGTGTACCCTTAGGAAAAAACAATACCCATCAACCGGGCACGGCAGATGCCCGATAACAGACAGCTAACCATAGTAGCTTATTTCATCTATATCTATATTTTTCCATACAGCCATGTAACAACTCCCCTAACCTCAATCGTTTTAATTACACGCCTCTGGTCTCAGTAGCTGGCGCAAAGCGAACTTTTGGATTTTACCAGTTGACGTCGTTGGCAGGCTGCCAAAAACAATCCTCTTAGGCGCTTTGAAACGACTCATGTTATTGCGACAGAATTCGATCATATCGGCTTCACTTAACTCGCTGCCAGGACGTAACTGCACAAAAGCCGCAGGCACTTCTCCCCATTTCTCATCCGACATAGCGACAACCGCTGCGAGCTCTACTTCAGGGTGGCGCTGGATGATATCTTCAACTTCCAGGGATGATATATTTTCACCGCCCGAAATGATGACGTCTTTTGAACGATCGGTAATCTTGATATAACCATCCGCATGCACTATCGCTAAATCGCCGGTATGGAACCATCCACCGGCAAATGCCTCTTCAGTTGCTTTCTCGTTATGAAGATAGCCTTTCATGACAATATTGCCCCGGAACATTATCTCACCAACGGTTACCCCGTCGGCCGGTACCGGTTGCATGGTCTCCGGATCCAGAACAATCACCTCCTCCTGCAGAGGATAGCTCACCCCTTGCCGACCGTTAAGTACGACTTGCTCTTCGAGTGTGCGTTCTGCCCAGTCATCCTGCTTAACGCATACTGATGCAGGACCATATGTCTCAGTCAGTCCGTAGACATGGGTCAGCTCAAAACCAAGTCGTCCCATCCGCTCCAGAACCGATGCTGGCGGTGCGGCACCTGCAATCAATCCTGAGACCTTATGATCGATCGTGGTTGTTTGGGTGACTGCCGCATCAGCAATCATCGAATGCACTATTGGAGCACCACAGTAATGGGTGACATGATGCTGTCTCATGAGCTGATGAATTCTTTGCGGATCAACTTTACGTAAGCAGACGCTGGTTCCACCGATCGCAGCCAGCGTCCAGGGGAAGCACCAGCCATTGCAATGAAACATAGGCAAGGTCCACAAATAAACCACCTTTGATGGCAGACTCCATGAGAGCGTGTTGCTGACGGCATTCAGATAGGCACCCCGATGGTGTGTCACCACGCCTTTAGGATTGCCGGTTGTGCCGGAGGTATATCCCAGCGCAATGGCATCCCACTCGTCTGCCGGTAGTTCCCACTCGGCATTGTCTGGCTGCTCAGCTAATAATGCTTCATATTCAAGATCGCCAATAAACCGCCCTTCGCCGTAGCTGGGGTCGGAAACATTGATCACAATCGGTGCGGGGCCTTCGAGCAGGGACAGTGCTGTTTCGATGATATCAGCATACTCAGTGTCCACCAGCAAAAGGCGCGTGCGACTGTGATTAAGAATGAAGGCGATCGCTTCTGCGTCGAGGCGAATATTAATTGCGTTCAGCACCGCGCCCACCATAGGTACACCAAAATGCGCCTCATACATGGCCGGGATATTGGGCAGCATAACTGACACGACATCTCCCCTGGAGATACCAAATGACTGTAATACCGAGGCTAGCTGGCGGCACCGCCCATAGGTTTGACGCCAGCTATAGGTTTTATCGTCGTAGATAACCGCGGGTTTATCCGCATATACAGCTGCGGCTCGCTTAATAAAGCTTAGTGGCGACAGAGCCACGTGATTAGCATCGGTTTTGCCCATCGCTTGATTGAAAGAACATAACTCGGTCATTACATTTCCACTCTTTTTATGACTAATCAGCTGACTCTGCTCAGGTTAACTATCCACCTGGAGCAAACAGAGCCTGACTGATGGCCCAATATATATTCAAAATTTCTTGGACAGCCTTTGAAACCAAAAGAATCAACCGGGCTATCCTGGGAGATTAAGGTCCTTATGAAACCGGTTTTTCCCAGGTTGGTTCCCGCTTGGCAAGAAAAGCATCTATGCCTTCAGCTGCGTCGTGGGTCATCATATTGTCGGCCATGATATTGCCGGCAAACTCATACGCGTCAGACAAAGACATCTGCCGTTGAGGGTTAAACATAGACTTACCAAAACGGACAGCGGAAGGACTCTTACTGAGAATTTTTGCTACTTTTTCAGCAACCGCGTTATCCAGTTCCGTACTATCAACTACGCTGCTAATCAGGCCCCATTCCAGCGCAGTATCGGCATCTATAATATCGCCAGTCACCAGCAGGTCGAATGCCCGCTTAGGGGAAATATTGCGGGACAGTGCAACTGCCGGGGTTGAACAGAACAACCCCACATTGATACCTGGCACTGCAAATCGTGCTGATCTTGCGGCGATAACCAGATCACAGCTGGCTACCAACTGACAGCCTGCAGCGGCCGCTATACCATCAACCCGGGCAATAACCGGCACCGGCAAATTAACGATGCTCTGCATCACCTTACCGCAACGCGTAAACAGCGATTGATAATAGCTGTGCTCCGGATTGTTGCGCATCTCTTGCAAATCGTGTCCGGCACAGAACCCGCGTCCCTCAGCGCTGAGAACGACGCACTGAATAGTCGGGTCAGCCGCAATACTGTCTAATTCAGTTTGCAGTGCAGCGAGCATCGCTTCGGATAAAGTATTTAATTTATCCGGTCGGTTTAAAGAGAGAAAAGCGGCCCCTTTCTGATCGTTTCGCAGCAGAATATTTTCGTTTAACTGATTAGTGCTCATATAAAGCCTCGCAAAATATCAAAAGTTAAGCGTGGTTAATCTCAACAGTGGCCGTAATAGAGTTTCTGATGAAACAATTTTTGTGTGCATTGGTATGGATCTTAGAAATTGTTTGCTGATCCGGCTGTTTATCACCTCCGAATATCACGCTGGGGGAGAGAACGATCCGGGTAATTTCCATCCCCCCTTTGCCGTTCTTTTCAAGGTATCCCTCAGGAACGTCTGCATATGACTCAACATAGAACCCCTGAAACTCTGCAATCGCCAGAAAAAACAGCATATGGCAACTGGACACGGCGCTCACCAGCATCTGCTCTGGATCTGCACAGTTCGAATCCCCCTTAAATTCCGTGGAAGCTGACACCTGAAGTTGCTGATCACCATTCAGGCTAACCTGATGGTTACGCGAGTAAGTCGCTGAATCTGAGGAGTGAGGTGTGCGCTGCCAGTTAATTTTTGCTTGATGTACAGACATAACATAAGGTCTCTTTCTTGAATTTCTTTAAACCCACTTTAGGAAAAGCGCATACCCGTGTAAAACGATGTTTCCTAATCGAAACACTTAGCAAAACTAACCCAGCATCGTATTAAATAAGATTGATAACCTCATAAATCTAAGGCCTGAGACTAATCAACATTCTGTTTCTGCATTACAAAATCTAAATAAAATAGATAGAACTCATCGTTTTACCGATGACTCTAATCACGTTAAGGTCACTTAGAAATCGATGACGGTTAGCGTTTCCAGATAGCTGAACAAATAAGTCAAAGAGAAACAGACTGAAAGGAACATAGAACTGAATTGACCGTTATTCGACATGACAGGAGTGGCTGGAATTTTTCCGCCCAATGAACAACAACCTTTACCTACTTTATCACTCCCCATTCTCACCGATTGCGTGACAATAGGGTCAATGGAGCACACCAGGCATGAAACACATCGACGTAGACTACGCAATCATTGGCGCAGGAACAGCAGGCCTGGGGGCCTACTCCAAAATAAGCCGTCAAACGGACAGTCTGGTGATGATTCAGGATGGGCCTTACGGCACCACCTGCGCACGTGTAGGCTGTATGCCAAGCAAGCTTCTGATCACCGCTGCTGAATATGCTCACCATATTGAAACCAGCGACTTTTTTGGGGTTAACACAACCGGAGCGGTGGATGGTCAGAAGGTCATGGAACGACTGCGCCGGGAGCGGGATCATCGGTTTGTCGCGCGCAACCTTAGTTATGTCGAGAAAATTCCGGCGCATCACAAGATCGAAGGCCGGGCGACCTTTATCGGTCCGGGTCACCTCATGGTTGGCGAGGATATATCCATCAGAGCAAAGAAAATCATTCTTGCCTGCGGCTCAAGGCCCGTCATCGATGATGTATTCCAACCCATTATCTCACGGGTGTTCACCAGCGATACCATTTTCGAGATAACCGATCTACCGCGCTCAGTGGCGGTCATTGGTCTGGGTGTCATCGCCCTGGAACTCGGGCAGGCACTCCATCGACTGGGGGTTGATACCACACTCTATGGACGGTCGGGTTCAATCGGCAGTCTAACCCATCCGGTTATGAAAAAAGAAACCCTGCAGATCTTCAGCAAAGAACTGGAGATCTATCCCAGCGGAGCCGTGGAGAAAACATGGAAAGATGAAGACGGAGCGTGGATTCAGTACAGGGAGTCGAGTGGTGAAACAGTGACCCGGGTATACGACCGGGTTCTGGTAGCCGCAGGCAGGACACCGAATATTGATCGCCTTAACCTTCAGGCCGCGGGCGTTGAATACTCGGCGGACGGCACTATGCCGTTCGACCCTGAAACCCTGACCTACCCCGGCCATCCCATTTTCATTGCCGGCGATGCCACCGACATTCTGCCCGTCTGGCATGAGGCCTACGATGAGGGACGCATCGCCGCTGATAATGCACTGAACTACCCAAAGACCGTGGATATCAAACGCAAAACACCACTGATGATATATTTTACTGACCCTCAGATAGCAATCGTTGGACAGACATATCAACAGTTACAAGACCAGGAGATTGTCATCGGCGAACTCACATTTGATAGCCCGCGACATATCGTCTGGAATAAAGTCGATGGGCGCATTCAAGTGTATCTGGACGCACGAACCGGCACCATCCTTGGGGCGGAGTTGCTCGGTTATCAGGCTGAGCATCTGGCACATATACTAGCACTGGCCATCACCCACCAAATGACCGCCGATCAGGTACTGGAGATGCCTATCTACCACCCCAGCGCTGAAGAACTCTTACGCGATGTCTTAATTGATGCGCAGAAAAAACGTTAACCAGGAGCTGCCAGGTTTTCTCCGCTTTAGGGTAGATTCTGAAGCGGTTAGCACAGAAAGCACAGAGGCAAAGCGATATCTACTTTCGATAAGCTGCAGAATGAATACTTGAAAGTAGATATTGAAAGTCTGATAGATGGAAAGACGCGTTCGCACACAATAACGCAGATTCCCGTTTAACTCCGTAGCAATCCTCCAATCGCGCTATGCAAAGTGGGTCGGGGCCGATCCTGTAACGACTGAAACTGCTGTAAACAAGGGACTTTGTGACATCCCGGTTATATGCTCAAGCGGCTATAAATCAAACCACTCTCCACAACTCTCAACGCCGAACTGGCCATTTCGCTCCATTGCAATCTCAGCCAGCTGGTAAAATACATTGCGGTTTAAGCGCCCTTCCATACCATACCGCACCATCAGGTAGGGTGACGGCTCTCCGGTTTGAGAGTCAGCTTCAACCCGTAGCGGGTGCTCAGCGGACGCGATGACAACATCATCGGTTGATGAGGTAAACACCAGTTCCTGACCCTGTTCGCCCTGACGAACCTCAAGAGCGGTAAAAAAGAAAGGCACATCCTCAACCTGTATCCCCACTTTCTCGACCGGTGTTACCAGAAAATAGTTATCGCCTTCACGCCATAAAATAGACGAAAACAGGGTCACCATAGCAGGCCGCTTGATCTCGCCACCCTCATGTATCCAGCGCCCATCCCGCTTGATCTGTATATCCAGATCACCACAAAAGTCGGGTTTCCAGAGATGAACCGGGGGAGCTTTTCGCCCCTCTTTACCGTCTGTTTCCAGCTGTTGCTGAATCGATTTAAGATCTGTTTTGTTTTCGCTCACGGCCTACCCCTAACTCTCTGACACACGGTTAACTCTATTGTATTTCAGCTGACATTAAATCGGCTCATATTGTCTGCAAAAAATTTCACCTTATAACCTAAACACATGAAAGCAATTCATTGTTAGAATAGATCGTACTTAAACACCAGTACTTACCGTCAAATCAAAGACGCATAACTGTTTAAACACATTTACGGATACTCAGATGATCGACTCACGACTAAAACAGAAATTCGCCGACCCAAAGCGCGGCGTCTATTTTATTGGCACCACTCCGCCGAAGTCTTCTGTTTCTATGGAGCAACTGTCTGAGATTGGCGATAAGTTACTGGAGCGTCTGCAACAGATCGATTATGACGGTGTGGTTGTCTATGACATTCAGGATGAAAGCAGCCGCATCGATAAGCCACGCCCGTTCCCCTTTATGAATACCCATGACCCACGGGATTATTCAGCCATTCTGCGGGAGAAGTCCGGTCGCCCGGTGATCACCTATAAAAGCGTTTCCCAGCGAAATGAGGATGACTTCAATGAATGGCTGGACCACGCCTGGTGCCCCCATGGGATTCGCGATATCGTTCTGGTCGGCAGCCCCTCGTCAGACGGCGATATTAAACTGACGCTGCCGCAAGCCTATAAAACACTCAAAGATCACAGCCTCAATTTCAACTTAGGGGGTGTCACTATTGCCGAGCGCCATGCCAGTAAAGGCAATGAACACCTGCGCCTGCTGGAAAAAAGTGCACAAGGCTGCGAATTCTTTGTCTCTCAGGCTGTCTACAACCCGCAGGCCACTATCGACCTGTTAAGCTCCTATGCCCGGGAGTGCAAGGAACGGGGTGTCGCACCGAAACGGATTATCCTCACCTTCTCTCCCTGCGGCAGTGCCAAGACACTGGAGTTTATGGAGTGGCTGGGCATCTCGGTCCCCCAGGCAACCTGCCACCGGATTCTGGACGCCAATAATCCGCTGGGAGAATCAATCCGCATCTGCCGCAACAACCTGGATCAGATCCTGGAAGCCTGCGGTAGCCTGGGTATCCCTCTGGGGTTGAATATTGAGAGTCTGACCAATCGCAAAGAGGAGATCGATGCCGCCATCCGGTTGTACAAACTTCTCAAGGCAACGCTGGATCTCAAGCTGGCAGAGCTTGAGACAAACGGCTAAACCGGTCACTTAAAACAAATAAGGTCGCGTAAATGTAGCTTTCAGGCCCTTATCCAGTATTAGATTGTAGAGATTAAGTGACTGCAATCAATGGGCTTTTAAGCAGGAACAGGCCCTGACTTAGCGGCTGACACACGCTCAAGCCCCCTTAAAAAAATCGCTTGATTTCTAAAACACTGTAGGAGCCCTTTCCAAGCGCGATTGGGGGGCTGTATAAGTCAGGTAATTTACTTTTTCCAGGTTGCGCCTAATATCCCAGCCGAGCTGTTCAAACTCCTGCTCTGTTAAGCGTTGAAACTCTTTAATGAGTTAAAGTTTGAATTCAACGGATATACAACTGGCAAATTCAAACGCGATATCTTTTTGAGCGTAGGTGCCGCCGTAACGCCCCGCTTGAGAAATAATACCGATGGCGCCGGTGGTTTGTATCCATTGTTTCGGCGTTAAGGTGAAGCTATTAAGCACCGCCTCTTTTTTAAAGTCTTCGAATTCGAGGACTTTAAAATCCGGATTGTTAAGCTGCTCCAAAATCCCTAAAAACTCGACAGTATTTATGTTTAGTATCCAGTTTCCAATGATATGAACAGCTTGATCACTGCACTTTTTTGGCGATATAGGAAATAGTGCTTTCTAAGCTGCCTGTTCGGCAGTGAACCAAACCGCCGGGGATCTGTTCGCCGCCGAACTTTTCTAAGCTGCCTATTCGGCAGTGAACAGGGAGTGACGACACCGCGCCCCGGATATCATTTTCTAAGCTGCCTATTCGGCAGTGAACCCTCTAGTACAGCGATTCTGCCTGCCACTGCTTTTCTAAGCTGCCTATTCGGCAGTGAACCAATCGTGGGATAAACTGTATTCTCATCAAACTTTCTAAGCTGCCTATTCGGCAGTGAACGGCGAAATTGAGTGGAGGGAGAAGCGAGTAAATTTCTAAGCTGCCTATTCGGCAGTGAACCATAGCAGACAGAAAGCCTTTATTGTCTAAAATTTCTAAGCTGCCTATTCGGCAGTGAACTTAACCAAAATCAGACCAAAATCAGACCGAGTTTTCTAAGCTGCCTATTCGGCAGTGAACTGCTAAAACGAATAGCCATACTTTCATAGTTATTTCTAAGCTGCCTATTCGGCAGTGAACTTACAGTCTGAAAATATACTCACAATAGGCATTTTCTAAGCTGCCTATTCGGCAGTGAACGTTACCGGTTGAAAGCCAGCCTTTAACAAGTATTTCTAAGCTGCCTATTCGGCAGTGAACATTGGTCGCAAATCAAGCGGTAACGCTGATTTTTTCTAAGCTGCCTATTCGGCAGTGAACGTTTCATGGTTTTACGCATAAGCCTTTATCGCTTTCTAAGCTGCCTATTCGGCAGTGAACTCGGAATAACCGGCGGAACAGTGGTTTCGAGTTTTCTAAGCTGCCTATTCGGCAGTGAACGAGACAGACGAAAATGATGATCAGGACAGATTTTTCTAAGCTGCCTATTCGGCAGTGAACGTGACCGGGTTACCACTGCGCTGACGTTACCGTTTCTAAGCTGCCTATTCGGCAGTGAACGGCATTGGCGTGTTTGCTGTAGCTGCTGGTCTTTTCTAAGCTGCCTATTCGGCAGTGAACGTATAGGGTTTTTCTGTAATCGCGCATCATCATTTCTAAGCTGCCTATTCGGCAGTGAACTTCTTCGCTAAACCCCATGCGCTCGGCAGTCATTTCTAAGCTGCCTATTCGGCAGTGAACCTTCCTTCGGCACCCGAACCCGCTGTTTTTGCTTTCTAAGCTGCCTATTCGGCAGTGAACACCTTCTGCAACACTTTCCCTATCTTTTTACGTTTCTAAGCTGCCTATTCGGCAGTGAACCAAAGAAAAACCCGGAACAGTCCGGGTTGGTTTTTCTAAGCTGCCTATTCGGCAGTGAACTCGCAACGGCAAGGGCTGGTCGCGCTATTGATTTTCTAAGCTGCCTATTCGGCAGTGAACTAATGACGGTATTGACGAATGAACAGTTTTTATTTCTAAGCTGCCTATTCGGCAGTGAACTTACTAAAATCATATTCAACGTCAACAATACTTTTCTAAGCTGCCTATTCGGCAGTGAACCGATGTATGAGGCAGATCGCCGGGCAGATGAGTTTCTAAGCTGCCTATTCGGCAGTGAACATACAGCCGTAACTTAGCCGGTAACTTTAACCTTTCTAAGCTGCCTATTCGGCAGTGAACTTCTCAATCGAAGTAAAGATTAATGCGGCGGCTTTCTAAGCTGCCTATTCGGCAGTGAACAGAACAAGAAGCGCAGCAATTGCAGCAATACCTTTCTAAGCTGCCTATTCGGCAGTGAACCGGAATTTGCACAAATCGCTGTGCAGTGAAGATTTCTAAGCTGCCTATTCGGCAGTGAACTATCGGCGTATTCGTGGTGGTGCCGATTGACTTTTCTAAGCTGCCTATTCGGCAGTGAACTCAATCCAGCAATATGGCGAAGTCTCTAATGATTTCTAAGCTGCCTATTCGGCAGTGAACATGACGTTATCTACAACCGAAGACCCACAGCGTTTCTAAGCTGCCTATTCGGCAGTGAACACTGGGATTATGTCGGGCATATGGTTGCAGTATTTCTAAGCTGCCTATTCGGCAGTGAACGACCAGCCCAGTTCTCAACCGTCACGCGAATATTTCTAAGCTGCCTATTCGGCAGTGAACAGTTTGGTGCTTACGGGGCGACATATTCACTTTTTCTAAGCTGCCTATTCGGCAGTGAACTACGCAACTGATTTGATTTACAAGTACATGCATTTCTAAGCTGCCTATTCGGCAGTGAACGTGTCCCTTATATCCTGTAACGTGTTTTCACGGTTTCTAAGCTGCCTATTCGGCAGTGAACTAGGCATTAGAAAGACCTCGTTGTTTCTTCACTTTCTAAGCTGCCTATTCGGCAGTGAACTCTAAGGTCTCTGGGATCCTATATAAGGCGCATTTCTAAGCTGCCTATTCGGCAGTGAACCCCTTCTGACGACTGGGCAATCATCTCTGAGCTTTCTAAGCTGCCTATTCGGCAGTGAACGATATCAAAGAGAAATTCGATGTTGATATCATTTTCTAAGCTGCCTATTCGGCAGTGAACTGATCATGGCTTTGTAGATGTCATCCAGGAATTTTCTAAGCTGCCTATTCGGCAGTGAACTCTAACGTTACACTCTCCAAACGCCCAATCAATTTCTAAGCTGCCTATTCGGCAGTGAACACGTAAAAAAATTACGGCCCCTACGCCACATCTTTCTAAGCTGCCTATTCGGCAGTGAACAATTACCGGAACAACTATATTTTTTTATTGAATTTCTAAGCTGCCTATTCGGCAGTGAACCTACATGATGAACCTGATAAAAAGGCCCATAATTTCTAAGCTGCCTATTCGGCAGTGAACTTCCCGTTCTGATGAACTGCGAAAAGTGTAAATTTCTAAGCTGCCTATTCGGCAGTGAACAGGCAATTGATTCAGGGGTAAAGGCGGTTGGTTTTCTAAGCTGCCTATTCGGCAGTGAACACACAGAACGCGGATGGCGAAGAAGTTACTCATTTCTAAGCTGCCTATTCGGCAGTGAACTTCACAAAAAATATTCACATCAACCAATTTAATTTCTAAGCTGCCTATTCGGCAGTGAACTTCAGCAGACATAAAAAAACCCGGGTCATGGATTTCTAAGCTGCCTATTCGGCAGTGAACTTCCGCTCACATATTTTAAAGATTTCACCCATTTTCTAAGCTGCCTATTCGGCAGTGAACTGCCAGCCAGGAATCTGTCCAAGGGCTTTGATTTTCTAAGCTGCCTATTCGGCAGTGAACTTAATGAATCATTCACATATAACCGAAGCTTATTTCTAAGCTGCCTATTCGGCAGTGAACAAACCCGGCCACTGAGCCGGGTTTTTTAACATTTTCTAAGCTGCCTATTCGGCAGTGAACATTCTTCAACACCCTTTTGTCTAGCTCTGGCCTTTCTAAGCTGCCTATTCGGCAGTGAACGCCTTTGTTCAGCAGTTGCTCAGCTTATGGGATTTCTAAGCTGCCTATTCGGCAGTGAACATAAATCTGGGTTTAAAATTCCATCTGGTTTGTTTCTAAGCTGCCTATTCGGCAGTGAACATACTACTATTCAACACAGGTTGAACTTCTCATTTCTAAGCTGCCTATTCGGCAGTGAACCGTTTACATTATCAGTATCTGACGGACAGTCATTTCTAAGCTGCCTATTCGGCAGTGAACTCACTACAAGAGTACGTAGAAAACGCGCTAATTTTCTAAGCTGCCTATTCGGCAGTGAACGACCAGCCCAGTTCTCAACCGTCACGCGAATATTTCTAAGCTGCCTATTCGGCAGTGAACAAAGCCGTTGCGCAGTTGGAAAAGGGGCAGCGTTTCTAAGCTGCCTATTCGGCAGTGAACAGCTCAGAACGCCGAATCTCTGGATTTGAGGTTTTCTAAGCTGCCTATTCGGCAGTGAACAGGGCGACCGCACAGTGATGGAGTTTATTTATTTTCTAAGCTGCCTATTCGGCAGTGAACCGTTCGTATCTGCGGGGTGAACAAACCTATCCTTTCTAAGCTGCCTATTCGGCAGTGAACTTTTAACCGACGTTTATTCAGTTGTCCATGTATTTCTAAGCTGCCTATTCGGCAGTGAACTTTATGATGTCTACTCTGATGATACTCAGATATTTCTAAGCTGCCTATTCGGCAGTGAACTGAAGTATAACGCAGAAAAAAATAGCTGCATCAAACACTTAACCCGATATTAGTAAAAATACCAATGATTTTAGTGTTTTCTGCAACTATCTGTTTTTCAACAAATTTTTAAAGAGCCAAAAATAAAGGGTTAAAACCAGGGTACGGTGCCGCCTTTAGACAGGCCGTAAGCATTGAACTCACCTTCAACCGCTTTACCCTGCATCACCTGTTCTATAAACAACATGAACTTTGCCTGCCCCGTGGTATAGCTTTTCAGCGTAACGTGGGGACAGTTCTGAGGTTGTCGATACTGTGCGAATATCGCTTCCTCTAACTCTGCTGTCCATGTTCCTCGTGCTTTATGCCTTTTAATCAGTCGCCTGATGTCGCTTTCGCCCTTTACGTGCTTACGTCGATACAAGGAATACCCTTTCACCTTTTCGGGAACCGGAAAGACATCGGTTATCAAGGCGTAGTTAGACAGCACAGAATCATCGCGAGCCTGATCACACAGTCGTTGTATGTCCTCAGATGAGCCATGCAGGCGTAAGATTCCACCTAATGCCCTCGCCTGACCATAGGCCGGGAAACTAATTCCTACACGCCCTTCATAGGCTGGCAGTAAGCCATGCAGCGCTTGCATTAGCTGCGCTACGATGGCGGATTGCAGCAACTCGGGATCAGGGATGGCTTTTATTTCAAAATAGCTATCCATAGTCGTTATTCCTTGCCGCTAGCCCCAAATACGCCACCACGAATTAGTACAGACATAACGTAGTGTTGTTGCTCAACACTCGGTTTGGTGTCATTCAGTACCCACCCATCAAACAAGCTATAGAAATCTTGCTTCTGCTTAGGCTGACGAAAAGCGGTTCCTAATGTGGTTACTGCAGCGTACGGTTCTGCGGCTACCGGGAATTGAGCATCGGGGTACCAGGTGTCAACCGTGCGGATGGCATTGCTGATTTTTTGTGAGTGCATACCGGCAATGTCATGCTTTTTGTAAAGCTCTTTGCTTTTGGTTTTACCGGTATCAAGAACCAGCTCTTGAGATGGATAGACCTCTTGTCCGTAGCCTACTTTCACTTCTGCTTTGACATAAAGAATGACAAACGTCTCACTTTTTAAACCCTGTTCGATGAAAGCTGATATTTTGGCAGCATCCGCATTAACATCATCAAAATTCGTCAGTGACAGTTTTTTGGCATCGGCTATTTCCGCGACTGAGTCGTCACCATTAGCCGATAAAGATACCGTTACTTTAATTGTTTCTGCACCTAAACGGTTGCGCCACAACCAACGCGCATTGGCGATGTTTGCAGCATAGCGACGAGAGAGTTCAGCAACACCCTGTTCCGTTAAATAACTATTTACGACTTCGAGTAATTTAGTTTGATAATCCTGGTCATTACAGACGCTTGGCTTGCCAGTAAAAGGTAAAACCTTACAACTCCATTTTACTAATAGCGTGTCGCAATCGTGATCTAATGCAGCTACATCTACCGTTTGTAGGTTAGCCTTTTCGATCTCTGCATCAAGCTTTGCCGGATCATTAGCGATGGCCGCTTTAAGCCGATTACTGATGGTGCCTCGTACCGATTTGGTTTGAATACCTACCGGTTTTAATTCCGTGGTTTTTGAGTGACTATCAAATTGCCAGAAAAAAGCGTCTGAAATATCTAAGTTGCGCTCAAAAGCTAATACGCTAGCGGTTTTTAATGTCATGGTTACTCTCCTTGAAGACCATTACTGGTTTGGGTCATAAGATAAAGGTTGTCGCTTTGACTGTAGCGCCAAAAGCAGTTTGATAGATCATTGGGTAAACGATTTGGGAACAACCATTTGCCTAAGCTATAAAGGGCTTCAACATAATGGCTTGGGTAATCGACAGTGCGACAATTCTGCAGCTGCCCTGGATCGAACTTCGGATTTAATGCCTGATAACCAACCGGCATAGGCACTAACCAGCCCCTGCCGGTTTTAGGGCTTCGCGTTTGCCAACCGCTCTTGCTGACTTTTGTGTCAACTGGAACATGGTGAAGTGTTGCCACTTCAATTAAGGCATCCAGGCTATTGGCCTCGGGGTTAGATTCTTGCAAAGTATGGGTAATATCGACCAAATCTTTCTTTGCATCCATTAATACAAATGCTGGTAATAACGACCGTTTAATCTGTTCACCATCACTGGTATTGAAAAAACAAACCTGCTTAATCGCTCTTACGCTGCCCCCTGCCATGCGCTGCTGAAAGATGATTTGCCGACAACGCTCCTCGATGTTGTCGATATCATCATCTATATCTCTGGCTTCTTTTCGACTGGCAGACACCTCTACAACCAAACTGACTGTCAGGTGCACTTTCCCCTCTTCAATAATGGAAGCGGTCTTACCATCTTTTTTGATCGGGTTTCGCGACTGATTGAAGCTGTAATCAGCATAAGCATGTGGGCGATAACGCTGCACCTGAATATCATGACAGGCGATTAATACGCCAGACAAATCAAGCGAAATACCTGCTTCCACTAATTTTCGATTGAGCGCATGCACCGCGCCAAGAAAGCCGGAGATGGCCGGAAATCCATACGTTAGAGGACTTGATATCGCATTCGCGTTTTCAATTTCAATGCGGTCTAACAATAGGTAATGACTTGGATTACTCATGCAAATATCTCCTTCCCTGTGCGCAAGCTAGTTTTAATGGCATCCTCTATTTCACGTTGCCACTCTATGTATTCCGCATCACCAAAATCCTTAGCAAAACTTTTAAATCGCTTTTGAAGGCGAGTGTTAACCCATAACGAAAACTGATCAACGATGGTCGCTTGCCAGTCGCTGGACAATCTGTTTTCAGCGAAGTCTTCTTCACCTTCTAAGTCTGCTCTATACGGATCTAACCAATATTTTTCATGCATGCTGAGTTGATAGTCTTTACTCCATCCCGGTGTATAGGTTTGCTGAATGTGTTCAGCCAACACAAAAACACTCGCGAGAATTAAGTCCAATGCATCTTTCCGACTATCACGCACGTCTATGGTTTTTCTAAATTCTGAAATCACCTGGTAAAGCTGGCTAAGTCCTACGCCACAACACTGCACAAGCCGTACATCAAATAATGATGTCTGTGATTTTGTAATACGGTATTGTGACTTAGTGTCATAGTTCGGCGGCATTGAAGAGAGTAAATAGCTACGCCCGCTCTGCTTACTGGTTAACTGGCTAACATTCTGCGAATTAGCTCCACCAAGTCGAATAATAGCAATGTCAGGTATCGACCGATAAGGTTGTTGCTCAACACTCTTCTTTTTTCTATTTTCTCTTGCCAGTTTATTTTCTTCACTAAAGCGCGAATGGTTTATTTTTTGGAAAACCTGACTCGTCAGCGCAGAGGGATACAGCGGCACCACGGCAACATAAGCATCATCGGTAATCGCATTATTCAATGGCCACAGCAATTGCTTATTACGCTCGTAAGTTATCGGTTCGTCGATCACATTATCTAATGCCGCTTTGAAGCTGCTGGCATATTCGGCAGACAACTCAGCATTCGAACTAAATGCACCTTCCACCGCTGGGTGTTGTGACTGAATCAATGTTCGCAGTTTTACAACATTGCCCGCTTCTACCTCTTCTTCAAAAAAAGCCACTAGTGGTAAGGCGGCAGCATTGCCATTTGCATCTAGCGGCAATTCACTCAACGTTTGCGAACCAACAATACCGTCTGGCAGAGGGGGTGACGTATCAAAGTTTAAGTTATCACCCTTAGAATCGGGATGAATCCCCTTTGAAATGTGTGTACCAAAATATAGCTGCTTCGCCATTCTATGGGCAGCATCCGGCATCCAGTTTTCTAGCTCATATCTGGCTTGAGTCGCGGTGATCTTAGTCTGCAACGAGGCGATTTTTTCCGCATCATTGACAGCGTCTAACTTATCTAACGCTTTTAATTCTGGCTCGAGTTTTTTATCACACTGCGTTTTTAAAAAACGCAGAACCGTGGCTTTCACTTGCCCTTCCGTTATGGTTTCCATAAGCACTCCTTGTGTACTCATTTTCCAAAAATGTATTTTTCAATATCAGTGAATAACTCACTGCCAGAATCCTAACCACGTGTGATACCACCAGACGCGGTCTTCACGATTTTCCAGAGAGACCGTGGCAAACTGCCGGGCAATGCGGGATACATTAGACTCATCCCGTTTATCTGCCAGCTCTTGCAGCACCTCATCTAACTCGGTTGTCAGCCACGGTGATACCCTGTCGTTGTCGGGATTAAACTCCGCAAAGCGGATCTTCTTGCTCTGAAATGTGCAGTGATTAAGGTCTTCCCATGCGTCTTCTGCGTATGTGAATTTGTAGCCGCTTGGATCATCTGCCACCGGCAAACATACAAAATCATCCTGAGGCCCATCACTGACACGAAATGGACTGATTTTTTGCAAATGTGCCGACGCGCGATTACCGTTATTTTCGCGCCAAAAGGCACTTACGAAGTTATCGCGATTGTTAAGTAGCTTTTGCATTACAGCATGCTCTAAATCGGCCAGACTCTCTATTGGCTGCAACTCGTTAGAACGCACGATTCTTGCTACTGAATCCACATTGGCCAGTTGGTCTGCGCTAATTAAATCCCGACAAAAATGACTGCTCAGGACGAAACCCCTACTCTCAAAACCAGGCCGGACAAACGCCAGTTCACTCCCTTTCAGAGCAAGAATATTTCTATCCAAAATCAGCATATTGGGTTTGTCAGCTACTTTATCGGGACGATGACGCCAAACCCTGCCTGCCAACTGAATAAGAGATCGCATCGACGATGGTTCAACAATCGCCCAGTCATAATCATGATCTCGCCCTACCTCAGCCACAGGGCTGGCGACAACAATAAAGATGTGATGCTTGGCGGGATTAGTACTTATCGCAGCTTGTATCTCTTTGTGAGAAAAAATGGCGTTAGGCTCAACGCGGGTCAGAATTCGGTCGAGACGCCTCTCCAGGGCATCCCTTAACATCAATAACTGTTTCGCGTGATAGCAACAAAGATGAATCTGCGTATCGGTATCAAAACCGGCTTGTTGATAAAGAGCGCGAACTAACCCAATGATAGGTTTCACATTCGCCATGCGTACCAAACCGATACTGACTTTTTTTCCAGTCTTAGGGCAGGTTTCTGAATTATTCCGGTGCAGTTGAATCGCACCGTTTACTACCTCAGCCGCCAGTGCAGGCATATCAACTTTTTCATTCTCTGGCGGTGGAGGCAGATCAAGTGGCAGTATTTCTGCATGACGCCTTGGCCGTTGCTTACCAAGTTCTTTCGCTCGTTTTTGTGCAAACTCCAGGTGGGCTGTTGTGTATTGATCGACGTTCGCACAAGTTACCTGCTGTTGTTTATATTCATCGAACCAGGCACAACAGATGGGTAAACCCGGATGAATCCCCATATGGCTATTCCAGATTTTTCGACCCGCCGCATAGGCTTGATATAATCCCGTAATCAGATCAGGCGTCAGGGTAGCTGAGGATAACAACACCTTACTCCCATACAGGCCAGCCATGTGAACTAAGCGCGACAGCGCAGGCAGATCCGACTGATCAAAATCATCCGGTTCGTCTAACACTAAATCACTGGTCAGCAGACGAAGAGTTGGCGCGATGTATCTTCCACCTCTGACACATTCCGATGCTTGCATAATGTGATCAACCGTACAGCTTACTACAGGTGCATAGAGCAACTGCCGGGTTTTAGGGTCGGAGACCAGCGTACCGAATTCATCAGGTAAAATATCGCCATCAACCCATTCACTTTTATCTAATAGTTCTTCTAACGACTCACTGCCCTGATCTTCAAACGTCATGCTGTTTCGTTCAGTTTGTGCCAGGTCAAAAAGCATACGATTAGCAGAACCACCAACGAGTATCGCCAGATCATCCTCATCCAGAGAAAGTCGCTGGCGCAATGCTTGTCCTGTTTGCAATGTCAGCACACGCAACCCTAATGCGATAGTGAAACGCGCACCGGTTTCCGGGTTAGCTAAGGCATACATAATTCGGGCATTAGCTAATGTTTTTCCGCGCCCCGTTGAGGCCATGTTTACCCCAAAGAACCCTTGATCCTGGGCTAGAGGTTGTAACTTTTGTGCCAGCGCAAATGCGCCGTTTTGCCATGAGTAAACAGGATGCCTGGTCTGCTCAGTAAATGCTTTAAGCTTATCCGGCAGGCTTGGTAACTTTTGAAGAAGAGTTGGAATTTCAAGTGCCACTCTTTTGGCAAATTCGCCGACGCCTATCAGGTGTTCATCCAATGCTTGCTTTATTTGACGGTTGTTATCGGTATTGGCGGCCAATTTTGCTAAAAAATCGGCATCCCCTTTTACTCTTCTTCTGTCTTCGACATTAGGAAGGCTGGAGTAATTATGATCCGCCAACATCAAACACAGCCGCGAAAGATTCATAAACAATGGGTCGGATATTGTTTGCGTTGCAAGTGCTCGCAACGGTGCACAATCTCTAGCTTTTCTAGCCCAGCGACGTACACCTTTTTGCCAGCTTTTACTCGCCATAATGACGTCTTTTAATCGCCAAAAATCTTGATTATCCGGCAATTTTTCATTTCTCACCCACTTATCAAAAGGCGCAATACTGGCGAAAAATTCATCAATATCTATTTCCTCACCCCAATCTCGAGCATTGCATTGTTCTTGCTGGCGATTTTTTGCCTCATACTGTGATGGCAAGAAGGTTGGCATTCGGTGGTGAGTAACAATCAGCCAGGCAACCAGCTTTGCCAAAGGAGGTAGATTGTCTAGTCTTTTAGATTTCACATCGTTTTTTTTAGTACCTAAAGCGTCATTCGGTAACTGCTCTAACCACGCAGGATTAGTACACATGAAACCGTCAAAATCCATTAATCGAGTTAACCATTCGTCATCTGTTTTACAACCATAAATCATTGCCTGAAAAAGCCTTAGCGAAAGCCACTCGTGACGGTAGGGATCACCCATATTTTTGCCACTGTTGTTCAGTAATTTAGCCTGGAAGCCAATCGTCGCTTTACCAATATCGTGTAGAAGACCTGATAGAACAGCGATAATTTGAATGCTATGAGCATGAATCCACTTTGTTTCATCATGGTTGCTGGAAAATGCTTTATGTGTGCTATTAACTGGCACCTGGCCAAGCTCATTGAACTTTCTTTTATTACCCACCACCCACACCAGATCAGAGCGCGACCGGCTTCGTATCCAATGGCAACTTACCGCTGTGCTTTTGCTCGCGGTTTTGCGAAGCAGTTTTTTAACCGCCAGAAGGCCTTCCTGAGTAATGATAGTTTGCCAGGTGTTATCGCCAATGCGATCCGCAAACGCGTCCAGCACTCGTCGCGTGCGAGCCAGCGCTTTCTTTTCACATTGAGAAACAAAGGTGACCATCATGATTACATCGGCTCCCAATCTTGTTTCAACGCGATGGCTTTTACCTGATCAAACATAAACTCTAATGCTTTATGGTCGGTAAAGGCTTGCAGACATTGCTGACGAAACTCTTGCTCTGTCGCTTTTTCTTTAGCACAGATAAAGGCCCAGGGCAGGATGATGGCGTCTTTTATCAGGTCGGCGATATCAAATACCAATGCACCCCGGCGTGTTTTGCCATGCATAACGGCAAAGCCATGGGGTATACCTAATACCCAAAGCGTGGTGGCTGCCAGACCATAGGCCAGGTAGTTGCCGTGATTCAGAAAAGCATTTGCTGTGTCGATTGCTTCACGCTCGCGGGTGAAATCACCGTAGTTGGTTGAGCGAGCGGCATATTTATAGAGTTGTTTAGTGAGTTCCGCTTCAGCTTGTAGCAGGCGTGTTACCTGATCGGCGGCGGATATTTTAGCAAGGCAGTTGTCGAGGGCGGGTTGGATATCGGCGCTATTAAAGCCTTCCGCTTTAAGATCACGATTTTTACTCCACAGTGTTTGCAAGTAGCTGATTCGGGCCTGTTGAAACTGCTTGGCGGCGATGAGGCGCTTATTGTCATCGAACCAGAACTGCATCCAGCCTTGTAGATATTCAGTCGGGCGATATTCGCTTTGTGGCGTTAACCACTCTATCTCTGTCGCCATCAGCAATGGTGTGCCACCGCCACCGCAAAAACCGACCAGTACGCCCGCCGAAGCCAGCATGCGCATGGCCGCCTGAGTGATTGAGGTTCCAGTACCTAACAGCAGGCAGGTAGTGTTGGCGATGGGAATGTTCCAGTACTGGTTTTCGTTTTTGGCCTCAGTGAGATAGAGGACACGGCCATCTTTTTGCATTACCCGGCATTTTTCCAGGTAGTAGATGTTGGCGCGCTTAGAGTGCAATATTGCTTTTAGATCGGTCAACTGATCCATATTCGTGTGTCCCAGTTATTAATGGGCCTTCCATGGCACATCCTTTTCCTTGGTCTCTTAACCGTGTCCCATTTCCTGTGGCCTTCCTGACGGTGCTTATTCAACCTTGTTTATACAAACGCAACAATGCTGGTTATAAACACATGTCGAGATTTAAGGCAGGTAGGGCTGTATCTGTTTCCAGCTCTCAGGCTCGACAATTATCTGCTGTGCTTCAGGGCTATTCTGGTAATGATCCAGGCGCAATCGCTGCACCAGATACATCGCCAACGCGGCACGTACGGGGATGCTCCGCTGGCCATTGTTCATCTGATAGTCCAGCTCAATCAGGCGGCGCTTTTCAGGTGTTAGCCTAGGGTCCGGTTGAATCACCAGCTCCAGCCAGGTTTGCCAGCGCTTGTCCTGCTCAGAGCCAAACATTGCAGCGCCCTCAAATTCAAACTCGCCATTGAAGCGGGACAGGACAAAATCACGGTAATCTCCATTTTTCTCGCAGTAAGCACGGACATGCCAGCGAATACCGTCAAACACCAGGCAGTGAGGAGAGATGATGCGGCTTTCATATTGCGGGCTGGAGAGCGAGGTATAACCTATATCGAGACGCAAACGGTCTCGGATGGCACGGATAATGGGTTGCACCAGCGTAGCTGATATATTGCGTAACGGGGCTTCTAACTGACAGAAACCTGTCTCGAAAACCGACAGGTAATCATCACAGCCGCTACGGGCAAGAAGTTGGCCATACTCATCAATATGTCCCTGAGCGAAATGGGGTTGAAAATTCGCTGTCGGTATGTAGCCCTTAGCCGAAGCATCGTATATCAGATTATCCGGCGCTTGATGCTGATAGCGGCCCACAATGTCAGAGGCTTTCTGGCGACTAATCTGCAGAATATTTTGTAGATAGGTGGTGTTGATTCTGCCTTCCCATTGGGCGAAGGTTTCGATGATCCGGTAGTGATCTGCCGCCTGATAACTGATCCCTGCTCTGTTCATAGCCCCTACATCCCTGGCAGTTACACTGACACCATATTTATTGAGAATTTATATTTAATCTGATTTACACAGCAAAAAACAACACTCTTCTATAGAAATTCAGGCATCTCGGCTAGGTGATTCGGAGTAGCCTATTGCTGACCGTTGCCACCAACTGACTCAGCTTCTGCCGCGTCAACAACAGAATCAGGAGGATTTTTTAACGCCTCCAGCACTGCACTCATCTCCTTATACTTCTCAGGTGACCAGACAATCTTACGCTGACCATAATCGATGTTGTAGCCACCACCGCCGAGTATATCCATTCCCAGCAGCCCATCAAATGATTGCGGAGCAGTGGTTTCAATCACCGCAGTGGATTTATTTTCAAAACGGTATGGCCCCAGTTCTATACGATCAAACACCACGCGTTCGGTTTTGATCAACCCACCCCCGGCAACCTGGGCATAGCTGGAATCACGACTGGTAGCGTTCAGCGAGCTAACCCCGCCTTTATGTAGCACGGTCATGCTGGCGCCGGTATCAAGCAACAGATTCAGGCTGGCCTTTCGTCCGCGCCAAATAACATTGACCGGTACCAGTACCTGATTCCCCATCACTTTAACCGGCGATGTCATCTGTGCCAGAGTTCTTTCCAGCTCACGTATCTGTTGTTTCCGGGCGTATGCGTCGGATTGTTCCTGACGACGTTTCTGACTAGCCAGTTTTTCCTCTTCCGACAAAACTTCAGTCTCAACCTGCTGACTCTGTTGCCGAAACTGTGAAGGAATTTTATGCGGGCTATCAACAAATATTTTGCGTCCGTTGGCATCGATATAATGAAGAATTTCTGCAGAAACTGCCGGAGCAAAAAGCGTGCTCATAGAGAGCAGAATTGTAGCCACCCTCATAGCCGTGGTGACAAAAGTTCCGTGAGATCGGTCATCGTATCGCTGCATAATGTTTATCCCTGTTTAATTGATTGGCTTCCCGCCTGCTGCAGATGCTATCAGCTTAGAAACTGATAGACTCCATTTAATATGAAAACGCCTACAATCACCAGAAATAGAAGCATAAAACGGATCATGAGACAGTGTTTACAAACCTTCTTGCGCTTCGGTGCCGCCATTGTCAGCCCCCTGCCAGCTTCACGTTAAAGCCCTGTTGCTCAAGCAACTGTTTAAGCTTTTCCCGATGATCGCCCTGAATCTCGATAACGCCATCTTTTAATGAACCACCGGTACCACACTGCTGCTTTAGCTTCTTAGCCAGCTCTTTTAACGCTTTTTCAGCCACCGGCACACCGGTAATTGTAGTCACGCCTTTGCCTTTTCTGCCGGCAGTTTCCCGGCGAATCCGCACAACGCCATCCAGGCTGCCGAGCCGTTGCTGATCGGCCAGCTGATCGCAGACACACTGATCAACCGCCTCTTTACACCCCGGGCAGAGCTGCCCTTTTTCCGTTGAGAAAACCAGATTACTTAGCTGATCACGCATCGACACAACAAGACACCTTAATGGTTATACATTTCATTGAATTAATTAACTGACATTCCGCCGATCTGCCGGGACAGATAGGCTGCATAATTGTCGGTCATTCCGCCGATAAAATCGAGTACGCGCATATAGGCTTGATACAGTGGCCACTCAGGGTTGGGGCTATGAATCCCCATCAGACTGATAATCTTCTGACTGCGATAACTGAGCTGGTCACTACTCTGGGTGTGTTGTTCGTAGGCTGCAGCGCAGAACGAGTCCAGCAAAGAGCCCAGGGTGCTGTACGCCCCCACCTCAAGCTCAGCTTTTCGGTTATCCGGAAACACCCGTTCACGGGCCAGTGTTTTGGCTTTTTCCAGCCCTTCCCTAACATTAAGATCACCATCAGCCAGTAGCTCGCCGGTATAGTCTCCGGCCATGATAGGCGTCAGATTAGACATAAACGCAGATACCGTTGACTCAACCATATTTTCCATCGCCATACCCCGCAGGGCCGATATTTTGCGGCGCGCGGATGCCTGAGTGAAAAAGATCTCATCTTCATAGTTAAGATCACCGCAGATCTGCAGCATTATCGGCTTAACATCATTGAAACTGAGTATGTTCAGTTCAATCGCATCTTCGAGGTCAAGAATTGCGTAGCAGATGTCATCGGCGGCTTCGACCAGAAACGCCAGCGGATGGCGGCACCAGTAGTCGTCCCCCAGTTTGACCAGCCCCAGCTCTCGCCCCAGCGCATTTAGAATTTCGCGCTCGGTTCCAAAACAGCTGAACTTGCCTTTTTTACCTGCCCGCTCCACTGTCCAGGGGTATTTCAGCAGAGTTCCCAACGTTGGGTAGGTTAATCGCAGACCACCATCAAACAGGTTGTTCTCAATCCGGGTCACGACTCTGAACCCCTGCGCATTACCTTCAAAGGTTTGCAGGTCCTGAAGCTCTGCTGTGCTCAGCTCTTCAAGATAATGTTTAGGCGCTTTGTGCTTAAACCAGTCGCGGATGGCATACTCCCCGGCATGACCAAAAGGAGGGTTGCCAATATCATGCGCAAGACAGGCTGACTGTACTATCGTCCCAAGATCATGAGGACTAATCCAGGATGGCAATTGATCCTGCAACAACTCGCCTACCCGGATGCCGAGACTGCGGCCCAGACTACCCACTTCGATACTGTGAGTCAGACGGGTATGGATATGATCGTTGAGTGATAATGGATGTACCTGGGTTTTTCGCCCCAAGCGGCGAAATGCGCTGGAGAAAATTATCCGGTCATGATCCTTGTGAAAATGGCTTCGACCTACCTCTTCCGGGGTTAGGTTTTCGTGGCCATAACGCTTGGTTGTCAGTAGCTTATCCCACTCCATTAGTACGATCCGTCAAATTTTGTTCACTCAAGTGTGCGGTATCAGTTAAGGCAAATCAATCTATACTCCTGACTTAATGACAGAGATTAGTCTGCAGATGCCGACGCCTTTCAGAAAAGGAGCAACCGCCATAGCGAAGACACGTAGAGGCCCGTTTGTAAGCCTGCAGTGATCACCGACCAGGTGATGGACCTAAGGAGATAAGACCAGGGCCTATTTAGAAGAGTCTGATTCTCCCCTGCCGGTATCCTGATCGAGTTCTACTAAGGAGATTTCATGTTGTGTATAGATAAAGCAGCTTTCACAGTGACGACATTGATAGATCTCCGCCGAGGGCTTTTTCAGCAGCGTTTTTAACCCCCGGTGAGGCTCAGTGACAAGCGATGATTCAATCAGTAACGTACAGTCCCGACAATGTGTGTGCATATACCCCCCCACGAGCTACTGCATGACCCTACTCAGTATAGAAGCCCACTTTCAAATCAGCCTGTATTTCATACATGATTTATACTAATACAATCTTACTATTATAAATATTCCATTAAATATCAGTCGACTACACGTAAATATCGTTTAAATTTAAAACAAACACAGCTATGACTCTCAATAGTTCATAGCAACGAAATAATGCGGATATGACAATGCATCATTTCGTTACCCCACTGATAATGCGACAATTTGTCACATTCAGATCTACAGAGGGATCGGTGACAATTCACTACAGAGGAAATACCCGGAGATGGTTCAACCCACAGTCAAAAAAAATAGATCACAATACCTGTATCTGATCCTGCTGGCGGGATTCATTCTGGCGGTATGGCTAGGCTCCTCAATGTTCAGCTTGCCCTCCTCTGAGGCACCAGGTGTCGCCAGTACTTGTGATCTGAACAAGCAGAGTTGCACGGTTGATATGGGAGAGGTAAGCATAACTCTGGATATTCAACCCAGGCCTGTCCGCTCTTTGATCCCGCTAAACTATCGGGTCAGCATCGATGGTGCCAGGGCCAGCAAAGTGATGATTAACTTACAGGGCAGTGAAATGTATATGGGTATCAACCAGACTGAGTTAACCCCTGTCGAAAATATACCAGGGGATTTCAGTGGCAAAGGTGAGTTAGCGGTCTGCACCACCGGGGAGATGTTATGGAGACTGACTGTCTCGGCAGAAACCGCTGCCGGACCGCTTACCACATGGTTTGAATTCAGAGCAAAATAATGGCAAATAACCTGACCACACTACGTAACCTGTTTCTCCTGACGCTGGCCCTGCTGGCGGGAATTGTTACCGCCTATATATTGTCGCCGAAAAGTAGTTCAACAGCTCAGCCGATGTTGAAAACCCTGGGGGGAGACTTCACACTGCAGGGCGTTAATGGTGATGTATCACTGCATGACTTTAGAGATAAAATAGTACTGATCTATATCGGCTATACCCACTGTCCTGATGTTTGCCCGACATCACTGGCAGTGATATCACAGACAATGAAAAATCTGGATGCCGATCAGCGCCAGCTGGTTCAGCCTATCTTCATCAGTGTCGACCCTGACCGTGACACCCCGGAACATCTGGCGGAATACAGTGCCTTCTTCTACCCGTCCATTATTGGTCTTACCGGCAGTCGTGAAAAGATTGACCAGGTGGTTGCTCAATATGGCGCGTTTTACCGAATGGTCGATATGAAAGATTCGGCAATGGGCTATGCCGTTGATCATTCCTCACGCATATACCTGATTAACAAACAGGGTGAATTGAGTAGCACTGTCACCCATGGATCATCACCCGATCAGTTGGCAACTGAGATTAAAAAACTACTCTGACCCTTTTAAAAAGTAAACGCACTCTGAAATCTGACTGACATCGGATGTTATGAATATGACCGTTATCAATAGCATTGTTATAAATAGGACTGTTATGAAAAAGCTAATTACGCTGGTTGCTGCACTTACTCTGTCTGCTTCTGCCTTTGCCGAAGTCAAGGTTGATCAACCCTATGCTCGCGCTGTTCCACCGGGACAACCCAACAGCGCCGCCTTTATGACCCTGAAAAACAACAGCGATGAGGAGGTCTCTCTGGTTTCAGCATCTACCTCAGTCGCAAATGTCGCTGAGTTGCATACCCACACCCAGGAAAACGGGGTGATGATGATGCGCAAAATCCCTCAGATAACCATGAAAGCCAATGAACAGGTAGAGCTCAAGCCCGGCGGGCTTCATGTAATGCTGATCGGACTGAAACAGAACCTGGCTAAAGATGAAACGATTGATCTGACACTAAACTTCAGCGATGGCAGCTCAGAAAAACTCGACATTAAAGTAATGGATGTGATGTCTGGCATGGGCAATATGCAGATGCATAAGGGCATGCAACAACAAGCTCAGTGACTCTCTGAACTTAAGTAATAAAAAACCGGCATTGTCGCCGGTTTTTTTTATTTTCCCTGAAGAGAAAAAGACTCAGGCCGCAATACATCAGTCGCATAATAGTTCTGAAACGCACAAATAAGAGCAGCAGGACGCTCGGGAATGCCCTCTGCGAGATATCGCTTCAACTGCTTATAAACATTTATCTTGAACTCTTCACTGGCGCCGATATCACTGCCCAGATTATCGGCACTGAAGTGAAACTTATGTCCTGCGGCTTCTGACAGTAACCACTCCAGCGCCTGGGGTTTTACCTCAACTTGCTCAAACTCAGCTTGCTCTTCCGCCGTTCGACCATCTGGTTTATACCAATAACCAAAATCAACCAGCTGTCGCCTTCCCTCACCGGCAACGCACCAGTGGCTGATCTCATGCAGAGCACTGGCAAAGAAACCATGGGCAAAAATTATACGATGCTGGGGATACTCGTCATCCGCCGGAAGGTAAATAGGCTCATCATCACCGCGAACCAGTACGGTATTTAATGTCTCACTGAACAGTCCGTTAAAGAGACTGATCAGGCTTTCAGGCGTCCGTTCGTTCATAGTCTGTCTGTAAAGGTTAGGCTTTTTATAAATAAGCGATGATCTTAATTACTGCTGATACTTAACCCAGGTAGTTTGATTCAGCCACCAACTATCACCGCTGTTATGATCGATTCTCGCGGCAACATAGCCTTTCACATCCCCGTTAGCCTGCAGTAACTGAATATCATAGGAGGAGATGGGGGGAGACTGCTCCTCTTCAAGAGGCTGCCAACTGTTGGCTGCCGATATCCAGCTCTCTCCGGAAAAACGGTTGAAACGGATCATCACCCACTGTCCCTTTGCGGTATAACAACTGGCTAGCTTGAACGGGTCACCACCCCCCAACTCCGGAGCGATCTGCTGTAACTCGACTAACTGCTGATCCAATCGCTGCATCATCTCACTTAAACCGGCATCCGGCTGAATACTCTCAGGATCTGCCGCTGCAGAACGCTTCACTTCCTGAGCCAATACCTGAAACTGCGTCAGTAACAGCTGCACACGCTCTGCCACCGAGCTGTTCTGAACTTTAAGCTCGAGAAACTGCTCCTGTAACAAGGTTATACGCCCATTCAGCTTCTCAAACTCCGCTGACTGATCAACAGAGACAACCGGCAGGCTCTCTGGCGACTCAATCGGTTGATTCGTATCCGGCTGAACATTGGCTGCATTACAGCCGGCCAGCACGAATGAGCTTAGAAAGGCCAGCACAACGATTCGGTTCACAATTTTCTCCTTCCCAATAGTGCGCCCATTCTAGCGGATGGACCGACTGAGTAGAACCGCTTTCCCGGCACGGGGAAAAAGAATAATGAAAAGGAGGCCCGGAGACTGAAGATAGTAGTATGAACGATTTATTTACAGGTACTATTTACAAGCGTTTTTACTTACAAGCGCGTCTTACTTACAAACGTTACTTACAGGCTCTAGTTACAAACTCTAGTTACAAGCTTCATTTAATAGTGGCTGTTTCACTACCTGACTTACCGGTATTTTCCAGCCAGGTAATTGTCAGCAGATCACCTTTCGCACCACCGAAAAAGCTAAAAGAGAAGAACGGATTTTTAGCGATACCGGTACCTAAATTGGCAGCAAATACGGTTTTATCCCCATGGGTCACAGTAATCTCGCGCAAAAACTTTGCCGGTATACGCTTACCTGTTTCTGTATTTTCCCGCAGCCCGGTTTCCATAACATGCTTGAGCATCAGCTTAACAACGGTCATATCACTGCGGACTTCGGCATTCACTTTCATAATATCAGCCATCGTCTGTACCTCCCATTAGCCCCGAATTAACCATCACATCCACCGATAGTGACCTTAGTGTCCTGAGAGGCACTCCACAGCTGTCCACCCGCTTTAACCACGGCGGTAATCGTTGATGATTTATGCATCCGTATTCGGGTAGACACGGCGGCCTCTGTACCCTCTGGAATAATAAATTCAGCCACAAGCGGATGCAGATTACCTTCAACAAACAGGCTAATCGACTCGACAGAGGCAAGCGATGTTTTCACGCTAACCGGAACTACAGATCCATCAGCGGCAATACTTGGCACTTTCAGAACGACCAGATCCGTTGCCAGCGGTTCAGCACCCAGCAACGTTCTTACCGCGACAAATTGACTGTTCGCATCAAACGCACGTTTATTCCAGGCCGCCACTGCCATAGCAGGCATCAACACGCCCGCACCTATTAGTGCCGCGCTGTGGGCCAACATCTTAATCACTGCACGACGATTCATTATGGTCTCTACCCTCTTTCTGCTCCAGTCTATCGTGCACAATACCTAAAACTGGATAAAATATTCAATCTGGCTACCTATACTGACACCTTTTTACTAGCTGCCCCGAACAGCGTTCAAATATAAAAAAACGCAATAAATGCGTTTTTGTATACTTGCTGAATTAAAGCCTTAGATAGACGACCTTAACGGTGCTGCCATTGCGGTTTACGTTTATGGATAAAGGCGTCTATGCCTTCACCGGCATCATGAGTCAGCATATTTTCAGTCATCACGCGACTACACTCAACATATGCCTCATCCAAAGGCTTATCTATCTGCCGTACGTATGCCTGTTTGCCGATAGAGATCGCTTTGCGTGAACTTGCTGCAATTTTACCAGCGACTTCGAGGGTTTTTTCATCGATGGACTCGTCTGAGACAATCCAGTTTATCAGACCTATCTCAGCGGCTTTGTCAGCACTGATCATATCCCCGAGCAAGAGCATCTCCATCGCATGCTTTTTACTCACCGCTCGACTCAACGCTACCATCGGCGTGGAACAGAACAAGCCAATATTAACCCCCGGCGTAGCAAAACGTGAAGAGTCTGTGGCAACGGCAAGATCACAGCTGGCGACAATCTGACAGCCTGCTGCCGTTGCTACCCCATGCACCTGAGCAATCACCGGAATCGGCAGGTTCACGATTCGCTGCATCAGCTTCGAGCAGGTCTCAAAAGTGCACTGGTAATAACTTTCCTCTCCCTCTCCCAGCATCTGCTTCAGATCGTGCCCGGAACAAAACCCCCGACCACTCCCTCGCAGCACGACAACTCGCACAGAAAGATCATTAGCGATCGAATCTAAAGCATCGATGAGGGCGTTCATCAGCTCCATTGAAAGGGAGTTGTAAGCATCAGGACGGTTAAGTGTTAGCGTGCAAATCCCGTCTGCATCGTCTCGAATCAGTAGCGTGTCACTCATAGTAACCTCAGTTATTGTTATCAATAGAGGAAACGCTAAAACAAAAGCGGATAAAAATAAAGGATTACCCCTATTTTAAAATAAAAAAGTGAGATTGATGTCGATAGGATTAACGCAAGAGAATAGCCGAAAGGCCTATTTCTGAATATGTTTTGCTAAAAAACGGTCTAACTGATTGGCGAACAGTTGTCGATCCTGTTGCGTCAGCTTCGCCGGGCCACCAGTATCGATGCCGGAGCTGCGTAACTGGTCCATAAAATCACGCATATTCAGTCGCTGACGGATATTTTCCGGGGTATAAAACTCACCCCGGGGATTCAGCGCATGAGCACCCTTTTCAAGCACTTCAGAGGCCAGAGGAATATCCGCTGTAATCACCAGATCACCCGGATCACACTCCTGGACGATATAGTTATCGGCAACATCAAAACCCGCAGGCACCTGAACGGCTTTAATAAAAACAGATGGCGGGGTCCGCAGCATCTGATTCGCCACCAGAACCGTCTTGACGCCTAACCGTTCCGCGGCGCGAAACAGAATCTCCTTTACCACGTTAGGGCAGGCATCCGCATCAACCCAGATATTCATAAGCAAGGCTCCACCAGGTTTCAGATAGAGAGGATATCGATCATTTCCGGCATATTACCGCTCACCGCAGGGCTGACCGCAGACGATGGGTTTATACCATGGGCATAGCCCCGCTGTAGCGTCTTAAAATCAAACAGCTCAGTATCAACAAGGTGGGAGGGGACTACATTTCTCAACGAGCGGAACATGGTTTCAATACGCCCTGGATGATGTTTATCCCAGCCCTGCAACATCTCTTTAACCACCTGACGTTGCAACCCATCCTGCGAACCACACAGATTACAGGGGATAATAGGAAATTCACGTAGCTCTGCGTAGGCCGCGATATCTTTCTCCCGGGCATAGGCCAACGGCCGGATCACCATATTCTTGCCATCATCGCTCACCAGTTTAGGCGGCATAGACTTCAGTTTGCCCCCATAAAACATGTTGAGAAAGAACGTTTCCAATATATCATCCCGGTGGTGACCCAAAGCGATCTTATTGGCACCGATCTCTTCAGCAAAACCATATAGCGTTCCCCGACGTAGACGAGAGCACAGTGCACAGGTGGTTTTCCCTTCGGGCACCAGCTCTTTTACAACCGAGTAGGTGTCTCTTTCGACAATATGAAAAGGCACACCTATCTGAGTCAGATATTCTGGCAACACATGTTCCGGAAAGCCTGGTTGTTTCTGATCCAGATTGACGGCAATGATCTCAAAACTGATCGGCGCACTTTTTTGCAGATTCATCAGAATATCAAGCATGGCAAAAGAGTCTTTACCACCGGACAGACATACCATTACTTTGTCGCCATCTTCGATCATATTAAAATCTTCGATAGCACGGCCGGCTTCCCGACGCAGGCGTTTCTGTAATTTGTTTAGCCGGGTTTTCTGCTGTTTTGCCAGTTCTTCGCTCATATACACTTTCAGGAGGCTGTTTAAAAAGGCGGCGATTATAGCGGATTAAGACAGAATAATCAGCCTGCAAATCAGCTGCACTCAAAATTGAACGCAGTCGATATACAGGCAGTTATAAGATCAGTTGCGCAGAGAAGAGATCTCAGCCTGATCTTCACTTGTCAGGATAGATTCCCGATTAAGGTTAAGAACCGTGAGCAGATCCCCCATAGAGTTTAATACTCTGAACTGGGTCATTAAGCGATCTTTGTCCGCTTTTAAAAGCTCTTTACGTGCTTCGAACAGTTCGTTTTCTGCATCGAGCAGGTCAACCAGTGTGCGACGACCCAGGCTAAACTGCTGCTTATAGGCATCCAGGGTTTTCTCCGCTTCGATCACATGATCTTCGAGAAACTCCATCTGCCGCTCCAGTAACTGGTAGGCGTTCCATGACAGACTCATCCCCTGAGCAACTTCCCGCTGTGCCCGATCCCGAATAGCGCTGGCTTCCATCAGCCGATAATAAGCTTCTTTCTTGCGATAGCTATCTGCATTGCCGTTGAACAGGTTGTAGCGCATACGGATCATCGCGGTCAGATCATTATTATAACCGACGGCTCCATCCAGATTGTTATTCCAGGTGCCTCCCAGTTCCAGGCGAACATCCGGATGAAAATCAGAATCTCTGGTTTTCAACTGAGCGACAGCCGCATCCACATCAAACTGAGCTGATAGCAGTGTCGGATGAACCTTACCGGCCCGTTCCAGCGCCTGTTCATATGACACCGGCATATACTCATCTACAGGTACAGGTTTAACCAGACCAGCCGCTTCCTGCCCAACCACTCTGTAATAACGCGCCATGGCATCAAGAACATTGTTGTCGGTTGCCAGGTAGTTTGTATGTGCCCGGCTCAGGCGTCCATTAACCTGTGATAGATCAGAAGCAGACCCAAGCCCATGCTCAGAGCGCTTACGAATACCGTCAAGAATCTCGATATGGGACTCAAGATTAGCCGCAGCCAAAACCGATGATTCCTGTGCATTAATCACAGTCATATAGGCATCAGCTACCTCAAGGGTGGTGTTTTCTGCCACACTCCAGAGCTGGAAGCGTTGCGCCTCGGCTTCTGCACTTGTGCGGTCATCATCGTTTTTTGTACGCAGGCCATCATATAATAACTGACTCATCGTCAGGGATGCTTCACCGCGCTCCAGGTTAACATAATCGGAACTACTGGTTGCCGCACGGGTAGATGGACTGTTGGTCCACTCACCGCCCCAGCCTAAAGCAAAATCCACTTTTGGCTTGTAACCGGCTCTGGCCACACCCACTTGTTCAATACGGCTAAGGTACTGACTTTTGACAATTGCCACATCTGGTGAGTTGCCAATGGCAAATGATGTTGCTTCAACCAGCGTCTGAGACGAGACCGTGCCCGACCAAACCATTATAGCCAGCACACTTGCACTAACTCTGCTTATCTTACCCATAGAACCGTTCCCCCCGGATAAAGTCCATCTCAACGTTATCGTTCTCGTAAAGCTTGTTGCTGCGCCTTGAAAATAGGCTTCAGCAAATAATCAAGTACACTTTTTTTGCCCGTCATAATGTCTACAGTCGCCATCATGCCGGGAATAATAGGCAAGGAGTTTCCCCCTCGTCCAAGATCTGTATTTTCGGTGCGGACTCTGATGAGGTAATAAAGATTACCCTTCTCATCTTCAATTGTATCCGCACTAATATGTTCCAGAGTACCTTTTAATCCACCATAGATTGAAAAGTCATAGGCTGTCAGCCGAACCACAGCATTCAACCCAGGACGTAAAAATGCGATATCTTTGGGTGAAATTTTTGCTTCAATCAGCAGATGATCCTCTGTTGGTACAATCTCTATCAGATCCATCCCCGGCTGAATGACGCCGCCAATGGTATTAACTGAAATTGTTTTGATTGTACCATGTACCGGAGACACAACCGTTGTGCGGTCAACCCGATCACGTAAACTAACCTGAGCTTCTGTCTTCTGGTTCAGCTGAGCCAGATTCTCGTTAAGTTTTTGTTGACTTTCACTGCGTGCATTTAACGCGATTTCACGACGTTTCGCAACCGATTCCTGGATACTTAGGCGGACTTTAGGCAGTAACAGCTTGGCGCTTTCAAGCTCCTGTTTATAGCTATTCAGGTCTCTTTCAAGTTTGATCAGTTCAATTTCAGGGACCACTCCCTGTTCAGCCAAAGGCTTCGTCATTTTCAGTTCACGAAGGCTCAGTTTGTAAGATCGGTCAAGGTGACTAATTTTAGAATCCAGCTCTTTCTCTTCCTGATCCCCCTGCTGAATCTGCCGGCCAATAATTTCCAGCTGATTACTCAAATTACGTAGATACTCTTCAAGCTGAGACTGCTCCCGCCCTAACAGATCGGGATTGCGCTGCTGCCATTCTTCCTCAACAGAGATTGGCTGAGGAACCACCTTAACCTGAGCCTGCCAGTCAGCATTCACCGGGTCATCGCTGATAATAATACTGGCCAGTTCGGCTCTATGCCGGGCAATTGAGATTTCCAGATAGGCCTGCTCCTGTGCCTGGCCTCTGAAATCCGATAAAAAGCGGGTCTCATCCAGCCGCAACAGAGGCTGGCCCGCTTCTACCTTATCGCCCTCTTTTACATACAGCTCTTTGAGAATCCCACCTTCGAGATACTGTACTACCTGAATCTGCTGGGATGGAATAACACTCCCCTGACCTCGGGTGATCTCATCCAGCTCAGCAAAATAGGCCCAGATAATGGCGGTAAAGACAAAACAAACAACGCCCCAGAGCAGAATGCGTGAACTTCTGGGTGTATCCAGTAATACACTGGCAGCTGAGTTATCGATAAAGTCATGCATTTCATCAGCGATGACAGTTTTATCCTGCTTCGACTGAGACATCGATGCAAATGCACTTTTCATCTTCGATGGTTTAGCTTCCGGGGCTACCGGTAACGGGTCTGTCTGCATATCACCCATCAGGAGTGAACCTCTTTTTTGGCTTTCTGCTGATTAACACCTTCTCTCAGCCAATTAACCACGTCAGCTTTGGGCCCATCCGCAACTAAACGACCATTTTCCAGAACGATAATCCGGTCAACAACATCCAGAAGACTCGATTTATGGGTACTTAGAATCAGGGTTTTACTGCGATCAAGGGATTTTAGCTGACTCATTAACCTGACTTCTGACTTGCGATCCAACTGACTTGTTGGCTCATCCAGCAACAGTATTGGCGGGTCCATCACGATTGCTCTGGCCGCTGAGACAGCCTGGCGCTGACCACCGGATAACTGTCTTCCGGCCTCACCCACTTGCCGTTCCAACCCTTCAGGATCATGATTAGTAAACTCTGTCACACCGCCCCATTCAGCAGCGCGCAACAGATTTTCATCACTGGTAAAGGGTGCACCCATGACGATATTGTCGCGAATACTGCCAAAGAACAGGTGATTATCCTGAGTAATACAACCAATATTGCGTCGCAGGTCTGCCGGGTGCAGCTGAGCGATATTAACACCATCAACCCGAACATCACCCTGAGTACATTGATATAAGCCGAGAATCAATTTCTCTAGTGAGGTTTTACCTGCACCAATCCCGCCAATCAGAGCAACCCGCTCGCCGGGCTGAATAGTAAAACTGACATCATGAAGTGCATAGCTCTGCTGGCCCGGATAGGCAAAACTGACTTTATCAAACTCAATTTTTCCCTGCAGTTTAGGTCGGCTGACATAGCTTTTGCCCTCCTCCTCTTCTACAGGCATCTCCATCACCTGATTGATAAGACTCATGGATGCCTTGGCCTGATTATACCGGGTTGCCAGCAATGATAACTGAGCCAAAGGCTGCACCGCCCGCCCGCTCAACATAACCGCAGCAATGATCCCCCCCATGCTCAGCTCACCAGCAGCAACCAGATAAACCCCGAGGACAACGATGCCGACGGTCATCATCTGCTGCATAAAACCAGAAAGCGTGGAAGCACCATTGGCCAGCTTACGAGTCTGAATGTCGTGCTGCCCCATCTTACTGACAGCCTGTTCCCAGATCACCTGATACTGACTCTGGGCACCATTAATCTTAACTGCTTCAATACCGGTGAGCCCCTCAACGAGGGTCGCCTGCTTTTGTGAAGCGATCTTAGATGTCAGCTCAATCTGTTTTGCCAGCGGTCTCTGGATATAAAGGCTATAGGCAACCAGAACGATCATCACGACCAGCGGGACAATGGCCAGCGGCCCACCCACTATCCAGATAACGATCAAAAATAACAGCGCAAATGGCAGATCAATCAACGCGCCAAGTGTGGCTGAGGTAATAAATTCACGAATCGTTTCAAACGACTGCAGATTATTAGCAAAGGCTCCGACAGAGAGCGGCCGCGCTTCCAGACGGATACCCATCACTTTGGCAAAGATTTTAGCCGACAATTGCAAGTCCAGCTTCTTGCCAGCAATATCAATAAAGTATGAGCGCAAGTGCTTCAGAATAAGATCGAACACAAACACCAATCCAACCCCGATTGCTAACACCCAGAGTGAATCGAATGCCAGGTTTGGCACAATCCGGTCATACACATTCATCACAAACAGTGGTGATGCCATGGCAAAGAGATTGATCAATAAAGAAGCGATCAGTACATCTCTGTAGATCGGCACAGCACTCCTGAATGTGCCCCAGAACCAGTGTCCTTCGCGGGTATCAAGAACATCAGGGCTGCGCTGATCAAACTGATATTTCTTACGAATATAAAACAGGTGCCCTGAATATATTTTCTCAAGTGCCTCAATTGTCAGATCGACCTCACCATCGCCACTTTCCGGCTGGACTATCCGGGCAGTCCCTGACTGATGATCGATTGACATAAGTATGCAACAGCTATGATTTTTTAGCAGTAACACACAGGGCAACAAAAGTTCGTGTATCTGTAACAACGACTGATCTGCGAGCCTTGCAGACAAGCCTGCACGTTCAGCAGCTCGGGGAAACAACGCCAGTGTCAGACGGTTGTCTACCAGCGGAAGCCCACTACTAAGAGAATCTTCAGATACAGGCCTGCCGTAGTACTTACTCAAAAGCACCAAAGCATCCAGCAAAGGATCAACGAACTGATCTCTGCTGGTACCAAAATTCCAGTCTGATTGTGGCTGTATCACTGTTATTTTTTGCCCCAATATACAAATATATAGCCGCAGCTATCTGTTTTAAACCCTGACATCAAACAGCTGTTCGATGCTATTAGCTAAACAAAAAAACGGGCAGCCCCATGGAGGAGCCGCCCCCTTTCAGCATTATATAATCAGCTTTGACTGATCGATAAGCTGATTAAGCAGATCACTGTTAGTTGCGCCGGGATCAAGACTAAGGTCTGTTTTCAGACCCTGAATGCTGACATTATCCAGAACAATCTCCTGAACAACACTTCCGCCGGCACTATCCTTAACACTCAACACCGCCTGATTTGAAGCGTTCTCTGTCAGGCTCAGGTAGGATTCAACTACACCCGGATCTGTCATACCCAACGAGTCAAGCAGACCTGAAAGGTCAAGCTTATCATTATCAGCAACAACAAAGTCCTGTATATGATCGCTGGCAGGCATTGAGACAGTACCCTGATCTCCACCATTCCAGTCAAAGGTATCAGCCCCGGCACCGCCCATCAGCAGGTCATCACCAGCCCCACCAATCAGTATATCGTTACCTAAACCACCATCGAGAATATCGTTGCCTGCAGCACCATCCAGCGTTTCACCGCTATCAGTACCTGTCAGTGTCTGATTCTTACCGATAAGCATCGATAGTGGCTGATTAAGAGAGCTATCTCCATCACTGTCTTTAACACTGATGATAAAGTTCTCGACCACATCAGTACCATTGCTAACATTCGATGTGTAAGTGAAAGTTCCCGTTTCAAAGTTAAGGTCCATGTCACCTTCAGACAACACAATCGTCTGTATCGGATTCGCTGCGTCATAACTATAGGTTACACCGTTATAGCTCAGCTCCAGAATATGACCGCCATCAGCACCAAACAGAATTCCACTATCTCCGTCAGCACCAAACAAGCTACCCTGCACAGGTGCCACAGTAGCAAGCATCACATCACTCAGGGTCGTAATATCAGCGACAACCTGAGAGGTCTTACCTGCAACAACCTGAACCATATCAAGATAGGCTGTACTGAGGTTGGTACCGATACCAATAACCTCAAGCGCAATATTGTTACTGTTGATGAAGCTATTCCAGGCATTCAAATAGACAGAATCAAGATAACCTGATTCGACACCATCCTGGGTATTCTGACCAGTTACATCCGTTGGCGTCGCGGTTGTGTCATCATATTCCTTTGTCGGTGCGCCATCAGAGAGGAAGTAAGCAACCGTTTTATCTGCAGCAGGCGCTCCGGGATAACCCGATTCAGTCACAGCTACTGCCGCTTCGTAGTTTGTCCAACCATCAGTCAGGCCAGAAATACCAGCACCGTTATACTGAATAACGCCAGTATTCATGCTCAACAAATTAATATAGCTGATTGCATCCGCAGCACTCATCCATCCCAGATTGGCAGCTTGTGTACCGAATAAAGTCAGGCTGACATTAGTAGTACCCTGAGTCTGATATGCAGTGATGGTATCAATCATCGCCTGTTTAGCCAGTTCAAATCGAGTGCTACCACCTACAGCTGATGTCATGGAACCGGATATATCCAGAGTCATAACAACATTACTGCTTACGGACTCAGGAATATCGACAGAGACAGCGATGCTATTATTCACCTGTGGCACATCGTCATGAATCGTTACATCCAGAGTCGAGGTATAAGGCGTACCACCGGGATCAGTTACCACATAGGTAAAGCTGTCAACGACAGTATCCGTTGGCGTAGCGACCATCTCTGGCCCACTGATTGTAAAATTATCGATATACGCATCTTCAGTATTTGAGCTACTGCTGTTGAGCAATACAAAATCGGCCTGTCCCTGAGCATTCAGAGTGACATCGAAGGAGTATGCGCGAGTCCCACCAGTGTGAGAATCATTGATAACATCGGTTCCATTTACCGTAACAACAAAGTTGTCAGCACCGCCATCCCAGTTCGTAGTCGCTTCAAAATCGAAGGAAACAGTCACTGTTTGATTGGCATAGCTAACACCAAAATCAAACGTTTTGGTTGCAGTGTCGTTATTGCCATCTATCAGCATTCGGTTGCCACTGACTGTCACGTTACTACCACCCCAGCTGTCCAGAGAACCGCTAAAGGTATCGTTTGCCAGAGTAACGGTATTACCAGTACTGGTATACAGCGTGTGATCAACTGCATTAATCAGCGTGTAAGTGTAATCACCCGTAGTCGTGTCAACGACCAGCGTATTGCCCTCTGCCGTAGTCACTGTCATCAGATTACCATTCACAACAGTAGTACCACCGGCAATACTCACTGTACTGAGGGAGAGACCATTTGGAATGGTATCGTCGGACAGAATATTACCGGTTACCACTTCCCCGGTGCCGACACTGTTTGTGCCATCAGCCATGTCGGCCTCAAATACCTCTGCCGCATTGGCATTCAATGTCGGAGTCGGTTTTACCTCTCTGCTGACATCAAGGGTGACAATACCAGAGGTAACATCGCCGTCTACATCCTGCATGGTAAAGCCGATAGTCTCAGCAAAATCCACCGTAAAGGTTGGATCCGCCTCATAGGAGTAAACACCCGTATCCATATTGATGCTTATCACGCCACCCAGAGCCGTAGTGATGACGACAGAACTATCATTGATGACATTACTGTTCGCACTATTGGTAATAGTTCCGGCGGTATTGTCATAAGTATAAGTGACTGAATCGATAGTCACCGTGCGTACATGGCCATTACCATCGGCACCAAATCCGCCCGAAGCAAGAGACCCAAACAGATTACCCGGTATAGCAGTAGAAACTGTTGCCAACAGAGAATCGGTCAGAGTTGTGCCTGCAGCCGTTGCATCAATTGCCGGACGCTCCGTTGCATCAACACCGTTGTAAGCAATCGGCTCGAGAGATGTAACCGCCGCGCCACCAAAACCAACAGCGAAGGAATCAATGTTGTTGTTAGTAACAAAGGTTTCCCATGCGGTCTGGTCACCCGCAGTATCGACTTCATTACCGGAAGTCGGTACACCATCAGAAAGGAAGTAAGATATATTCTTGCCGCCTGCGATATAACCGTTTGTTTCGACAAAAGCGGTTTGTGCTGCTGCCAAAGCTGCATCGTAATTTGTTGCCCCGCCCATATCGGCATCGGTTAAGGCATTAATATAAGACTTCGCATCAGCAACACTGATCCAGCCGCCATCTCCTGGCACCGTTGCTGTACTGCTGAAGTTGACAATCTGAATAGCGGTATAACCGGCATTATCATAAGAATCCAGCATAGAGATTACTGCTGACTTCATATTCGCCAGGTTACTGCCTGACATACTTCCAGAGAAATCCAGAACCAGCATAACGTTGGATAGTGCCAGTGGTACCTCAAGTGAATTGCTAAGATCTCCACTCACCGGACGGTCATCTTCAATGCGAACATTGAGGCTGGAATTAACAGTATTAGAGCCATCAGAGATGGCAACTCCAAACTGCAGATCCATAATGTCCTCTGTACTGTTAACAGGGTGATCAACTGGCGCAAGCAAATTAACGGTGTACGACACACTGTTGTTTGACCCGGAAGAAACAACCGGATCAAGCGTAATGGTCAGAACATCGACCCCGGCAGAGGTACTTCCTGTCAGTGTCTGACTCGCCGCATCCCAACTCCAGCTATCAACATCATCACCACCAGAGGTAAGGTTGATTGGGTTACCGTTAGACGTAACACTTGTAAGCCCAGTCAGCGCAAGAGTGAAAATACTGCTATCCGAGTCAGTAAAATTGATAACCCCAGTCGCGAATGCAGCATCTGTCGTATCAACCGGATCCCCGGTGCTATCTATAAGGCCTCCGATCAGCCCTTCTTCAGAGACTGACACGGTATCGATAGAGGTAATCACTGATGGGTCGTCAGTTTCAATCACTGTAATATTAAGATTAGCCGTTGAAGTAGCTGTATCAACCACTGCACCATTAGCAAACTCCTGAGAGGTAGCCGTGACTACCAGAGTATGAACCTCGCTAGCACCATTTGGCAGATCGGTATAACCGGTATAGCTCAGGTTATCCAGATTCCAGCTGGTCACATCAACGCTGGTATTACCTGCAGTCGCCGTGAAGCTGTTTGTGCCATCGGTCAGCACTGAACCGTCAGGAATAGAGGAGATTACGATACTGCTGAGCACTTCAGAACCATCGGTATCTACCAAAGCAGAATCGATAGCCGTCAATTTGATCGGTGTACCTTCATATCCTTTATTCAGTTCTACCGGATAATAACCACCATCACTGCCGGATGACAGAATCAGATCAGAGTGCTGCCCCTGTGCTGCATCAACCGCATCGATACTGGTATACATATTAACGGCAGCAGTATTGAACGGCTGGCTGGCGCCGCCATTAACACTGACATTAACCGACAGATCACCTGCAGCAATATGGTTGTAGATATACATCTCAAAGGTGTAATACCCGCTGGAAGCGGCGGTAAAGTCACCATAAGTGGATACAGTGCCGGAACCAACATTCGCAGTAGTAACCGCTGAGGTATCATAACTACCAAATGCATCACCGGTCGTTTCGATTAGCGTAGTGCCACCAACCTCAATGCGGAAAGAATCATCCAAATAGCCATTGAATGACAGTGTGCTACCCGCCTCAAGGTAGATAACACCAGTAGTGACTTCAACACTGTCGACAGCAACGCTATTTGCATCAGTTGCAGATGCAGCATCACGATAGGGTTGTGTTACCACCGTTGAAGTGCCGCCAACCAGCCCATCAGAGAGCGTTTCGAGATTGCTACTATCAACCGTTGCTGGACTGATACCCGTATTGGTATAAACCGTTTTAACCAGACCTTCTGAAGCAGGAACTGTAATCAGATCGACAAGCTCAACACCACCACTGGTCTGTGTACCATCCACTGTGAGTGTCGGAGCATCAGCGACCGGCGTAACATCGATCGTCAGCGTTGCAGGAGTCGCGCTCCAGTTAACACCGTCGGATACACTAAAGGTAATGCTGTCATAGTCATTTAACTGATCGCCTTCACCCGCAGCGCTATAGCTGTCATAACCGGAATCATTAAGGGCCGGTTCAAAGGTCAGCAAACCTATATCAGTACTGCTAATCTCATTGCTGCCAGCGTTAAAGCTGGCCAGATTCGCAGCCGTAATCTCGACACCATTGAAGAACAGCGTGCCATCGGTTGGCAGAGACTCAATCCTAACAGCCTGTAAACTGTTACCGGCATCAAGATCACTGAAACCGAAGTCCGCAGCACTAAATGTCAGCGTTGTATCTTCCAGAGTCGAAGCAGTGCTGTTAACAGCATCAGGTATATTGTCATCATCTGTAATGGTACCAGTACCGGTTGCACTGGTGTTTGTAGTGGTACCACCAGTAACCGTAGCTGTCAGATCGAAGCTTTCAGAACCTTCAACCAGGGCGTCCTGCAAGGTAGCAGAGCGCACCTGAAGTGAAGTTTCGTTAGGCGCAAAGCTCAGATCACCCGTAACAGGCTCCCATAAGCCAGACCCCGTGTTGAAGTATTCAAGACCTGGACTGTAATCAGTCGTATCCGTAGCGCTACCGGTATCAACAGTCGCTACACTGAAGCTTATAGCTTCAAGACTCTGATTACTCAGACTGACAGTGAACTCCATCTGCCCACCTTCACCCACGGTTGGGTTACTGACAGACAGTGTAGGCGTGTCATTATCAGGCGCCCCTGGGCCGGTTGGGTCAAATGGGCCGGGGCCGGTACCGTCATCAATAATGGTACCGGTGGCGGTCGCATCCGCAATGGTGCTGCCCGCTGAGTTGTTGCTCAGCGTCGC
>NZ_CAKZLP010000035.1 GCF_937127095.1 uncultured Amphritea sp.
CCACCTGAAGCATGGTCGCCCCATCCAAAGGCAGTGTCCCAGTTCGCTTTGTTGGCTAGCTCAGTATCAATGTTTTGGACGGTAGTAGGTATACTAGTAAGATCGCCCCAGGCGATTCCTGAAACCCGAGCCCACCCAGAACCGTTAGAGCGGATGTAACCACCAGCAGCACCAAAGCCCAAAACATCAGAAAGAGTATGGTTATGGCTAGCAGCAGCAAAATCCCCGGGATCGGACTGGGCAGCTGTTCCAAGATTGAGAGCGGATATGGCAGAGTTGATTTGGGTGTTTGTCTCTGTTTGGGTGTACGCATTGGTAATTCCATATCCGGCCAGGGTTGAGGCGATATCTGCTTTGCCGGCCAAAGCGTTCGTCATTGTCGTTGCGAAGTCAGGGTCATCACCTAACGCCGCGGCGATCTCATCAAGAGTGTCTAAAAGACCGGGAGCCCCATTGATGAGTGTAGCAATTGCACTGTCGGTTTCTGCCTTTGTATAAACATCGGCAGCATTCGCTTTTCCAGCGAGAGCCGTATCAACTTGGCTTTGCGTATAAATGGTTGAAGCATCTGCTTTGAGAGCCAAAGCGGAATCAACTTGGGTGATCGTATAAGTCGTGGCTTGGTCTGCTTTGGCTCCAAGCGCAGCATCGATCGTTGCTTGATCATAGACATTGGCGCTCAATGCATAAGGCGTAAGAGCTGCCGGTTGAACCGCGGTATCTGCTTTGGTTCCCTGGGCTGCAGTGGCAAAAGCTGAAGCATCTTGAAGAGCGGTATCCGCCAAGGCGCCTTGAACGGCCGTAGCGAAATACTCAACATCTTGGACTGCAGCAGTTCCGTAAACCTGAAGGGCCGTTGCGAGCTCGGTATCCGTGATCATTTGAGAAGCAGCGATTGCTGTCAACATCTCAGACCATTTTACACTGTACGCAATACCTGTGCCGGCAGCACCTTGCGTCGCCCCTGCTACAAGTTTGAAGAGGTCATCAGCCTGGGGAAGTCCCATTTATATTCTCCACTAAGGTCGAGCTTGAAGCGCCGCAATATCCACACTGAGCACACCAGCCTGTATATCTGCAAGTGTTTGCTCGAGTTCATTCTTTAAAACAATGACTACGTCGCGTGCAGCGAGAGTCTGTCTCAAGATGTGATTTGAGGCGTTCGAATAGGGGAGACCTGTTTTGTTTGGGTTCAACGTCGGGGGTGTGAGATGATTCTCCGAAAACCCCTCAGTCAGATACTCAGATGCAAAATAACCAGGACCTGACATTGTTCACTCCTTAATCGCTAATCCAGCCATTATCCGCAAACTGCCGATAAAGCAAGCAAAGGCCCTATCGCGCGCGCGTGTTTAAATAGAGGTTTACAAGAATTATTTTTCTACTATAGGGAAGGGGGAGGGGGGTCCCCACGGCGCGTAGCGCCTGGGGACCCCCCTCCCCCTTCCCCTAATATAATACACTATATCCATATGGGTTTACTTATGGGGAGATATAAACGCGCGCGCGCGAGGCACTTGCATTTCTCGATTACCGGCTATAAGCCCGTTAATTCCTAAAACCCAAGAAGGAACCATTATGGACGATCCCCTCAAGAGCGAGGCGCTTGAAGCCTCAAATGCCGAAGCCAAGGCAGTCGCTAAAACTGACAACCGTGTCGACCTTTCCGAGATCCATGAGAAGATCTCATCCGTTGAATATTGGAACCCAACCTCGAGCCCGGGCGTTACCGTTGCCAACGTGGTTCTCGACAATGGGTTTTCCGTCATCGGCAAATCTGGCGCCGCGGATCCAAAGAACTTCAATGTTCATCTGGGACGCAAGTTTGCTGTCCAGGATGCTGTTCGCAAAATCTGGGAGCTCGAAGGCTACCTTCTCAAAGAACGCATGTACCAGGGAGAAGAAGCATGAAGCCATCAATAGGCCGTATTGTGCATTTTGATTCTCCCGACCAAGCTCAGCGTGGGCACACCCAAGATCCTGTACCTGCAATAATCACTCGGGTTATCGATGATTTCACCGTGGATCTCCTAATTTATCGTAATCTGGATACTCCTCTCGGATTGGCCGATGTGCTGTTTTCAGAAGAACCAACTGATGGTATGCGATGGTTCTGGCCTCCACGGGTGTGAGGGTCGGACTTAGCTAAGGACCCAAGAATATGAAACTCGCATTCTGGAGAAAAGACATGTCGAACTCGTTTGTGGCCATTGCCACACGTATGGACGACCTGATTGGAAAGATTTCCAACAAGGACGCCGAAACCAAAGACTACGCCGACCGCGCCGTTGCAGCTCATGCTGAACGACTGGCTCTCGAAGCTGAATTGGGCGAAACCCAAAAGCAACTTGCTGAAGCGCCGATCGTCATCACTAACTTCTTGAAAGCTCTGACGGTCCTTCCGCCTTTGGTTCTTGAAGCAGACACTGTTGCCGATGCTGAGGCTCTGGCACTGGCTGAAGCAGAAGCCGCAGAGGCCGCTGCCGCAACAGCTGAACTGGAAGCGGCAGAAGCTGTTACTGAGGAAATTAATCCTGGTGCAGATTCTATCGTCATTACCGACAACCCGGCTCCAGTCGATGCAGCTGCAGACCCAGTCGGCGCAGCGGCTGCTCTTGAAGTTCCTGGTTTAACACCGGTTGACGCTCCCGCGACAGCTCCAGAGCCAGTTACTCCAACACCTGAACCAGTGATCGCTGAACAGCCAGTCTCTGTCACAGAGCCTGTTGCCGGCGATCTTGGTCTTCCAGGTGCTGGGAGCCTGGGTCTCCCGGGCGCAGATACCCTGGGCCAGCCAGCAGTAACTGAGCCAGCTCCGGAACAACCTACTGGGGAGCCTGAAACTCCTACGGTAGCTGAGCCGGCCCTGGGTGATCCGGAAATGGTTGACGAACAGCCTACTTTGCCCGATATGCCAACACCTGCGTCGGACGAAGCACCCTCAGTGACTGAGCCAGCAACTGAACCTGCTGCTCCGGAAACGTCGACTGAAGGCTTAGACGCCGAAGCGACAGAGACAGGACCTGATCCTGTTGTGGCTGAGCCCGACGCACCAGCTGAGCCTACGGGGGAATTGGACCCCCTAACGGGTTTGCCTAAACCACAGCTGTAATGGGTGCGGGTACCAAATAAGGGAGAAGGCGGCTTTCGGGCCGCCTTTTTCTTTTAAGGGGCTTGTAATTCACTATAACGATTAATACAGGACTAATAGCAACCTAAGGAGTATCGATCATATGGGCCGGCTAGACATCTTCAAAATGGCGGACATGCAACCGGACATTCCACCGGAAGTCGAAGCTGAGTTAATTCAAGAATCTTCAATGGATCCCCAGGAACCTATCGAAGAAGGTCGTTACTCTAAAGCGGACATCAAAGAAGCCTTGCCGGCACAGCTTCGAACCAAAGTTACTGATTCTCTAATGGCGAAGCTTAACTCTGTTTCTCAGGATCCAGATGTCGCTGATGAGATCCGGGACAACTTCTTGGGCTTCAACAACATCATGAAAGAGGGTAAGTTCAAGCTTGAGGATTATCTTAATGCCTGTGCCTATGCGACTTACAAGATGATGGGCCATACGAATCAGAGCGCCTGGGGTCTGACGTTTCCTGATAAGATGGCTCGAATGCGAGCTGAGAACCGAAACGATTCTTATATCTCGGGATTTGTTCACAGCTATTCCAAAGGCAAGCTTGTCAATACGATCATAGAGCAAGCTCTGATCCCGTCTTTTGTTCTTAATGTGGATCTGCACCAGAAAGCACTCAATGTCTGTGCAGACCTGATGATGAACGCCAAATCTGAAAAAGTTATGGTGGATGCGGCCAAAGCCGTTCTCGAGGCAACCCGGGCTCCGGAGAAGAGCCAAGTCCAGCTGGATGTGACTGTGAAGGACAATTCTGGTATCGATGAGCTTAAGAGCATCATGCAGGAAGTTGCTGATAATCAAATCAATCAAATTGAAGGTGGCGCCCGAACCCGAGATATCGCCCATCAAAAAATGTTTGAGAAAGAAGACTCCTAATGTCGACTATGCCGGAAATGGTAGCTGCTCCCGAGATTGCCGATATGCCGGGGATTATCGATTCAGAGCAAATTGAAGATCTGAAGAAGACCGTCGACGATTGGCTCGACGAAGTCGACTATACTGACTTGAACACAGGCAACTATGTACCGTCAGATTTCGCCCTGAAGTTTATGAATATGATCAAGCTGATCAACGGTGCGGAAGGAGAATCTCACTCCACGCCGGTGGTTCACTTAAAAATGCTTGATAAGGTGGTGTCCCCGGTACACCGCATCGCCAACCTTTGCCATCGTGGAATAGCGAAAACCACGCTCTTCTTCGAATACCTCAATTTCTATGTGGCGATTTTTCGAGAGCTTCCAGACTTTGGGGAGCTCGATTCCATGATCTATGTCTCGGATAGTATGGACAATGGCGTGAAGTCTGCGCGCAAGAACATCGAGTTTAGGTATCATAATTCGGAATTCCTTCAGGAGTATTTGCCAGAGGCGAAGTTCACCGATAACTACATCGAGTATGTCAACAAAGAGGGCAAGCGCTTTGGGATCAAAATGTTCGGTGCCAAGGCCCTTTCTTTAGACACTGAGCTATATCTAGCTGATGGGGGCGTGACTACTGTTGGCTCGGCTCAAATTGGAGATATCATTATTGGTGCGAATGGAAAGCCTACTCGCATCTACGACAAAAGCGAAATCTTTAATCGACCGATGTATAATCTTGAGCTGGCAGACGGACGTATTTTGAAAGTCTGTGAAGAGCATCTGAATCAGGTCTGGGTTAAAAAATTCCAATCAGAAAAGACCTTCTCGAAGTACACCCTGGAAGAGGGTACGTACACGACTGCTGAGCTCTTAAAGGAGCCGCTTTACATCACAGACCCCAAAGGCAGCCAGAGACCTCTTCTCTGGATTCAGAACATTGAACCAATGGGGTTCATGGAGAACAAAAACCAGTTACTTGACCCGTATACTGTAGGTCTCTTGATTGGGGATGGATCCCTTCAATCAGCTGTAGTGATGACAGGTGATGAGCTAGATTGGGATTTCTTCAAAACACAAATCCCGTATGCCTTAGGCAAAATCCAAAGGGATTCTCGTCGGCCTAATGTTATTAGCCGGACAGTGCGGGATATCGCACACCTTATCCGTGCCAGTGGCTTGGATTGCCATGGAGATCTTAAATTTGTACCGGACGATTATAAATTTGCTTCTGTGGATCAAAGACTCGCAGTCTTTCAAGGGTTGATGGATACTGACGGGACTTGCACCAAAGACGGTAAATCCTCATTTTGCTCAGCATCTAAAAAACTCGTAGAAGATGTCATGTGGTTGGTTCGCTCTTTGGGAGGAACTGCTCGCTGGGTTAACACAGGTAAAACCAATGCCTGGAAGTGTTCTGTGCGTCTTCAGGAAGGCTTGAGTCTTTTTCGCCTTCCGCGGAAAAAAGCTCTGGAGCGTCATCTGAGAAACGACAAAGTCAGTATTAAGTCGATCACTCGTATTGATGACGAACCCTCTCAGTGTATTTCTGTCGAGGCGGGCGATAATCAGTATGTTGCAGGCGAAGATCTGATCCGAACTCATAACACCGGTATCCGTGGTACGAAAATCTTCGGTAAACGACCTAAGCTTGCCGTGTTGGACGACCTGGTTTCGGACGATGATGCACGGTCAAAAGCAGCCATGGAAGCTATTAACGACACCGTCTACAAGGGCATCGACTATGCACTTGACCCAACCCGAAGAAAAATCATCTTCAACGGGACACCCTTTAACAAGAAAGACATCCTCTATCAGGCTGTTGAATCTGGTGCCTGGGACGTAAACGTCTGGCCTGTATGTGAAAAGTTCCCCTGCTCAAGAGAAGAGTTTGCTGGATCCTGGGAAGATCGCTTCACATACGATTATGTGGTAGAGCAATATAATGACTCGGTAAAAGCAGGAAAGCAGACAGCCTTTCTGCAGGAGCTTATGCTCCGAATCAGCTCAGAGGAGGAACGCCTTGTACAGGACTCAGAAATACGATGGTACGATCGTCAGGCCCTTCTCTCCCGTAGAGGCGCCTTCAACTTCTATATCACGACCGACTTTGCCACTACCGACAAGCAAGCATCGGACAACGCAGTCATTTCTGTTTGGGCCTACAACTCGAATCGCGACTGGTTCTGGGTCGATGGAGTATGTGCGCGCCAGAAAATGCCGGTTTCCATCAACGAACTATTCCGGCTCGTATCTCAATATCGACCACAGCTCGTGGGGGTAGAGATTTCCGGACAACAGTCAGCTTTCATTGACTGGCTCCAGGAGCAGCAGCTCGAGCGGAACGTTTGGTTTAATTTTGCCTCACAGAAAGGCCGGCCCGGGATCAAACCAGTGGCCAACAAGCTTCAGCGGTTCAACCTCACTGTTCCTTGGTTCACCCAAGGAAAAATGTTTTTTCCCGCTCAAATGAAAGAGGCTCCCATTATGCGGCAGTTTGTTTCTGAGCTCTCCCTCGCCACCCGAACAGGTCTCAAAGGGCAAGACGATTGTATTGATACAATTTCTATGCTCGCTGAAATTGGAGCCTGGGCACCTAGTGAAGAATCTCCCGAAATTCAGACCGATGCGATTTACGGTGATGATATGCAGGAAGAATCCTCTAGCATTGACTCATACGTCGTATAGCATCTATTGAGACAATTCTGGTTTACGAGGTTATTATGAGCAATATCCTGACAAGCGAACTTATTCGACGATTGGCTTATGGCGAGCTCTCTAACCTGAAAATGGCTTCTGCCGGCGATGGGACCATTCTGGCAGCGGACCTACCCAAGGTCCTATTGCAGATTAATAATGCTCTAACCGAGTTATATACTAAGTTCCTGCTCTCCCAAAAAGAGGTCGTCATTAATGCCCAAGAGACGATCACCCAGTATTACCTGCGCTACGAATTCGCACAGAGTAATCTGGCATCGGCCCAACCGGTCCTGTACATCGATGACTCAAGCATCGTGAACTGGGATGGCCGGATTGTAAAAGTGCTCCACGTATATGATGGCTTCGGCCGGGAGCTATATCTCAACAAATCCCAAGAACCATTGTCAGTGTTCACACCACAATTTGATTGCTTGCAGATCACTGCGAACCACCAATCTGAAGATTTCTATGTCATCTTCCAGGCCCTGCACCCGATCGTAAATTATGATACGGCGCCGGATCCAGATACTGACACATTGATTGAAGATCTCCCGCCGGCGCTTGAAAAACCCCTCGAGCTCCTCATTGCTTCTAAAGTTTACGGCCAAATGAATGGCGAAGCCAATGTCACCAAAAGTGCCATGCTCCACCAGCAATACGAAGCCAAGCTCTTGGAAGCAGAGTTTCGTGACACGCTCTCGACAAGCGAGAACACGTCAAACAGTAAACTGGAGCGAAATGGGTTTGTCTAATGAGGCCGTCAGCTAGTCCACTCCTCAACCCGACGGGGATGCTGGATAAACGAGTGCAACCCGCATGGGATCAACTCGAGCAGGTGCGTCAGCTTCTGCCCCAGATTGCCCATGTCTCTTACTATCTCGAATCAATCTTCAATCTGGATCGTAATCTCTCTCTTCTCGAAGATGAGAATGTCGACCATCATATCCTCAAAGATATCCAAATCTTCCAAGGCGCCAATGCCTATGAAACCGCTGTGGCTGAAGGGTATGTCGGAGACGTCACTTCCTGGCTGGCTTCTCTTGTGGGTCCCCGGGGACCAACAGGCCCTGCCGGCGTAGCAGACACGGCTACTCTGACCGCTCTTCAAAATGATATTGATACGGCCGAAGCATCCGCTGCCGCGGCAAGTGCTCTCGCTGCCAGTGTGTCTTCTCAGCTGGGTCTCATGGCTCCAGCAACACTTCTCCAGGCCCTGGAAGATCAAGTTGCTTTGGATATTACGCAATCTGAGACTGATACCCTTGCGGCCGTAAACCTATTAATCGACGATTTTATCGATTCGACTGAAGCCCAGACGATCGCTGAAACCGTATTTGATTCTGAGATTGTAGCCCGGGAAGCTTTGATCGCCGCTAATGGTGTATCGATCGCTTCAGCAGATGCCCTCATTGCAGGACTTCGGACAGACCACGATGCTCTAGGTACTGCATATGCTGCGTATGTTTTGCAGAATGATACCGACATTGCCCGGATTGCGGTGCTTGAAGCTTCTGATGCAACTCGAGCTGCAGATATTATCTCAATCCAGACTGTAAACTCGAGCCAGGCTTCAGATCTTACTTCCCTGACAGCGACGACTGATACCCACGAAGCTGAGATCACATCTCTACAAACTGTGCAGGGTAGCCAAGCTTCATCGATTAATGTGCTTCAAGTAGCCAATAACGACAACAACGCCGCTATTGTGGTTTTGCAGAATACCCAGACAAGTCAGGGCACTTCGATTGCGTCTCTTCAGACCAGCGTCACAGCAAATGCGACTGCAGCCTCAAACGCTCAAAGTACAGCTGATGGTGCTGTATCTTCTGCTGCTACAAATACAGCATCAATTGTCATTGAACAAAATACCCGGGCAGCTGCTGATACAGCAAACGCAAACTCAATTGCAATTGTTTCAGCGACTGCTGCCGGCAACACTGCCTCGATTACAACCAATGCCAATGCCATTGCAGATATTGAAGGTAATTTAGTAGCGACTTACGCTATCGTCGTTGATGGTGGCGGTAATGGTGCGTTTATCTCTCTTGAGGACGGTATATCAACACCGTCCAAAATTACACTGAGCGCTTCCCTCATTGAATTAAACGGTAACGTACTAATCGACGGTACCGTTACAACTACTCAAGTAGGCAACGACGCTATTACTGAGCGCCTAGTTACAAATGATACTTCAAATCGACCAATCAGTGCGGTTCAGGCGTACACTGAAATCGAGAGCGTTGCTTACAACAAAGCCATTGCTGCTTCAGACATTCGGATTGATCTTCATGTCCAACATACTCGAACAACCACTTCTGGGGAATATGCACCAAATATCAGAGTAAAACGTAATGGTGTAGTTCAAACTCTTGGATCTTTCCATTTCTATCGAGTAGGTCTCTTTTTGCACTCTGAATTTGTTTCGATTACCATTCCTGGAACTGCAGCCGGTAGCGCTACTTGGGCAATTGATATGAACGTATCAGATGGCGGTAATGTCAGCGGTGTAAGCGTAGTAGCTACCCAATTGGCGATTGAGGAGATTAAACGCTAATGCGAGTTGCTTTGTTTGATAGTAACCATAATCCAGTGAAAATCATGGATGGGCCAATGCGTCATTTTGATGCCAATGTGCCGGCAGGTGGCTATTGGCGCGAAGTTCCTCATTACGTGAAGTATCTCCAGGATGTGCCTGATTCGAGTACGTTACCAGTTTGGCCAACACGCTGGATCAATGCCTTAGACGACAGCTCAAATCTACTAGATGCAGAAATTTATACAGATAACGCTGGATCCGTGACACTTTCAGCTCCGGCGGGTCTGACAATCAAAACCGCTGATATGGTCGAACATGTCGAATCAGGCGGGAACATTACAATTGTGTTTCCCCAGGAGGGAAGCCAATATATCTGCATTGAAGAGAATGGAAAAAACCCTTTCTCGAGACAGATCGATGTAATTTTCCAATCCACGTATGCGGACCAACTCAAAAAAACTGTCGACAGTGAAAGAGATCTGCGTCTTGTAGCGGACATAACTGTCGGGGCGATTACGTTGGATGGGGACCTGACGGCTCAAAAGAATATTGCTGAAGCCGCAACGCTTGGTGCATTTGAGGTTTTAGGCGGTAATGCTAGTTGGAGTATCAATTGGATTACTGCAACAAACACTGTAGTTTCTTTGACTGCTGCAGAGCTCAGAGCATTTGCTCAGGCAATTAGTGTTCGTCGAGAAACTGAATATGCTGCAGCACGAACCGCAAAAGACAACATTGCTGTCGCGGCAAACCGGATAGCTGCCGATGCCGCTCTTGCAACTTATCTTGGTTCCTGATCTTGACTTAATGGGTCCATCTGGGCCAATTGCGTATTCTAAGTTTCAAACCGAGGATTATTGAAATGTCTGATCTGGCTACTGCAAGCGATGCTGAAATTCTTGCTGCAATCCAAGAACGCTCAAACTCAAAGATTGAAGCAGCTCTCCCGCATATCGAGAAGCTGATTGAAATCTTGAACCCGGAAAGAAGTGTTTTGCAACACACTGCCGCTGAAGGCGCTGGTCGAGGCGTGTATCAGTCTTGTGCTACGTTCAAGAAAATCTCTGAACAGCTCAAAGCTCTACAGGAAAAGCAAACAGGTGATGCCGCGACTCCAACACCTCAGCCGACTCCCCAAGCTTAAACTAAACCAGGAAAGATCTCCCAATGCCTGAACTAGATCCTTTGGTGGCGTACGTTCACCGAATTCAAACCCTCGAACATAATATCCAACGCACTTTTGAACGTGCGATGGTTCAACACCCAGAGCCTGGCAAAGACAATTTGACTCTTGACCAGGCTTTGATGCTTCTCGTTGATGCCTATGGTACCAAAGGCGAAGAAGGCCAGAAACGCGGCCTTCTCGTTGGCAACTTCAGAACTATGTTCGATGCCTACCGCGTCCAGACATTCTCTACGATCGATAAGCGTAATGCTTTGGTTCAAAGAGCCCAAGCCATGGCTAAGAGTAAAGATCCTGACGAGAAAGAATGGGAACAACAGGTTCTCGCCGAAGCTCGCCTTAAACGAGATAACGAGAATAAATCGACACAAGCCCCAGATTTAGTTATGGAGCCAATTAAACCGGAATAAGGGTACCAACATGTGGCAGTGGATTGTAAGTCTTTTGCGCTTGAATAAAGTACCGGCAATCCCGGAGCCTACAGTTTCTGAAGAAGATCTAGTGGAAGGTACCGTTATGACTGATAATCTCAATTGGCAGAATGATCGACAAATCGACGAGATCATCATCCACAGCAGCGCAACCCGACCATCTCTTTATGTAAATACGAAGATCATACGTAAATGGCATACAGATCCTAAACCCCAAGGACGAGGATGGTCTGATATCGGTTATGCTTATGTAATTGTGCGCTCTGGTAAAACCGAGCTTGGACGTGATCTTGATGATGATGGCTTTGTCGAAGATGATATTGGAGCACACGCCTTCGGATGGAACACCAACTCAATTGGGATCTGTCTTGTTGGTGGGGTGGCCGAAGACGGTAAAACCCCTGAAGCTAATTTCACCGAATCACAAATGGCTGCCTTGGGGGCACTAGTTGTCTCCTTGAAACAGCGTTACCCTAATGCGCGGGTCATGGGACACCGCGACACCGGGGCGAATAAAGCTTGTCCCAGTTTTGACGTGGCAGATTGGCTCGCCAAATACGAGTTAGCCGCATAAGGAGATCTTCCAATGGACTTTCTACGGAAATACGCTGCACTAATCTTTTCGCTCGTGGCTCTCGGCATTTCGGGCTGCACCTCTCTTGGGCTTCAGCCGCTGCCGAATCCATACGCTGATTTGGAAACAAACGCCGAAAAAGCATATGCGACTGTTCTCACGTTTGGCGCCGCGCAAGACACCGTCATCAGTGTCTGTGACACCGTTCAGCCTGATGAACCTGAAGCACCTGTTTGCGTTCAGCTTATTACGTCTGAGCAAGTTCTCAGACCTGCCGTCACAGCTGCCGCCCGTATCGGCGCAGAATATGCTGACGTTGACGCTCGCATTAAGGCCCTGGGTCCTGATGCCCCATCAGAGTGGTTGGTTATTGCCGCAAGCTCTGCAGGTGATCTGGCCGAAGCATTCGGCCCGATTCGAGATGATGTAGAAGACTTCATCGAAACCGCCGGCGAGCTCGTCAACTAAGCCCGTCTCTGCCTAAACCCCCTATTAAGGAACAGTATCATGGACATCTTGTCTGTACTCTCGAAAGCAGAAGTCGCCCTGAATCTTCTGCAATCCGTCAAACCCATGCTGGGTGACAACGGTAAATACGTCGACATCGCAACTGATGTGATTGGTAAAGCACTCTCTGGGGCCAAGTTCGGCGCCGAAGGTTATGCCGAACTGGTCAACGAGTTGAATGGCGTCATTGAAGACCTCGAAGCTATGAAAGCCCGCGGCGGCCTGACTGGCAACGACTTCCGCGATGAGATCACCAAGATCCAAACTCGTGGCGATATCCTTGATTCGATCAAAGATCGTCTGCAGAGTTAATAATCGACAATAGTCGATAAATCAGTTAAGAGGCAGGTTCTTGCGAGGGCCTGCCTTTTTGTATGGGAGTTCAGTATGGCGCATAGAACACCAGCTGAACTTCCCGACGAGCACCAACTATACGTCCCTGCTGGACATCAGACCTACAAACCCATTACAGATTCCCTGTTTCAGGAGCTCTTCCCAAGTTCAGAGTTTCCTAATCAGGAATTTGCTATTATCGAAGAATTCGATACTAGTACCGACTAATACGAGTTTCGAGGATCCAAATGGCTGAAGACGTGATGAACTTGGCAGACGACGATGCCCGTTTAGTTGGTAAGGATCCTTTGAGCATTGATGAGGTTAAGCGCGTTTCCGCGAAAGAGCTTCAAGATAGCAAGAAAAATGGGCAGGGCACCCTCATTAAGTTGACTCCGTGGCAGAACGAACCGCACGTACGCCTCCTGAAAAAAGATCTCGAAAATGCTAAACCATTCCGGGACAAGCACGTTTCAGAAGTTGAAAAGTGGGACTTGGCTCGAGACGGTGGTCAACATATCCCTAAGCGCCGCGGCCGATCGACTATTCGTCCTAAGATCGTTCGCCGTCAGGCTGAATGGCGCTACTCAGCTCTAAGTGAGCCTTTCCTGAGTTCAGAGAATATCTTTGATGTTCATCCGCGCACTTTTGAAGATGCGCCGGCAGCCTCTCAGAATGCGATTCTTATCAACTGGCAGATGAGAACCAAACTGGATCTACCACGATTCATTGCTGAAGCTGTGCGTGTTTTCGTTGACGAAGGCACTCTTATCATGCGCCCGGGCTGGAGACGTCTTACCGAGATGGTCAACGTTGAACGTCCAGTTTACGACTATGTCCAGGTCTTCGAAGGCTCCCAGGAAGAAGCTTTTCTTCAACAGGCCCTCGAGATTCGCGATACGGATCCTTCTCGTTATGAGCAACTCCCCCAAGAGCTCCAAGACAGCATCAGCTACAGCGAAGAAAACGGAATCACGGCATGGGCAGTTCCCACTGGTCGGACTGAAACCGTCCAGGAAGAGAAGATTATCTATAACGAACCTACTCTGGATGTGGTTGATTATCGCAACGTATATATTGATCCTTCCTGCGGTAATGATCCGGAGAAAGCTAACTTCCTCATCTACTCGTTTGAAACCTCCAAAGCGGAGTTGATGAAGGACAAACGCTATAAGAATCTTGGTTCCGTGAACTATGCCAACGCCGAACACGTGGCGGATACAGAGCACGGCACGGAAACCCCTCAGGACTTCAATTTTGATGATGAGTTGCGTAAACGCATTATCGCCTATGAGTATTGGGGTTTTTACGACGTCCACGGTACCGGTGAACTGGTTCCTATCGTTGCTACCTGGATCAACGATCAAATGATCCGTCTGGAAGAGAATCCTTATCCGGACAAAAAGATCCCATTTATTTTTGAATCCTATTCGCCCCGCAAACGTTCAGTTTATGGTGAGCCTGACGCTGAGATGCTTTCAGACAACCAAGCTATCGCAGGAGCCCTTACCCGCGGGATGATCGATTTAATGGGTCGATCAGCGAATAGCCAGCAGGGCATCGCCAAAGGCATGCTGGATATTACTAACCGGCGCCGTTTCCAAAATGGGGAAGACTATGAGTTCAATCCTTCAGCTCATCCTAGCCAGGGCCTTATGGAGCACAAGTACCCGGAGATTCCTCGCTCAGCTCTCGAACTCCTAAATCTACAGAATAACGATGCCGAGGCCCTCTCTGGCATTAAAGCCTTTTCGGGCGGTCTATCTGGCGAAAACTTTGGTAAAGTAGCGGCCGGCATCGAAGGTCTGGTTGATGCGACAGCCAAGCGTGAGATGGATATCCTTCGTCGTTTGGCCGAGGCTTTCAAGAAAGTCGGTATTAAGTTCGTTTCTATGAATCAGGTATTCCTGTCTGATAAAGAGATCGTACGAGTTACCAATTCCAAGTTCGTTCCTATTCGCCGCGATGAGATCCAGGGTCAGTTCGACATGATTGTCGACATTTCGACTCCTGAGATTGACCAGCGAAAAGCACAACAGCTTGGCTTCATGCTTCAGACTATGGGTCCTAATTTGGATCTTGAGATGCAAAAACTGATTCTCGGTAAAATTGCCAAGCTCCAGAAAATGCCTGAGCTTGAGCAGCAGATCAAAGAATATGAACCTCAGCCCGACCCAGTCGAGCAGAAGAAGAAAGAGCTCGAAGTTGCTGAACTCGAACATGAGATTGCACTTACACGAGCCAAGACAGCCAAAACGAATGCCGAAACTGAGAAGATTATGGCAGAAGCTGATTCGATCGATCTCGAGACAGAGAACGACGCTGCCGGTATTACACACTCTCGGGATATGGAAAGGCAGGCTGGTCAAGCCCGCGGGAACCAGGATCTACAGATCACCAAAGCTCTTACGTCGCCAAAAAAAGAAGGCGAAACTGAGCCTGATATTGAAGCTGCTTTTGGATTTGGTGAACTTTCCAAGAGAATGGATGATGCGAAAAATCGTCAACCAGCTCAACCTGTACCGTTGACAGTGTAATCAGATTAAATCATTAATCCCGACTATTAGCCAACTAACCCAAGAAAGTAGGAACTCCCACTATGTCCGAATCTGAAATCCAAGAGATCGAAGTTAATATTGAAGATCTCCAGCAACACGTCGATCGGCGTGATGTTTTGAAACGTCTCAGTAATAATGCCGATTTCCAGCGTATTGTTGAAGAAGAGTATTTCAAAGACGAAGCGTCTCGGATGCTTCTACTCCGGGATGACCCCAATCTCCCCGCGGACAAGAAAGCATTCCTGGAAGCCGACCTCTACGGCCCCGGCGCGTTTAAGCGCTATCTCTCTACGATCATGGTGATGGGCAACATTGCTGAACAGCAGATCGAAGAACTGAAAGAAACCATGGATGAGATCCATGAAGACATGCAGGCGGAGGATAGCTAATGGCCGATCCAGCCGTCAAAGACCCCGAAGATGAAGTTGTAACCGACCCAGCTGGTGAAACCCCGCCAGCCGAGACGCCACCTGCCGGCGAAGCCGGCAAGGAAGGCGGCGACGGCGGTGAACAAGAAGTCCAACCCACAGAAGATAATCAAGCCCCTGCGCCTGAAGATCTCTTATCGATGTCTGACGAAGACTTCGAAAAGATGGAACAGCCCCCTACTCCGTCCGAAACCCCTGAAGGAACTGAACCTCCGGAAGGTAGGGAGAAGGGGGCTGCCCCGGTTGAGGATCCAAAGAAGGAAGTAACGCAGCCTTCGGAAACTCCCGGGGATGAACCTAAGCCTGAAGCCAAAGCAGAAGGCGGCGAGCCAGACAAGGATAAGGACAAAGCACCTGCTCCTGCTGGTTCTGATGAGCCAATAACGGCCGATAAAAAGGCTGAAATATACGACGCTGTCTTCTCTGGTTTTAAAGCCAATGGCAAAGACATTCAAGTTGAGACCCCTGAGGAAGCTGTACGGCTGATGCAGATGGGCGCCGGTTTTGTTAAATACCAGCAAAAAGTCCGTCCAGCACTCGCTATTCAGCAAACTCTGGATCACAACAAAATCGATAATAATCAGCTAAACTTTCTTATTGATTGCGCAAACGGGAAAGTTGATGCTATTAAGAAACTTGTTCGCGATGCGAAGTTGGAACCGTACGACATAGAAAATACGGATGCAGCTCGTAGCGCAGACAAAGAATATCGTCCCACGAACCACCTGGTGAGTGACAAGGACGTCGCATTAACCGAGAACATCGGTACAGTCCAAGGGACCCCGAACGGTGATGCGATCTTGAGAACAATCCAAAAGGATTGGGACGATGACAGTAGGAACAGGCTTGTCGAGGATCCTGAGATCCTTCCTATCCTCGTTCGCCAAAAGGACTCTGGGGTCTATGACCAGATTACTTCTGAGGTGAACCGACGACAAACTCTGGGAACACTGGCCAACAACGTATCCTGGCTGGACGCCTACTACCAAGTAGGATCCGATTTGGAGAAAAGTGGCGCTTTTAGCACTGGGTCCGAGTCTACGAGCTCACCCTCAACGGAAACAGCAACCACGCCAGCAGAATCGAAGGTTATCGAAACAGCAGCTGCAAAGAAGAAAGCCGCCGCAGGTGGTGACCCTTCAGGAGTAGCACCGGTGAAACAAGCACCAGCTGTCCAGCCCAAAGTCGATGCGTCCGTTATGGACATGTCAGATGAGGACTTCGCCAAACTGGAAGAAAAACTGCTCGGCTAGAGTTGCGCATAAAGAGGAAGTTTTACAATGGCTGACGCTGCTCACCTGTATAACAACCCGCCGTCCACTGATTCAACGATCGGTGGAGGCCAGATGCATGAGTTTTACTGGCAAAAGAAAGCTCTCATCGATGCTCGCCGCGAGATGTATTTTATGCCTCTCGCAGACGTCACAGCAATGCCGAAGCACTTCGGTAAGCGGATCAAAGTGTATCACTACATTCCGCTGCTCGACGATCGCAACGTGAACGACCAAGGTATCGACGCTGCTGGCGCCGCTATCCTCTCAACTGAGTATTTCGTGAATTTCGATTACGTGACTTATTCTTTTGCAGTGGAAGGAAACGCTGACACGTTCCTCGCCGCGGTCAACGCCATCGAAGCCGCTGTTGCGTCTAAGTCAGGTGCAGGCCCTTGGGTCATCACTCTGACTAAAGATGAACTGGTTGCCGGTACAGACGTTGAAGCTGCTGCGGTTCAAACCGCTGTTGCAAATGCATCTGCTCCGAACACACTGACTGTGCTTCAAGGTTCTGGTAACCTTTATGGTTCCTCGAAAGACGTTGGTACCATCACTTCGAAACTGCCTGTTCTCTCTGAGACCGGCGGCCGTGTGAACCGTGTTGGTTTTACACGTATCGTTCGTGAAGGTTCCATCTCGAAGCTCGGCTTCTTCACCGAATATTCTCAGGACGCAATGGATTTCGATTCCGACAGCGAACTGATGATGCACATGAACCGTGAATTGATTAACGGTGCTGTGCAGATTTCGGAAGCGGCTCTGCAGCTTGACCTGCTCAACGGCGCTGGCGTCGTTGTCTATGCCGGTGACGCTGTATCAGACGCAACTGTGGACGGCGAATCTGCCGATCCAGCTGAAGTCAGCTACCAGGACCTGTTCAACTTGTCTTTGACCCTAGATGACAACCGTACTCCTCGTGAGACGGATATCATCACTGGTTCTCGGATGATTGATACACGTACCGTCCGTGGTGGCCGCGCGATGTATATTGGTAACGAACTCCAGCAAACGCTGGAAGAAATGACCGATAGCTTCTCGAACCCGGCCTTTGTCCATGCTCACCAGTATGGCGCAGCCGCGACTCTCATGAATGGCGAAATCGGTACTGTTGCTCAGTTCCGCATTATCGTTGTCCCTGAGATGCAGCACTGGGAAGGCGCTGGTGCGTCTGTTACCACAAACCCAGGCTACCGCGACAACGGCGGACACAATTACAACATCTATCCGATGCTTGTGATTGGTAAAGGCTCCTTCACAACCATCGGTTTCCAAACCGGCGGTAAGGGCGTCAAGTGGAAAATGATCCACAAGAAGCCTGGTAAAGAAGTTGCTGATCGGACGAACCCTTACGGTGAGATCGGCTTCCACTCCATCAAATGGTGGTATGGAACAATGATCCTCCGTCCGGAGCGTCTCGCACTGGTTAAGACCCTAGCGGTCATCTAACCGAATGGTGCGACCCTTTTTGGGAGATCAGGGAAGCATCAGTTGGCCGGGTATCTTGGGTTGCCCGGCCAACACCCTGATCAATAACTGACCCAAGAAGCCCAAGGAAGATTATTATGAGTGATACAAACGACGACGGCCTGACTGAGGTCCCAAACGACGAAATCGCAACGCCCGCCCAAGATCCAGTAGAACTTGCTGGTGATCAGGGCGAAAAACCTGTTGTAGAGCCTAGCACGCTGCCTGAAGATCACGATCCCCTTTTGGATGGACCGTCTGAGCTTGATTCTTTGAAAGAGCGGGCGAAAGCTCTGGGTATCAAGCATTCGAACAACATCAATGTGGACACTCTGAAAGCGAAAATCGACGAGCACATTGAAGCTCTCGAATCAGCTAAACAGCCAGAGCAACCTGAAAGCGATATTGCTCTCCAAGGAGAGCCTGCCGCTACACCGGTGGCCCGACGTCCATCCCCATCTCAGCGCAATAAGCTGCCGCCTCTTTCTGTGATGCTGGCAATGACCACTGATGATCTTATGCGCCAACCTGAGCGTAAGCGGAAAATGATTATCCGCGCTCGTCAGATGCACACTGAGATGGCCCTGGTTCGCTGCCAGATCTACAACAACAATCCTGACAAGAACGATCTCCACGGTGAGATCTTCTCCGTTCAGAACAAATATCTTGGTGTTGTCCGGAAATACGTCCCCTACGGGGAAGTCACCGAAAATGGCTATCACGTGCCGCGGATCTTGGTGAATATGCTTCGCCAGAAGAAGTACGTTCAGACCAAGTCTCGGAAAAATCCAGATGGTACCGAGCGTGTTGAGCACCGCCAGGCGCCAGAATTCACAATCAATGAACTGCGACCTCTTACAGCGGATGAGCTGCAGCAACTTGCAAACATGCAGGGTGCTCGCGGTGAGGCCAATGTGGGAATGGTCGGAGTTGGCTAATCTCTAGGAGAGCGTGATGCCGAACGAACCAGCTACTGAAGCAATTACAGCCTTTAATGCGCTGATCGCCGGCATCACCTTTCCGACGCTCACAGACGATATCACTGATACGTCTTTTGATCTGCCGGCACAGTCCGGCATTCTCTATACAGCCCCTGCAGCACTAACAGTCGACAATCTGACTGACACAACTGTGGGAGGCGCCGGTGTCTTTGATAAGATCATGACATCGATGAGAGCTCACTTGATTGAAGAGTTCGACAATGGCCGGATTACTGGTCGTGAATACGCTGAAGTTTATCAAGCTGTCTCAGCTGCTGCATTGGGTAACGCTGTGCAGTACACCCTTCAAGCGAGCACAACCCAGTATCAGAATGCTCTCTTGCAGATGCAGGGTCGAGCTGCGGAGCACCAAGCTCTGATTGCCCGGGCTAATGCCGTAACCGCTAAATACGCTGTGATTAGCTCACTTGCCGAGTCTGAGAACATGAAAGCCCAGTATGCTCTGACCAAGATGCAGATTGCTGTGCAGGATATCTCTTACTCAAACATCGAGCAGCAAGTCACTCTGACTACAAACCAAGCTGCCAGCGTCAATGCTGAGAAGCTTATTCTGGATTACCAGCTGGCCAACATCCTCCCTGAGGAGAAGAGGCAGCTTACCTACACAATCGATAATATCCTCACAGAACAGTTTAATAAGCTGAACTATGAGGTAGATGTCTTGATGGTGAGCCAGAACAATCTCCTCACCCAGGACGTCAATATCAAGACGTACCAGCACACAGACATCCTGCCGGCACAGAAGAACGTGCTCTCAGAGCAGTATGAAGTTCAGCGTGCTCAAACGCTCGACACACGGTCAGACAACGCCACAGCTGTGGCCGGTGCCATTGGTAAGCAGAAAGATCTCTATACCGAGCAGATCTCTTCTTACGTCAAAGACGCACGATACAAGGCTGCCAAGTTCTGGGTCGATGGTTGGATCACTCAGAAGTCTCTCGATGAGGGTCTCTTGGCTCCAACGCAGTTTACTAACAATGAAATCGATGAGGTCCTTGGTAGCCTTAAGACTGACTTGAGCCTCGGAACCGTATAAGGAGGCGACATGAGCCTCTTTGGAACCAAGAAGAAAATCTATGTCTCGTCGACCGTCTATAAAGTGGTCGATGACGGCAATGATCGTGCAGACTTCATTAGAGAGACTATCGCCGGCGTAGCGTTGTCCAGTAATCCTAATGCGTCTTATGCGGAAGCAATCCAGGCTGGGATCCAGAATGGCCCTCGAGGAATTCAGAAGAGCTTTTTCAGATGGGCAACCAATAACCTAGATGCTGGTATGCCCCGGGCTGCCATCAATTACACTGAGACGATCGACGATGTCGCAGTTGCCGCGGAGATCTTGAGCTCAGAGTTCGGCGGGGATGCAGCCAACACAATCAATATTATCCACACATTAATCGATAATGCTGATGAATCCTATTATGCTGAGCGGTACATCTATGACACTGTGCCAGCTAGAGCTACCGAAGATTGGGCTGCAGACGCTGATCCAGTTACAGATGACATCTATATTCAGTGGCCGGATATGACGTCTACGACGATCAACATCCCAGGCTACAATTCGTCTATCGATGTTCTTATTGCGTACTACACAGTTACTAATGGTGGTGTAACATCACCCACCAAGGTCTTCATTTATGTGCTGGGATCTGGCAATGCTGCTCTGGACAACAGAAAAATCCAGGTGAGCTCTGGATCCAGTGTTCGGGAGTTCTATCCCTTTCTCCCGATTCGTATCGATAACACATCTGTGTTTGATCCTGGCTCTCCCGCCCTCGCTCATGAAGACGATATCCGTGAAGCCTGGAAAAAGGCTATGGGCTCTGAGATGCAAGATGCTATCGACGAGGTCAATGACAACGACGATATCGGCGATATTGATTACGCTTACCTGGTTTTTGGTGTTTGTCTGAACACAAGCGATAAAGCAGAAAAGGCGTACATCTATGAATTTTTCAAGCTTCTTGCTGAGCGTCAGACTCTTCCAAGTGGAACGTTCGATTCTTGGGCTACTGCCAATGACACGTTGGGGTACCACGAGCGATTCGTCGAAGGTACGGAGCAAGTCAACGCTGCAGCTTTCAACGCAGTGGGCAATGCTGGACGGTTAGATGGGGTCAATCCTGCCACTACTGGCACAGGTCCCCGTGTAGAAGAAGTTCATCTGACCCTCCCTACGAGCGCCTTTGGTGTGCTCGATATGAAGATTACCTGGGCTGATATTGATGAGACAACCAAGAACGGACTGATTACCCCCGACGCCAAAGTAGGCGATGTCACGGTCGGTGATGGATACCAGATCGATAATCAGATTGATTTCTCATTTTCTGGGGGCATCGAGACCCGGGTCAATTCAGCCACTGGCTTGATGATTCGTAAGCAAATCTCGAGGACCCAGTATTCTGAGATCCGTGTCGATGGGCTTCTCCACAAAAACTTAATCTATTCAGGCAAGTCAGTGGATATCTCCGCGGCAGAAGCCATGGCTGATAGCGACGACAGTGGCTTTATCATTCCCTTACATGAGCCAACCCTCAAACGACTAGGGGGCATCAAAGCTACGGACGTAGCTCGTGAATCCTATTTGATGGTCTTTAATTCATATCAGGTCGTAAAGAAGAAATGGTATCAGACCGGAATCTTCTCATTCATTCTGGCTGTAATCGTTGTAGTTGTCGTAGCCGTAGTGACCGTGGTCACAGCCGGTGCAGGTACTCCCGCGGCCGCTGCTGCAGGTGCTGGTGTTCTTGGTTCCGCGGCAGCTGTAGGCGCCGCCCTTGGTTTTTCAGGTCTTTTGGCCGTGGCTGTGGGCGCAGCAGCAAATGCTATTGCAGCAATGATTATTCTCCAGCTGGTGGACGTTGCCGGCGGAGAGCTTTTCGGAGAAAAGATCGGTAAGATCCTTACGGCCGTAACAGCTGCGATTCTTATTCTTGGTTCCGGACCTAATGGGTTCAGCTTTGACAATGTCGCTCAGGGCATCAACTGGGGCAATATGGCAGCGCTAGACAAGCTCTCCTTGATGACCAATGCAGCCACAGATCTGGTGGGTGTGATCCAACAAGAGCAGCTCCAGGAAACTCTTGAGAGAGCAGGCGAGGTCCTCGAGGAATATGAGTCAGAAATGAAACGCCTGGAGGAGCTCATGGCTGGGCTCGATAGTAGCGGAATCATTAATCCGACCATGCTAACTGACTTTACTTCTCCAATAAATGAATGGAATCAAATGGGCCAAAACTGGACCCGGGCCACATTCTTTGGTGAAACTCCTCAGGATTTCCTCGATCGGACCCTACTATCTGGTGGGGATCTCATTGATTTGAGCCATTCTATGGTAACTGACTTTGTCGACGCTGCATTGACTTTACCCTGATTTAAGGGGTAATCCTGCGTAAAGATTCGTACTGCCGCGGAAAGGATCTCTAATGTCTGGTTTCAGTATGGAAAATCTTGGGGTCCCAGCAGTTGCTCCAGTGAGCTCAGGTTCCCTGGCTTCATTTGGTTCAACCCCTTTAAGTAGTCCAGGTTTAGGCGGCGCACTTCGTGCCTTTGGAGTCGGAGAGGGTACAGGTCCTCAAGTGCCAGGCGTAGATGTTGGTGAAGCCCTTGGTGCAGCAGGCATCGGTGGAGCAGCTCCTCAGTCAAAGCTTTCTCAGTATCTGGGTGATTTTGGTTCTGGTGTCTCAATCCTGGGAGATCTGGCATCTATCTATCTCGGCTTCCAAGCGAATAAGATGGCCAAGAAAGAATTGGCCACTCAGACAGGGTTTGCTAATGCAAACCTGGAAAACACAGTTAAGTCGTATAATACTCGACTTGCAGACATTCGACGTGCCCGCGGCTATACCCAAGGCGACAGCGCATCAACTACTGAAGCAGGCATCTCAGCGAACTCCCTGGACTTTAAACGGATCGGGTAAGCGATGGCTTTATACTACCAACCAGTTGGACTTCCATCCGTAGGAAACGGATCAGCTTCAGTGTCCCGTGCAGCCCTCTCCATTGGAGCAGGGCTTGACAACTTGGGTCAGAAAATCACAGGATTGGGCGATCGCCGGCAAGCAAGGCTTGATGCTGAGACCGAGCGTAAGAACGCCCGTGGACTGGAGATTTTAAAACTTGCGGCTGCCAATACCACAGACGAAACTGAACTTAATCAGATTGCTGGTTCGCTTGGTTTGCTTCCTGGTGGTGATGTTGGCAGCGCTGTCGTTGTTCCTGGTTCTGCAGACGTAATCAATAACGCTCGTTCGCGTATTCTTTCTAATCGTTCTGACCGTGCTGTCGCCGACAAAAATGATGTCTTGCTCCGTGGCGCCAACAATGAACTCGATCAGGAAGAACTAGGTAATCGTTTCCAATTGGAATACGGCAATGACCTTGCTCGTATGACGAATTTGCGCTTGCAGGGTAGAAACGAAGAAGCTCAGGGACTTGCTGATTCTATTGTCGCAAACGCCTCAGGCACATTCGGTGCTGACTTTGTGAACGAACGCTTACGCGCAGGCTTTGAAGACCGGGACACCGGTGAGAGTTCTCGCTTCACTGAAGACAATAACGTCCAAACCTTGGAAGCTGGCAAAGATGCTAATCGCGCTCGTGACTTCAATTTTGGCCGTACAGTCAAAGCTGCTGAGCGTTCAGATGCTGACCTTGCTTCACGAGATCGCATTGATGCGGCCGTAGCACGTGCTCAGGTACAAGGTACTTCTCAGGGTAATCAGCTGGATCTGATCAACGATGATCAGAACCTGACAGACGAAGAACGAGTCTCTGCACTGCAGGCTATTCAGGCAGGTCCTGATCTGGATCTCACAAACCGTATCCGTGACGATGTATCAGCTACTGCGCCGGCAGGTCAGATCGATCCTCTGTCTAATTTGGGACGGTCTCTGTCGAATGCATTCCTCGGCACAGAGCTCGAGACAAACCAGACTCGCCAGGTACCGGTACAAGCTGTCATTGATGGTATTGACAGTAAGGTGAATGATATCATTCGGTCTGAACCAGATCTTGATATCTTTGCGACATCTCAAGAACTCGCTGAATCGTTTAAAGGCTTCAGCGACGACATCGGTATCGAAGTCGCTCGTCGGTTCCCTGATTATGATATCTCTAAGGGTGAGCAGCAGCTCATCAAAGGGACTGCAGATCGTTTAGGTCTGACGCCTGAGCAAACACTGGCTATTGTTGGTGCTTCTATCGATAATACCACATTAATCGGTCAAAGCCCAGAATTACATAATTCCCGGTTTATTGAAAAAGCTGAAGCTTTTGCTGCTAACAAGGGTCAGGTCGAAGAGCAGTATCGACGGATTCAACGCGATCGTACTCAAGCTGCTACTTGGCAGTCTCAGATCAATTCTAAGCGCCAGGAACTTGCTCGATTGCAGCAAAGCAACAATCCGGATAGTGATCGGGTCAACAAGCTCAACGCTGAGATCTCAACTCTTACGACCCGGATCCTACGCACAGAAGCTGAATTCAACACACGGTCTGGTGCAGGCCGATAGTCTAACAAGGCGAGGCCATGTCACAATTCACAGAGCAACTAGCCGATATCGGTCGATCTACTATTACGGAAGAGCCTAAAACTATCCGTGATCGAGATCCTGTAACTGCTGCAGCTGTGGATGTTGGACAGGGTCTTGTTGGAATTGGCGAGGGTCTTTTTGATCGACTTCGTCCCGGGGGTCCCGAGGTAGGACCCAATGAGCAATTGGAGATTGATAAGCAAACGCTGCCACCTGGGCAGTTTGCTCTTAAATATGGTCTTGAAGCCGAGCGGGCTCGTTTCTTTGAATCGCCTGACCAAACAGCCAATGAATCCCAGCGAGCAGTTAATCGCCAAGATACTCGTACATTAAGAGAAAAAACTACTGACTCTCTGGCAGGAGCTGGTTCCGCTGCTGTTCGTATTTCAGCTGATACTTTGGCCTTTGGTGCTCGCGCTTTTCCGGGTGGCGAAGCCGCCCGAGAAGGAGCGCGGGCGCTTGGGGACGCTGCAGGTTTGGATATAGAACCAGGGCGTCTTGATGATGTAATCTCTGATGGTGGTGCCGCTGTTGCTGATTTCATTGCAAAGGGTAAAGGCGAACGCATCAATGAACTCCGTGCCGGCCAAGCCCAAACAGCAGAAGCCCGTCTTAAAGATAGCGCCCTCCAGTTTGAGAATTCAGACAAGTCGCTGCGTGAGCAGTTCCGTCGCATCGGCCGAGACGCAATTATTTCAGCCGACTCTTATAAGGATAACCCATCCGCCGCGGCAGACGTAGCAGCTGAAGGTCTTGGTTCCATGATCCCGTCGCTTGCAGCGGCTGGTGGCGCACGTGGTCTGGCTACAGCTCTTCTTGAAAGAGTAGGTATTAAGGGCGTCGGTAAAGAAGTCATTGAAACCGCTGTCACTGCAGCAACTGTCGGTGCTCTTGAAGGTTCAGGTGCCTACGGTGAGACACGCCGTGCTGTTCTGGAGTTAGATGAAGAAACCCTTCTCAAGGATTCAGACGACTATCGAGCTCTTCGTGAAGGCGGTATGTCTCACGAGAAAGCCCGAGAAGAAGTATCTCGTATTGCTGCGATGGAAGCTCAGCTCAGCACCACGCTTGTGGCAGCTGGTATTTCAACACCATTTGCCGGCTTTGAGGGCGGGGCATTCACTCGAGGGGTTCGGAGCCTTAAAGCTATAGGCGAAGACGTGGCCGGCCAAACTGTTGAAGAAGCAGCACAGAACGCCACAGCGCAAGCTTTCCAAAACATCGCTCTTCGGGACAATGCAGACTCAAGTGTACAGCTTTCAGACGACGTCGGTCAGGCAGCCACTGAAGGCGCCATCGGTGGTCTGGGTGCTACGGCCGTCATTAGCGCACCTTCTTTCCCGAAGGCTTGGGCTGAGGTTGTAGCGGACGTTTCTCTTAAAACGGGCGTTACCATTGGTAAAAATCTAAATGAGCTGAAACGTAATCGTCTCATCGCCAAAGAGCGTGTCACATTGGAAGAAACCTATGGTCCAATGGTTGAAGAAGGTAAGCAGGTTGCAGATCTTATTAAAGCATTAGACGACCCTAAAGCAGAGATTGCTCCTGAGGCCCGAGCCCAGATCGAACGGGTACGGGACATTCTGGGTGATGAAATCCAGTTCCTGGAAGGGCTGACCCCAGAAGAGAAGCAAAAGACCAAACCATTTAAGAAAGAGATCGTCGACGGCGATCGGGTGAAGACGCTTCAGAACCTTCAAGAAGCTATCTCTCGGAATACCTATGATCCTGAGAGCGAAGCAGGTATTGCCCTGGCTGAGTATTATCAGGAACAAGCAGATCTCTTGTCTGGATATCATGGAGCTTTTGAGTTCCTGGGTCTGGATGCCCAGCAACAAGCTCAAGAAGAAACACAAACATCTCCGATCGATGATATTCAATTCGAAGAAAGTGGTCGTATTAATACGGGTGCTGGTGACGCAGTAGGGCTTACTCGCGAGCAGCAAGCTCAATATAATTCGTTTATACTCAATAATGATCCAGAAGGCGGTAGAGCGTATCTGGAAAGTATTCTTGGGACATCCACACCAACTACACAACGTACTCCTGAAGAAGACGCAGCGGTTGAAGCACGTGCTAAAGCCCGGGCTGATGAGTTCACATCTCATATGGATGAGCAACCAGTTCTCGCTGAGACAATCCGGAAGACGTCTGAAACTCTCAATGCTGCATCTGTTAAATCAGTAGCCGCCGGCGGAGAGGTTCGTCCTATTGGTTCCGTCAAAGAAGTTGTGATGAACCCAGTGGGCGTAGATCCTGCTCGTATCACTGAAGAGACTAAAGCCGGTATGTCAGAGGATTCTCTGAAAGCGGTGGCCGTTGTTGAAGCTATTCAGGCACCTGAGCACTCTGATCGTTTGGGTCCCGTACAAGGCAATCGTAAGAACGATCGTGCCGGCGCACGTCGTGAGACGCTCTTTCAGAGTAAGACAGCCAAGTTCGGTGAGATTGCATCATTCAACGATATGGTTTCTCAGCTTATCCGCGGTGCTATTCGGAACGGCCGTGAAGGATCCACAGTTGTACGTGACACGTCTGGTGCGCAAGTCGACGCTAAAGACGTTCTGACAGATCTCCGGAAACTGATCCAACACCAGCAAAACAAGTATGCCGCGGCAACTGAAAGTTATGAATTTTCTGTAGCCAACCCGACCGTTAAAAAAACAGATCGCACTTTTGACTCTTTAAGCCAAAAGACTGGTGAATTTCGTCCGGGAAAGGGATCAATTTATGTATACGCCCCTTCTCAAAATTCTCTCCGAACTTATGCTGCCATTGCCGAAGATCTCAATACTGGGATCCGCGCTTATAATGTGTTGCTCGAGCAGTTCCCAGAAACCTATCAAGGCGAGCGTCTCCAAGAAGTGGAAGTGCCGGCAGTCCCTGAACAAAACGAGGCGACCCAAGATGCCCCGACACCACAGAGATCTGAGCAAGGTCAAACTGAACAAACCCAATCCACGCCGGTGGTACAAGATACCGGTGTGGATAATACTCCTCGGAGCCCTGGTGACGGTCTGCAGCCTGACGGCCGGATCAGCTTTAAAGAGCTATTCCAAGGAAATAACGAAACCAACCTCTCAGGCGCTATCCGATATCTATTGGGATCCAGCGCCCTAAATCCAAACCAGCAAACGATTCTGTCTATGATTGCTGGTTCCTCTTTTGCGAGAGCGAACCCTCGTACGATTGTACGACAAGCCACTGCTGAAGAGCGCAAAGCTTCAAAGACCACCCATGGTTGGTGGGATCCCCAGAAGAATGAGATCGTCGTCTTTAACGAGAGAGCTGAAGCGCTTCTCCATGAGATGATTCATGCGACCACTCTAGAAGCTTTGTTTCAAAACTTGGCTAGTACATCTCTCAAGCGCGGTACAGACCAGCCTCTTACTGCTACGGAAAAAGCTGCATTAGAACTTAATGATGCTGCTTTAGCATTTATGGAGCGGACAGATCTTTCACCGGAAGGCCAGCGTGTTCAAGATATCATGCGAGCTTTGGTCAATCCAGCTCTTCCGATTGCACAACAAGACCGCAATATGGCTCGGGCAATCTCTGAGTACATGGCATACGGTCTCACTGTAAAAGAGCTCGAACCTGATCTGGATGCTGTAGTCTATGAAGATCCTGGTTTTGCTAAACAGGTTGTTGGCTTTGTGAAAGGTCTGATCGGTGCTTTCATCGGTGAAAGTAATCCACAGCGTAACTCACGAAAAGCGCTCACAGCGTTAGATAGATTATATCTGAACACTCGTACGCTGGCGCTTGACAGCCAAACCACATCTTTGCAAGCTCGAGAAGTTCAGCAAAGACAGGCAGAAAATGTCACGCAAGGATCTGAAGCAGAAGCTACTCCGACGACACCAGAAAGAGAAGCGGCGACAGAGACGACGACAGAAGCACCAGCTGATCAAGGACCTGCAGACACAGCCTCACCAGTAGAGACTATTGCCACTCCTCGTTTTGACATTGAACGCTATGACGCTGGTGAATTTCAGAACTTTATCGTATTTCCTACTCGAGATAGCTCTGCAGCGCTTGTTGAAAATGAAGACACACTTAATCAATTTCTCGAAGAAGTTGTTGAATTCATTGAGGGTACTTCCATTAATGACGTGGAAGAGATCTTTGTTAACGACAACGGCTCAGTCAGTTTCCGTGTAAATCTCGGAGAAGATGTTGCTACTCTTAATACCGGACAGCCGGCGCAGGCGGAGGAACGGTCTCCAGAGGAGACCGGCTCCGACGCGACGCTCCCGGCGGCAGAAGCTACTGAGACAGAAAGTGCTATTGCAGCAGCTGTAGCAGCTATTGCTGATGGAGTAGGTAAAGCAATTGAAGAGCGTCTCCCATCACCGGTGCCTGCCCCCGCACAGACAGAACAAGTATCAGAAGCAACCCCAACACCCGAAACTGCGACGGCTGACGCCGTCGAGACGACGGGCGTTGAGAACGCATCTGATGCTTCTTCAGCTGAGCAGGTCCAGCCACCTGAAGGGCTAGAACCGATCGAAACAACTCGAGTAGTGGACCAGGATGTTGGTCTCTCTGAGGGGTGGACGCCAGAATATACATTGGGAGCCACTCTCCTTGGGAACGGTGAAGGCCCAGCCTTCATGACGACTTTGCTCCAAGCCCTGGAACCAAAGCTCCAACCCGGAGATACTCTTGATCGATTGATCACAGCTGCAGAAGAGGATCTTCACTATCTTATTACCCCTGAGATGAAGGCTGCGAATAAGAAAGTTCGTGAAGACGCCTTTAAAGTTCTTAAAGGTATGCAGGATCGTGTAACGGTTCAGCTTAAAAAAGCTAAAGCTAGAAACGGCAAACCTCTTCTTCAAGAATTGCAGTCTTTCCAAAACGGTGAGAGTGATTTTAACCCTGCACGCTCTGCAGAAGGTAGAATTCTTGCATGGTTGGATGCAGAGAGCATTCGTCAAGGCGAACCAAAGTTTGATCAGCATCTTATGATGTTAGCTCTTATGGCGACAGCTGATTACGTCATGAATAATGAAAACTCCAAGGGTGTAACTGATCTTAAACAAATGGGTGATCTTTTAGGTATTAGCGATCTCAGCAAAATTACAACTGAAATGAAAGAAGCTATTAATTCAGGGCGCCCAGGTGTTTATGTAAAACCCGCTTTAGCTCGCCATATCCAAGAGTTCATGGGTGCTAAATTAAATGATCAAGTATCGCCTACAGAAACTGAAGGTGTTTTTGAAGCTTTGGCTCATGAGATCTTAGAATACTTATCATTAGAGGGAAAGAACTCTATTGGTAATGACTATTGGTTCAAAGATTCAATGGTTAAGTTGGCCGGTGGTAATGAAGTTCGAGCTTATTCTTTTGGAAAACCAAAAGGTTGGCAAGATAAGACAGGCAAAAACCTCCTCCGTGATGTCCTGACTTCTAAGTCTAGCGATATGCATCGATATTCCATCGGTAAGAAATGGGCACCGGGTGATGTCGCTCGTGTTGTGAAAAAGGACCCTACGCTCGATCTTCACGATGAGCAGATCCAGGCCCTGGAAGAGCAGCAGAGCACTCCGTTCTATCTCTCTAAGGGATTCTTTGCCATGTTTGATCAAATGGTTGCTGAGGGCGCTTCTCTCGGTACCATGGCGCGTATCCTGGGCTTTAAACCTATGGCCAATGGGCTCTTTTATAATAAAGAACATGAGCTTTCGATCGAAGGTAAAAACACCAGTGTCGCTTACAGCATTAATAACACTTTGCGTCAGATCCAAGAGATTCAGGACTATGCTGCTAAGCACGGAATGGATCCTCACGAAGTGCCAGTGTACTATCGGATCTCTGTAGGTACAAACACGCGTTTCAATTTTGAAGGGTTCAATCCGCAACAGAATAAATTAGCTCGAGAGATGTTCTCCCCCACTCGGCACGTTGTAGATCTGACAGATACTAAACAGGTAGATGTTCTCTATGCTGCTATTGGCCAGTCTTTAGGAGTTAAAGTAGAAAACTTCGGTATTAAGGAAGCTGCAAACCAAGCCCGGGATTTGCTCAAAGGTAAATATAAACCAGTCGTAGATGCACTTGCTGCTGGCATTACTGACAACAAAAGCCGCCAGTTTATGGTGGAACAGTTCGATGCGTTAGGTGGTCTTAAGGAAGACGCGTTTACCCTTACTGGTTTGTGGACTGCCAAGCAGTTGCTGGAAGCAGAGGCTTCTGGCGCTACAGAAATTGAAACAGATATGTATATGGAGCTGGACGGTAAGACCAATGGTCCTATCTCTGCGGCCATCCAGCACTTCCTCGGTGTTTACAGTCCTGAGATCCTCGCTACCTGGAGACGGGGCGGGTACTTCCTATCTAATGCTTATAACGAAAATGACGGCGTTGCCTATCATGAATGGAAGCAGGCAATTCAAACCAATGATCAAGTGACACCTATCGCTGGTAATTCCGATAGTGATTTCTACGGCCGTGTTGGCGAACTTATGGGTACGTCTCTTTTGAATGTTCAAGACGCAATCAAAGAGCAGAAATTCTTTGAGGGTAAGCCTAAAGATGCTGATGAAGCTTTCCGCTGGAAAGAGGACGGTAAGCGCGCTTTCCTTATGGCGCTAGGCGTCCTTAATAAAATGGAAGGCTTCGAGATTGAGAAAGGGGTAAATGATGTTCCTCTTATCCGTATTGCTCGAGGTGCAACCAAAAGCCTGGTTACTAAATATTCCTACGGCGCCAAAGGTAAATCGAACTCTCAGGATATCGTTGCTGATATTTTGGATCATACTTATGGACTAATTTCTAAGGTCGGACAGGGTGATCAAAAAGCTCTAGCTGAGCTCAGAGAGATTGCTCCTATTATTGATAATCTGCTGACCCATAGTTTTAACTATAATGAGTACGGTAATCTACAAAACGTCGAGCGATCGTCCCCTCAAGGGCCTAGTCTCTCTGCCCTAGCGAAGAACGCCAATCCATCTAAACAGCTGCTTCGTGATTTCAAATTTAGCCCTGACCAGTTTCAGCGGATGTCTCGAGCCTATCAAGCACTTGTTATCCCTGCCTTTGAGGCGGCTATGGAAGAGGCTGTAGATCCCTCTGTGTCACGTGTTAATGAAGACCTTGTTAAAGGTCTTAGACTCCAAACAGAGATCTATCAAAGTTATGTAAATAAAGCCGTAAAAGAACGAACCAAAGAGCTTATTGAAAGCGGAGTCATCCTCAAAGGGCATGAGCTCCCTAAAGCTGAAAGAAATAAAATTCTCAAAGAACATAGGGATTTGGCGCCTATTATTGATAACGGTGTCACAGTCTTTAATGTGACTGCTTCAGATGGTGAAACTTCTACTGATGTAAAACGTCGTCGTTTTGGGCAACAGAAAAAACGAGAAGTAAATAAGGATTTTGAAGTTGAACCAGAATTCTATCCACGTTCCCGTACTCTTTCAGGTCAGCGTATTGATTCTCGTCGTGATACGATCGGGGATTCCGGTGTGCGTGTTTTATCATTTACAGCTCAAACTAACTCAGACGTTCTTCTTCAAACAAAGAGTTGGGTAGACCCAAACTATCCAAAGAACTCTTTGGCAGTTCACGATGGCAGTAACCATGCTACAACCAATTTAGTCCAAGCTTCAAAAGTCATGAATGAATCTGTGGCAAAAGCCTGGCATACCAACACGTTACGTCCGATCTTAGAAGCTTACGACAAAGCTCTGGCTTTTATGGCTGAAAACGAAGAGGGCTATGCTGACCTCCGGGGTTATCGAGATGCTCTTGAGATTGATGTCTTGAGGAGAGACGCCCGTATCGAAGCAGAGAAGGGCGTGTTCACATCGTTCCAAGGGGTCCCTGGTGCGGATGCTCCGTTCGTCCAAGAAGGTCAAAGGTTCAAATCCGAAAAGGAACTCATTGCTTATCTGAATTATGAGACCAATCGGATCTGGATTGAAAGTCTTAGCCGGCTTGAAGAACAGAAGCGTGAAGGGCTCGAATCACTGGTAACTGAAGCTGGTCGTGATCTCGGTGTAACCGAGGGCACATATACTGGTGGGCAGGTCCGTGACATTCTTCGTGAAGCAATCGACGCAAACCTCGCTCTACAGGATATCGTAACAGCTGCGTTTAAATCTCCTGTCTTGGGTCAATTGATTGAAGAAGGTTTTAAAGTCGTATTAAACGATAAAGGCGGAGACATCCCAGCAATTGCTGGTATCTATGACGGCCGTACGAAAACCATCTATTTGAACGTTGCCAATGCTGAAGTGACTGCCCACGAAATGGTTCACGCCACTACGGTTCACCAAATCTATGACTACTATGTCCGCGGGAATACGACACCGCAGCTGGATCAAGCCTTTGAATCGATCGAACAGGATATGAATACATTCCTGGATCAAAACTTTAGTTCGGATCCAATTTTGGCAAAGGTTGCCAGTGTCATTAAAGGCTATCAGCTCGAGGGTGATATTGCTTCAGCTGTTGCTGAGTTCATTGCCTATGGCACGACAAATCAAAGTACGATGGATAATATCCTCTCTGGTTTTGATCAGAGTGTTCGTGGCAAGGTCTTAAAAGCTTTCCGGTCTGCGCTTAACACGATCCGTAAACTCATCGGTATCCCTGCTAAAGAGTATAATGCTGTTAAATTCTGGACTAAGTCTGTAATGCGGGAAATCCCTCAGACGACTGAGTTTACTCATCATCCGTTGGCTCACTCTGCGTTTACTGAAGCGACGGCGACCGGTGCTGAAGCCCAGCGTAAGCTGGGCATTCAGCGCAAGGTCGGCGAGCAGGTTACTCAATTCTTAAAGGCTCGTCTCCGCGGAGATGACACTGTTGCCACTCGGGCCAAGCAGACTAAAGCTGCAGCTGAATACACCAAAGCCAAGACTGAAGGTCTGGACGCTTTGTCTACTGCAGCGGCCGCTGGTTTCACCATCGAAGGGACCCAGGACAATCTGCTATTCCAAACTCTTTACGCGGTATTAGCTGTTGATACCAAGTTAGACACTGTCGCCCTTCAAGAGCTGAACCAGATCTACGGTAAGATCATGGAGCAACTGAAACCTGAGATGTTTGAGCGCTTTGGTCCTGGTGGCCAAGCAAATGAACTCCAGGGACAGCGTATGTTTGCTGCCCTCCTTGGTATTCCTTTCTATGACCTTGCCGGCTCAACTGAGTTTGCCCCTGTCGGTGAAGACAAAGGTGGGCAGAAACTTGCCATGTTCTTGTCACTGGCCCAGACGTCTCCAGAGCTGAGAGAGGTTCTTTCTGAGATCGATCTCGGTCAGCTGGGTCTGAACACTGACTTTGACACAGGCTCTGGCTTAGATGGTCTTCTTGGTTCTACCACTCAAAAAGTTATTAACCGACTTAATGGTCGTATTATCGAAAGCAACGGTGACAAGTCATTGCCGTCTAATGCTGCATTGGATGCACTTACTGAGATGCTTCTCGAGTATGACGCTCAAGCTGCAACTGAATTTGAGAACGATCGAGCTGATAGCCTCAAAGGTATTAATGTGATTGTAGGCGGCGCCGTCTCCGACGCTGCGCGTCGGGTCGGCGACGGCTTCCGAGAAAGCGCTGAGAAATCCAGCAATGATCTCTCCAAGGCTGTACAGGGTGTGGTTGCTGGCTTGGCAGATATCCTGGTAGAAGAGCGCGCCCAAGCACAGGACGAGCGTCTCATCAGTTTCTTGAATAAGCCTGAGATCCCTGAGGCTATTCGAGCTCTCTACGCAGAAATGCGTTCGATCGGCTCAGATAACGCCCAGGTCTTGCAGCTGGTTAAGAAAGCGAAGAACGCAGTGTCTCGTCTGCGTCAGGAATACATCGAACAGGTACCGAAGATTATCCGATCTCGTTTTGGCGATGCGTTCCAGAATCTCGACGAGAAAGGTCAGCGCAAAGTCATGAAGGCCCTCTTTAAAGGAATGGGACAGACCGACTTCGGTATCATCGCTAAAGTCATGGGTGTGAACTCAGGCTTGGAGCTCTATGGTTCCGACCGGGATGCCCGTGGGCGCAGAGATCGTGCCATCAAAGATGTCAAAGAGCAGATCCAACGCAGCATGGCCGGCATGGATGTCTCAGACAATGTTGCCCGGGCTTATTTCAGTAAGGCTGAACAGCTTGCTGAGTACATGATCAACAAGAACACCGGTGTGAATCTTCTCAAATCTGCTGTGGGGATCCTGAACCTCCACAACGAGGATGGTCTTTCGATCAACCAGGCTGAGTACAAAGCTCTTCAGGAAGCCCTGAAGAAGCGTCGTAATGGCCAAGGACGCATCTCGACAGAGACACGTAGACTTATTGATCAGATCGATCTCCTAGCCTCTCTGGAAGCTTTGAACAAGCTTAATGACGAGACACATTCTCAGATTGCTGAACTTATGAAAACGGACCGTCAGGGTTTAGAAGATGCTGCAAAAGTACAAAGGCACCTTCATCAAGAAGAGCGAGCCAAGGTAGATATCAATAGCTCTGCCGCGGTAAATGGAACTAAGGGTCATATGATTACCCAGGGAAGACGTAAATACTCGGTAATCCTGGCTAATAATGCTGATGAACAGAAACTGCGTGAACAGGGGTATAAGCGAATTCGAGATTATGATTCGGCTGTCCAGCAGTTGGATCCGACACGTCGTGGTCAAAGCTATTACTTCTCAGCTCATAATAAGCTGGCGACTTATAACCAGGGTGTGGTCCAGACAGTCCAGAACACTTACTCTGGTGTCGACGCCGTCACTGGTTTGACTGTAGGTCCTGAGACCACTGGTGAGCTGATCTCTGGTAAGGAAGCTTCGCTCCTCAATAAGAGAATGAAGGCACGCTCCGGGCTTGACCACAAAGATGGATTGATCCCTGTCTTTGATATGAATGGCTCTCTCTTGGGCTTCGAGCAGGCTGTGGCATCTGACATGTTGCCGATGCTGGAACCAACACAGGACTATGCAGACAGCCTTGGACGTTGGGCCGGCCGGATCCAGGAGGAGAAGGCTGCGCAAGGTCTTAATAAAGAGTTAATCGACGCCATGAAAGCCATCTACGATCGGGACGCTGCCAACGGCCGTGCTGATGAGTATGCTGACTTTGGTCGTGAGCAAAAAGATGATGGGTCTTGGGACTTAACGGGTGATCTGCAGGGCGATCCTATCTGGCGGGAAGCTTATTTCCTTATGCCGAAAGAGGCTCGTGAGTACGCTGAAGAAGTCTTTGGCGGACCAATCAAAGTACGTCGTGACCTAATCAACAACACTTTTGGTTTCAGATCTGCGTCTGTCGCTGATATTTGGACCGGTAAGTCTCGTCTTAATGATGAACTTAGAGAGGGTATTAAAGAAGTCATTATGGCTACCCCGTTCCTCGGGAAGGATGCATTCAAATATCTGGTCGGTGCCGAAGAGCTTCTTCAGCAGGTAGTTTCTGAAGTTAAACACGTAATAGTTGTTAAGAGCGGTGTAATCCTGGTTGCAAACACACTGGCCAACGTGGTTCAGCTGGCAACTCGGGAAGTGCCTATCTCGTATATGACTCAACGAACACGCTCTAAGTTTTCTGAGATTGAAACATATCTCAAGAACGAAGATCTGAAAGTGAAGCTTCGTTACGACATTCTCAAATCGCAATCAAAATCTGAGAAAAAAGCTATTCAAGCACGCATTGAAGCGATCGATGAAGCCAATCGTAAGATGTCGATCTGGCCACTCCTAGAAGCGAACCAATTCACCACGATTTCCGAAGGTCTGACAGACTCTGACCGGGCACTCATGGACGGGCGGTTTATGGATTGGGTGGAAAAGAAAGCGGGTGAGCTCCCCGGTGGTCTGGCTACTGTGGCTCGGTATGGCATCGTGGCGAAAGACACTGCGCTTTATCAGGGTCTGGCCAAGGGCGTACAATACGGTGACTTTATTTCTAAAGCCATCTACTACGACTTCCTCACTGAAGAGCGAGGTGTAAGTCCTGAGGATGCGATGCTGAAGATCGATCAGGAATTCATCAACTATGACCTCAATGACAGCCGGGCACGTTCATACCTGGAAAGCATTGGGCTTACCTGGTTCATGAACTTCAAGCTGCGCTCGATCAAAATTGCTTTGGATATCATCCGGAATAACCCGGCTTCAGCTCTCTTGTCCCTATCTACGGCCAACGTGCTGAACTTGGATGCAGGCTCACCGGTCTTGGATAACGTAGCATCTGTCTTGGGAGACGGACGTCTTGGTTACTCTATTGGACCGGGAATGATTGAGGCCGGATGGAACCTCAATCCTTGGGTTAACCTGACGTCTTAAGAGACGGTTGATCAGCTAAGGCTTTTTTGATTGTTGTAATTGTTGCGAGTTGGATGTTTGAGTTGAATTTCAAACGTTCAATCTCTTGAGCAGCATCTTCAAGCAAGCTTGGGTTTACCAACGGTTGGCGGAGTCGATTGACGATATCATATTCTTCTTGGGTCCCATCGTCAGATGTTTGGCTCCATTCCAAAACCTGGCGTAGTGGCCCAGCGATCCAAGAATTGTGGTGAAGCTTTACTTTTTCTCTAATGTAAGCAGTAGGGCTGTCATAGCGTTCGGCATTGCCATTACCACCAAGGTGTGTGATTCCAATACGAACGTCTTCAGACATACCATCAAAATTAGCGCGACGAAGTTCAGATGCTTCAATGGCATCTTCAATAAGACGAACGATGTGCTCAGGAAGTCGGTGTCTCATGTCAAATTTACTCTCTTTTTTGGATCCCAGCCGCGGACTTTGCCGGTGGTCTCGTCTATTGGTTCAAATGGTTCCCCGTTGATTCGGGCTGCCAGCCGGCGCCAACGTTCCATTTCATTAAACTCTTCCATGCTGAGAAGACCTTCAGCTTTGAAATGGGAGATCCAATTGAGAGCGCTTACGGCCGCGTGGTGTTGCACTTTCGCGTGCTCCCACCGTGTCAGTTCCAGGGTTTGGGTAATCATCTTCTACTCCGTAGGGTCTTATCTCTTCAAGTTTGAACGCAGTCTTCTGATAACCGACATCTCTATCGAATAGAGCCATTTGACTATCGTATAACACGCTGAGTATGCGCTTCCGCGCAAACCAGAGAATGGCTTGTGCTTGGTGAGGATAAACATCGCTTTCAGCAGCAAGGCGGCTGATCTCATGTGATATCTGAGCATAAACTCTTCGAGTGACCTTAGCATCTCTCATGCCTCCGGTTGTGCCGGCCCAGGCATGGTACATGTGACCATCCACAGTCACTGGCCCAGCTGTCTTTGGTTCCAGGATGTTCTGATAGAATGCCCGAGTCTTCAACCCCTTGGCATGATCCAAGAAGGGAGTTCCTGTCAGGTACAGGTTAGCGCGAGCTCGACACGCATTATACGTGGAGACAATCGCACTGTCGTATGAAAGACCCCGCCGCCCAGCCTCGAGCATGGAGACGAGGCTTCTCAAATTTCCATAATAATCTGAGTTGGGTGACAGGGCCACAAACGCTGCTATAACGCGGCTCAAGTCCGCGGAATAATGTGCTGCGATTGTTTTCATTAAATCGTGATAGCGCTGGTACGCTTTGAGGCCGTCAGAAATATCCATTTCGTTTGCCTGAGAGTAAAGTCGTTTCAAATTCGAATACACTTTTTCTCTCCCAGAAATTTACGCGCGGGCGGATGAGCTTTTATTCTTCGTAATTATACCGCCACGGCTTAGTATCGTCTTCTCGCTTGATGATCATAATCATATCATCATCGGCGTCTTCAGTGCTTGAAAAGAAATCGTTCTTGTAAGCGTATTCCAGCAAATCCTTGGCGTAATATTGCTGGCGCACCTGAGGCGGCCATTCGTCAAAAACAAGCTGCAAGCTCTTTTTGTCTTCTGCCAGGGTTACTTTGATCATGACACCTTCAAGCTGTCGCTCCCCAACACCGTATCCGTCAAACCAACCGGCTTCGGCCGATTCTACATGGTCGAGATCTACGTCAGAAGGATCTGCGATGTTTTCAAAAGTGATAATTCGATACTGCATAACAATTTCCTTAAATAAATAAATGAACCAGGAACCATGCTTTACGGATTTGAACCCTTAATCACATGGCCCCTGGTTCGAGGTGAGGGGTGTTCTATGCCCGAAGGCATTTCGTAGATCACTAGGCCCTACTCCCTTGCGGAAGCTATTAAAGATGGGTCAGAAACTTGGTTTACACTCATCCCCTTAGGGCAGTGGATCCCGAGCTTTTGACTCAGGCGGATCCCCTACACGCCTGCGCCGGCGTCGAATGGCACTACGACGCGAACTATGGCTTCACAGATCCTGCCCCTCACGGGGTTTTCTTTTGTCTGTTGGCTTCAAGCAGATCTTGGTATCTATTAAATACCTCAGAAAAGCCTCCACCCCCATTATAAAACGATAGCGTAAAAATAATTGCTGGTAGTCCGCTATCGTCTGCTATTCCAAACATAACACAATTGCCATCTTCGCTTTCAGTGTGATGCTCTAAAATAAAAAGCTGATCAGTGTCGGCGCGGTAATGTGCGTTTTTGCTGATTACAAAACATTCAAACGGGCTTTTTGGATCTTTATCATGAAACTCACATTCAATTTCAATGTCATGCATTGCTTTCATGTAAGCGACTTTAGCCCGTAAACCATTTAGTCCTTGGGCCATTTCTACGGCAATACCGCAGTGGTGCTCCATACGACTCATTAGTGTTTCAGTGGTTCGTCATCACCGAGAATACGGGCTTGCATCTGCTCATCAAACATCCGCTCAAGAAAGCTTTGTTTAAGTTCAGCAGACTCAAAGCCGATCGTCAGAATGTGATCCAACGGAAGACCTTCTGGAACGCGATAAAGGCGTTTATCGAATTGGGTCTCGATCTTCAATTTGCGTTCATTGAAGGCTTCAACTGGTTCCACCAGATGCGAAGATACCCGAATATTCTGATGAGCATGAATCTTGGAATTGAACCAAGAAAGAATAAGATCACCGTCTTTGGTGATTTTCTTGATGACGAAAGTCGGAGAGCCACATTTATAGCAGACAGTCTCTCCGATTTTGAGCTTGGTATCGGCCATAAAAGGCTCCTTGAAAAGAAATGGTGGACGTGACGGGAATTGAACCCGCCGCTTCAAACCGGTCCGCCGGACACCCTATTCGACGATGCACCAGTCATCAGCCAAAATATCTGACTGAGACGCGAGCCACGGAACAACATCGTCCTGAGCTGTGAGCATCATGATATGAGCACGCTTAATGATGACGCCGCCATGGGAGAAATGTTCTTTCAATCCCAGGTGACGCTCCATTGCAGCGTTGGAAGTGGTTTGTTCTTCCATATAGAGGAACATACCTTTGCCGTTCCAGCCGGCACGAGAAACCTTCATTCCCCGCTTTAAAGCCTCGACGGCATGGCCGAAGGCCATAGCCGTCGTAGGCTGATAGGCATCTTCGAAAACCGCTTTAGGGGACCACGAGATATAATTATCGTGGTTTTCGTGATTGGAGTCACCCCCGTTCACATATTCGACCAGATAGCCCGGAGGCGATCGGTCAGGCATATTAGTTGGCGTAGTGGTGCCCATGTACTGGGCAAACTCTTCCTGAGTCATAGGCTTAGCTTTGACCAGCTTGGTTCCGAAGAAATGTTTCATATCGTCCTCTCGGGTGAAATTTGAATGCAGCGTTGATCTCCCTAGGCTCAATGCTGCCAAAGCCAGCCACTTTTTGAGAAAACCTTCCGAAGTCGTAATCCTCGAGGGGATGGTAATGCCCACCTCACTACATATACCCAGTTAATATCTCTGGCCCGGTAGCACGGCGTTCGAGATTCTTGAAACTTAAGTGCCGGCCAGGGCCTAACCGACTCGGGGATCTCTCCCTCACCCTTTTGTAAGACTACCGTCTAGGAGATGGCTCGACCGTTTGCTGGCCCTTTGAGTGGCACCAGTACAGTCACTGTAGTTCTCCGCAGGTTGCGTTTTTGATTAGGGTTCACCAAACATCCCACCTTACTAGGGATCTCAGTTGTCGAAGATACTCTTTGGCTTTGGCGCCGATGCCTCAGCTGGAGTTTCAGACTCCGCTTCTGGAGGCGTAGCAGCGGCCTCTGCGGCAGAAGAGTTATCTTCGACAGGTTTCGGCGTATCGAATAGAGAGCTCTTTTTGGGAGTTGGAGTAGGCTCTTCTGGATCAATTGGGCCTGTTTGATTTTCAGAAGTTTCTTTTACAGCTTCTACGAGTTCTGCTGTCTCTTCTGTCGTCAACTCTTCTTCCGTAGGCTCTGTCGGAGTAGGCTCTGCACTCGTCGTCTCTGGCGCCGATTCCGGCTCATCTGCTGGGGCAGATTCATCGGGTGCGGTGTCGCTGTCTTTGACGTCGAGGACGTTTCCATCAGATTGGACGTGTCCTGGTTCAGGACCGGTTCCGTCTTCTTCTGGTTCTCCAGTTGTTTCTGGAGCCTCATCAGTTTCTTGGACCGTCTCGGCATCTTCAGAACCCTCAGCAATAGCTTCTTCGCCGTTACGGCGATTAGCATCTTCCTGGGCGGCCGTATAGGATGCCACAGCGACCTTAGGCTGCGAAGGCGAGTTCACGGTGATTGGGATAGGCTCTTTGATGATTGTGGCGCTGTGACCATTCTCACCGCGGCCTGCGATGATTTTCACAGGGAGCTCTTCGTCCGGCAATGTTGGATACATGCCGCGGATATAGTTCCGGATAGCTTCCTGGATCTCGGGTTCTTGTAATGTGATTTCCACGTAAGTCTTCCTCTTCTCGGGATCATGTGTTGCAGGGAGCAAGTCACGGTTTTGGTCAGTGACCTTGCGCGGCGAATAGGTATCAATGTCTGGCATTGGGTTTCCTTGGATTGCGGATTAATGTTGGGTTATAACAACTTCCATCCTCGGATTGGCCTTGTCAATGTTTTCTGCATTACAAGACAATGATCTGATATTATCTAAATCATCATCAGTGAGTTTCCCCAGCTCGACCAATGCGTCAGAGAAGTATTTGTCGATAATCGCCACAGCGTTCATGAGATCGCGTGTCTGGCGATTTGGAGGGTACAGAGTGTAGTGCAGGTGAACGACGCCCCACAGGGCTGTCAGGTCCGGCAGAGCCAATATTTGAGGCTTCACGGCTTCTTTGAATTTCTTCTTCGTGGAATCGGCCGTCTGATAGTGCCAGTTCCGGTAGTTATTCATCGTCAACCAGTGTTTCTTGGTTGGCTTTGTCACTTTACCAGATTTCAGAGTTCGGGTGGTTCCTCCCGTATACAGGGGGAGAACCAAACGGTAATAATGGGGAACAGGCATCGGGGCCTCCTTTACATCTCAAGAGGCCCCTAGCCCCACTGTTCGCGCTCGATTTAGTTCGCGAACAGCGATTTCCCACCACCCCCTGCGGCACCGCCGGCAGCTTTCGCTGGTCCGGATCCAGCCACTGGTTTCGACCGATCTCGGATCTCTCCGGTGTTCTTTTCGGCCCAGAGGGTGATGAACATGTCTTCTTCGGCGATATCACCGCCGCGCTTCAGCTCAGGCACCGTCTTGCGGGTGTCTTTGTGGAAGAACTTGTCGAATTCGTTAAAGTCACGGGTTTCTGCGATATTAACGTAATCACCGGCAGAGTTCTTTTCCTGCTTGTTTTCGCGAACCATCAGGACGCCGGCTAAAAGTGGCTTCGTCAGAATGGACGTCACGACAGGGAGAGCTTTTTCGACTTCGCCTTTGGCCTCGTAATCATAGACCTTGATGACTTTTTCTTCGACAGTCTGTTCAGAGAACGGATGTCCAGTCGTCACAAGACAAAGGTCGTTGATCGTCTCATAGCCTGGCAGCATGAACTTCTTGCCGTCTTTCGTGTACGTCGGCTTGCCTTCGCGGTTGGTGAACCAAACACGTTCACGGACTTCTTTGCCGTCGACTTCAAGGACGATATTCATGCACTGAGCTTTTGAGCTCGATGCCGGCGTGATGTAGGCCATTTTGACAGTTGCGTCATAGACGCCAGAATTGACCAAATAACCTCCGCCACCAAGGCGGTCTTCCTGTTTAGCAACACCTTCGAGTTCTTTTTCCAAGTCCTGGAACATTTTATTTTACCTTTCGGGTTTCAACGTGACCTATGGCCACCAAAAAACAAAACTCAATTAAACGCCAAAATGTGCGTTCATATGTTCAATGAGCTTCGCAACGTCGTTGTCCATATAGATCTGGTTCCGCTGGAACAGACCGATAGGACCCCGGATTCGTTCACCAACCGTCTCTTTGGTGAGACGTGTTTGGAAAACGTGTTTGTAACCAACCATCTCGTCATCTTGAGTGATGTTCAAGAGTGCTGGATCCATACCTTCGAGTTTCTCGAGAGGGATTCGCTTGGTGGAGACCACTGTCGAGAAATAGGCTTCAATCCCCTGATTAGCGAGCTGGCCTTTGATAGGGACGTATGTCTTATCATTCAGCGCAGCGTCCTGCTCAGTGCGAGTATGTGCCAAAAATATCACATGCTTGCCGGCCTTGAGTGCTTTGGCGACAGACTGCTGCATCAGGTTCTTAAAGAACTGAGCATACTGCTGCCATGCATCACGGCCGTCTTTGGCTCCTACGATGTAGAGGCTTTCGAACATGTCCATCATGAAGGTGAGTGAATCAATGATGACGCCGTCGAATTGTGGAGCATCAACTACCTCGTCGATCGTAGAAGAAATCTCATACGGATCGGTCACGATAGCTGCGCGGAAGTTATGTGGAAACGGCAAGTCTTTACCAGACTCAGTATTCAAATAACCCCAGCGTTCCTGGTTCGGCAGATTCATCAGCGATGTGGATTTACCAGAAGCGGATTCGCCGCTGATAAGAATTAGCTGGCCTGGCATTTATCTTTCCTTTTATGGTTCGGTTTGTGTGGATTTCCGGGCAACCGTCTTTAAGACTGTCATCCGGAGCTCATTTTCAGAGAGCGGCGATTGTAGCTGATCATTAAAGTGAATGACCCGGGCCTCAATTGAAGGATAATCCAATCCCCCATCGAGAAGAGCCAGGGCATACTTGATCATCTGGTTGTTTCGGTTTCCTGGTTCCATGCGTTCAGCGAACCAACGTTCCAAAGCTCCAAGATCTTTGAGCTCAGTCATCTGATTGATGTGCTGCTCATTTTTCGAAGTCTTTGGAATGAAGCGTACCGGATCCAGCAAAACCCCACCCATATTGTAGTGGTGCTGCGCTCCAGGATTAGTCATCCATTTACGCTCTCGCTGGTTGGATCCTTCATCAGAATCAAATGGCAGCCATTCCATGATATTATTCACGAATTGGCGATAATCCTCTTTATTGAGGAATAGCTCATATTTCAGAGGCATCACGATCCGGAACCGGTCTTTGCCTTCTTCGCCGTGTCGCTTGGTCGTGTGCGTCATGAACATATAGTCCCGGAGCATCTCGTGAGCAAATGTGAGTGATGTCTCGCCATCGACATCGAGGACAACCATATTGAAACCTTCAATGACCTTGTCGCCGCGGCGATGACCTTCATGGAAACGGTGGTTACACCAATGATAATCTGCCGTTCCGGTAAGTCGCCACATCTGATCAAAAGGCTGAACTTCTATGGCATAGCCTGTGGCCATATCTTCGCTCACCGTAAAGAGCATCTGATCCGTATTGGTCTCATTGAGGCTTTCGCCGGTGAAGAACTCAATACCCTCGGCAAACGTCTTCTTGATGATGATGTTGTTTTTATATCCCCACGCTGTAGCGAGATCCATGATTTCCCGGCGTTGAGTGCTGCTGGTCTTATAATACGGAAGATTCTCCGTCAGATCAGCATGAGTCAACTCTCCGTTGAATGAAGCAATATATCGGGCCAGCTTCACGTATGGTGCCTCACGAGAGAGAAGCTTCTTGAAATCCTGGCCAGAGCTCTCAACCAGATGAATAGCCTGATAGAGATTATCTTCAGTCATTACCGGAGATTGATCCAGAAAGGCATATACGCCGGCAAGCTTCAGCGCCTTGAAGTATCGGTGACCTAGCTCAGTTTTTTGCAGATCTTGATACTCTTCCAGGGCATCAGCCTGCTCTTCACATAGGAACCGGTATTCCAGGAGCAGGATGCCGACATTGTCTGGTACCTCAATCTGGTATTCATGGTTCATCTCGCTGGCCAGCTGAGCAAACCCTCGAGATAGCACTGCAACATCGCTTTCCATTGCAGGGTCTGTCAGGGCTGCATAAACATCTGCAGCTGAGCGCTTCTTCATGGAGCGTTCCTGTTCGCCCCAGGCGAAGAGCATACGGCGTGCGTAGCCAGTTTGGAGAAACTCAAAGAAAGTGTCTTCTGTGGCCCCACCATCGAGCAGTTTAGATGGGGTGCCAAAGAGCAGCATATTAGCAGGTGTCGGTGCATCGAGGTCGATACCCCGAGAATTGTCGACAGTGTTTTTCGTCAGCTTTGCTTTGGTCTTGCCCTTATCATAGAGCTCAAGGAATGTGTTCATAATCTCTGCGCTCTGCAGAAGATTGGAACCAACCTCATCGATTTGGAGATTGATCCCGCCACATCCGGAGAGCATCAGCTTTTGACGAAGCTGCTTCACTGCCGGCACGGTGCCGCTATCAAATGTAAAAGGATACGGACCCGCCTGATCATACTCCCTCTGAAGAGAGGTTTCTTCTGTAGACGGATCCGTCCCCTTATAAGCAGCCCGCTTATTCGCGAGGCGTATTAGGTTTTTTTCTGCAAGACCCTGCATCGTTGTTTCGATGAAACGCTTCTTGAAGCCATGCATCAGCGTGTCTTCAATAATACCGACAGAATGACCCTTACCAAAGCCTGATGTGGCGAGAGCCAGGGCATACAGGTTTACCGGGATCTTACCGCGGTCTTTGGTGATAATCTCTGCCCTCATCGCAGCAGCCATCTTTGCAAGAAAGTAGGCGCACTCAACTCGAAAGAAGTTTCGATTATCGTTCTGGGTCTTCTTGGAAATAATATTGACCATACGTTCCAAGACAGGATGATCGGTCAGCGTATTGAAGTCACGCATCTCATAGGCCCTCAATGGTTGGTGGTTTAGTCGGTCTGATATTCCAGTCGTTGCGTACACAACGGTGCTGCATCGCAGTAGGAACATCTCCGGACTTCGCCAGGGAATGTTTTAATGACACCCACTCCGCCGGCTTTAGCTTTGTGCTGCATAGCCGCAGGGTAAGAATCAAAATTTTTGGTGGCCCGGCCGTTCTTTTGAGCGGTCTCGGGGTTCTTGTAATACTTGTGGACGTCAGGCTGCTTCCACAGCTCTTCTTCCTTACAGCGAGGCATGTCGCTTTCGTGCTTCATAGGCACAGTGGCGAGGATCTCGTCGATCTTCTTGATGATGAAACGTTCAGTTTCTTCGAGGCTCATCAATTGAACTGGCAGCTCGCTGACGGGGAATGGCGGATAGTTATCAATCCTAGAAGCCTCACCGCGCTTCCAATCTTTGAAGATGAAGTTGATAATTCCAACTTCGGAAGTGATCACTTCTGGATCCAACCAGCGATAAATACTCAGCTGGATAGCAAAGTCTGATTTCTCAGATTGATCCATTTTCATCCATTTGTAAGTCGAAGTGGTTTTGTTATCTTCAACCCGCCCAGCAAACACCTGGTCAAATTGCCCTGAGATCCAGACTTTGGTTCCGTTGGTCGCAGTGATCATCCGGAAACGGCGTTGCTCCAGATAGAGAGGTATTGCACTGGTGTTCTGCTTGAGAAATTCTTTTTCTGGGTTAATCACAAGATTGTCGATTATATGCTGTGCTGTACCGATTTTCCTGAGAATTTGATCTCGAGCATCTGAAAAGATTGCACTCTCGATTCCAGAGTGAATTGACTGACCCATCCGCGCAGCAACCAGGTCCTGGAGATCTATCGCATTGTCTTCTGGCGGTACACGGTGTCCAAGGACAAGAGCCTTAGTAGGCTTCAAAAGTGTCGTAGCTGAGACGATCGGATTGTCATCTTGAGGTGCATCAACCGGGTCGTGATCATATGTGTCATGGGCAAGCCATGCAGCCATCACGAGGCCCAGATTTGCTTGGTTCGTTAGCGGACGGTCAGTCATTAGGAGATCCTATTCGTTGGCGACAATCTTTGTCGGTTGGGTTCGGCCCATGTACTCTTTCGGCGACATAAGGCCCAGATAATAGATACCAAAAAAGAAGAAATTTGCCACCCATGAAGGGTCTAATTCATATTTTTCTTGGGCCTTCATCAGGGCTGCCTGGCGAAGCGTATCCATGGCGTCTGCGTCCATTCGCTTGCGGGCTGTTTCGGTCAAAACGTTGATTTTAACCGACATTGGATATGGCGCCACACCGGCATCTTCGTTGCCAGGGTGCACTGCTGCAATCTCAATTGCAGCCATCCAGAAATGTTTCTTGTCATCAGCCATTGGGGTATTCCTCTGCTATTTCTTGGCCTATTCGTTTGATGTCCATTGCGGACGCGGAGTTTGGTATGCTGTGCTCTTCAGCCCATGTCGGATAGAAGATTGAAGCTTCACCAGAAAGATGGACATCAGGGTGACTGATATCCGGGTGGTTTTGCCATTTCACTTCTTCAGAAAGTGTCCGATTAAACCACTCTACAATATATGGGTTGGCTTTAACCAAATAATATTGAGCATCGTGGATCTGACAACAGATTCGAATTTCAGCTCGAAAATAAGTTGATCGAACTTTCTTCATAAAGGCTGTGGCAGCACGATTGTTCAACAAGCCCCAGGACTGGCCAAGGGCATTGCCGGCAGTACGTGCTTCAGAAAGCGCTTGATAAGGCGTGTGACGCTTTGTATTGAGCGTCTGGCCCAGAAGAGGCGTTCTCACTCTTAAGCCAAAAGCGACAGTGATATAGCCGTTGTCTCTGGCCCCCTGGATCTTAAGATCGACCCAGTCATCTGAGTGCTTATAGAGCTGATGGTATTTCTGTTCGATATCCAAAGCCTGAGCTTTGTCGATGCCACACTGTGTAACCAGAGCATGGTGGGTACCACCATATGTTAGCGCGAACGTCGGCGCTTTTGAATCTTGTCTCTCCTGCGGATACTTAACAGCAATAGAATTGATGGAAGAAACAGAAGTAGGGTCAATGTCGGGCATGTTATCGCCAAAATAAGAATAAGCACGTAGACAATGACCATCATAACCATCGGTATAAACTTTCAGTTTGTTGGGATCTTTGGTCGTTAGTGCCGAGATTTTATCCTCGAGACTATCGAAGTCGAGACCCATGAAAAGATATCCAGGAGGCGCTTTCACACATCGTTTGATGTACTTAGCGAGTCTGGATCCAGAAGGGATATTCTGAAGGTTTGGATCCGAGGAGCTCAGTCTGCCTGAGACAGTACCACCCAAGTTAAAAGAACCATGAAGATAGTGCCATCCATCTGGGCCTTTCCGGGCATTTTTAAATGCCGGGATAAAGGTCGATAGGAGGATGCTCACGTCTTTATACTCGATAAGAGCATCGAGAAGTTCGAGCGTGGGTACATCATTCGTGTGGTTCTTCAGGTTTTTTAAGATAGCTCCTTTGGTAGATGGAGCGCCGCTGTCCGTTTTTCCAAGGACTGGGAATCCAAAAAAGGCTGGATCAAATAACAAGCCAGCCAACTGAGAATCGCTGCCAGGATTAAACTCGGCACTGGCGTCAGAAAGGGTAACCCTTTTCTTTTTGAGCCGAGCGTTCCACTTGGATATTTCCATTTGTCGAAGGTGGTGACGGTAATCTTGGACAACTTGGTTCCCCTGAATTGTAGCTTCTGCCTGGGCCTTGAGCTTCATCAGCTCAGCTTCGGATCCATGAACAGAAGGCATGTGAACAGGCAGCCCAGTGAGCTGCATATCGATAATGTCGATGAGAGATGGCCGGAAGATTTCTTTGTACACCGACATTTGATCATCAGCGATCATGATCGGCATGTTCTTTTCGTAGACGTACCAGGTACTTAGAGCATCCACCAAGTTGTATTCGAGGAGCTCTTGGACCGGGATTTTCGTGATGTCTTTAATTTCCTCAACAGCATAGTTGCCTGCAAATTCAACAGCTTGATCCTTAAGGCTAAGCTTATTTCCCGAAGTCGAATTCGTAGCCAGGTAACTGATGATTTTGGTATCATGGATCATATCCTCACAAGCCAGGGCATCGAAAATCTCTTCGTAATCGTGCGTGGTAGTGTCTTTAGATAGCTGGTGGATAAGTACGCTCAGGTCGTAACTGGCGTTGTGGAAGATCAGCCGGCGTTCTTTGCCTTTTTTGTGCGTTTCATAAAACCGAATGAAAAAATTAAGAAGAAGTCGACGTACATCTTGGTTTGGAAAATTTGGTGCCCAGTCAACCTGGAAAGCAATACCTTCATGTTTGTTCCAAGCGAATGCGATGCTGGCGATACCGGCATCATCAATATGCAAACTAAACCCTTCGATGTCACACGTCAGCCGCGACTTATTCACAAGAATGTATGTTAGCGCGTTTCGAATTTCATCGAGTGTTTGGGGGTAGTAGCATTTTTTGATGATGCCAGTTCCAGGATCCTTGTATTTACCCTGTCTATCCTCAGCCACAGATTTCATTGCTGTGGTAATAGATGCTTCGGTCTTCACTGGATCATAGAACGCCATTTTGTGGTTTGGGATAAACCCAACCCGCAAATGTTTAAGATGCTCGAAGTGGTCCTCATGAGGAGGTGTTAGAGAGCCCACTTCGAGCGCCGCTTTCGCGGAACCGGTAAAAGTCTTGTAGTAATCGGGATTAGCGATCAATACGTGTTTAATCTTGGTATGCTTGAGCTTCTCGAAAAGCTCGTTGAACCACTCACGGCGCTCAGCAACTGAGAGTGGTTTCTTTTTCTTCTTGGGGCCTGACAGGAGATAGGGCAGCTGAACAGCTGCAGTACGATCGAGAATGTGCTTTGCTGGCTCTCCTTGAGCGATCAAGCCTTTATCGAGATAGGTTTTCTTCATCTCTGCATAATCAAGTTCGTATGAGAGAATGAGGATTTCTACATCGTTGGGCTCAAAGTCATTTGAAAAGCCAATCCATCGCATCAGTACGCTGTCCGTCTAAAAAGGAACCGATTAATGGGATCATCGACACGGTTGTAGTGCGCGAAAAATGGAGCTTTCGCTTTATCTTCTGGGTGAAACTTTGAGTCTTCGTAGAAGGCTGCATCGTTTTTCTGACAGAAGAGATCCAATCGGCTCAGTGAATCTGAAAGTTGCATAAGGCCCCGCGGTGCGTTGGCACAGTATCGACTGGGATTGCCTTCAGCAAAGCGCTCAAGGGCTCCCAGGAAATGGGCGATATACGTTGTGTGTTGCTGAACCTCAACACGGTTCAAGCGAAGAAATTCTGCTTCTTCCTCGAGACTGGGATCGATGATTTCGATACCCTCTTTACCGTAGGCGCCGGCGACAACAAAAAGCTCAGACTTGTAATAGAAACCGTGCTCGGATCCTCCAAGTATCTGGTTCTTCTCAACAAGACGTTTAGTCTCTTGGCCAATGAGTTCTTGTTCTCGAGCCTCAAGCGAAGCTTGAATTTCAGTGAACACCAGCTTGGAGATGAGATCATCTTTCCAAGCTTGGATCAGTTCATCGTCTGTATGGCTCATGGAATATACAAACCCCTCTGATTTTGGTGAATGCCGCGGTCATAGACATAGATTCGTTTCCGCGCACGAGACGCACCAACATACAGCATACGCCGTAGCTGATTTACATCTCGAGACGTGAAAATATCATCCATGATCAGGATGACCGAATCATAAGTCGAGCCTTGGGCTTTATAGACCGTCGAGGCTTCACGGTTACGGAGATCGATCCACTCTTCCTGGAGTTTGTAGAACAGCTTCCAGTTCCGGAAATTCTTCGACTTATAGTGACGTCGAAGGGAATCCCATGCATCACGATCAGCTGGATATTTCACAGTGTACCGAGAAGTGAACGCAGAAGAGACTTCCAGCATATAGGCATCCAGGGAGTTATGATCATCGATCTGAACTTCCTCAGGGCCATAGATGCCGTGAATTTTGACCTGCTCTTCGACATTGAAAGATGCCTGGGCAGAGAGTGGGAAGTGGGAGTTACAAACCATTCGCTCACCCACAGTTGGATAATCAGGTAAACCACGAATACCGCGGATAAACTGGTTATAGCCAATCACTGCTTTGTTGGTGTAGCAAAGGATCCGGCAAGCCAGCTCAGGATCGTCTGCTTTCATGGTTCCATTGGGACCGTAAATGCCCTCGATGAGCAGCTTTAATTGATCGCCGTTGATGAAATCAATCTCACCAGGTGCTTGCTTCCATTTTGTAAGCTGGTCTTTTGGTCGCTCGAGAAGAATATCTTCTTTGAGGCCCTCACACAGTTTCTGCAGCGCCGGCGAACCAGCATTACGGACAGGCGTTGTAATCTCGTAATGGCGATTTCCAATATCAGCGAGAGCCACGGCAGGAGAAAGCTTCTCCATAACCGGCGGCAACTGGTTCTTGTCACCAACATAGATGATCTTACACGTTTCGTCGGTCGCTTCCTGAAGGATCATATAAAGATCTTTATCGATCATAGACGCTTCATCAATGAAGAGCATCACGTTCGAATGGATCTTATAGTTGTTGGTTCGCTTCAGGTAAGTCTGACCGGTCGAATAATCCGTCATAGGAACCACACCCAGGAATGAGTGGATTGTCTTAGCTTGCCGGCCAGTTTGCTCACCCAAAACTGCAGCAGCTTTGTTGGTAGTAGCTGTCAGCATCAATTCCATGGGTGTTCGCTGAAGCGACATGGATTGATTGTACGCATTGATTGTTGACGGCAGGAGGCTGACCAGTTCACGGGTCAGATAGGTTTTACCAACGCCAGGGGAACCAGTCAGGAAGAATTCCTTGTCTGGACCAATGATGTAAGTGGCAAGGGTATCTGCCGCTTTTTGTTGGTCAGCATTGAGTTGGGGAGTCGGTGTAGACATCAGTCTTCCTCGATATTGATGAGAGTGCCGTATGGCACTTCAGAATTTGGATTACCTGAGACCACCCAAATAAGAGGAGGACCTGGCGGTTCTTGTGGGATCCCCACATACAAGTCAGTGAAGACAACGATGGCATTGGGCATGTGCTCTTTAGCATGAGCCCAAACTTCATTCAGATTGGTTCCACCACGGCCGGTGACAACAATCTTCTCGAACTCATCGTCTTCTCCGAACTCGTAGAAATCCTGAAGCTTAGTATCAAAAGTGATTAGCACAAGCTTCTCCGGATTATAGGTATCTTTGATGTATTTCACTTCCGAGTTGAAGCGTTTGATTTCTGCATCTGAGATGGAACCAGAAACATCCAGGTAATAGTGGATCAGCTCCAAACCAGACCGCCCGACACGACCCGGTAGCATTGGATCGCTATATCGGCGGTTCGGTCGGCTATAAGAATATTCTACGGAGGAGAGGGCTTCAAAGAAATTGACTAGGATTTCTTGCCAAGGAAGCTTCGGCTTGAGGAAATCCTCAATCATCTGCTTCACTTCACCTGGCATATCACCGTGGTTTTTGGACATCTTAGAGGCGGTCGACGCATTGTGGACATTGCCAAATGCTTTTTTGGCGATCTGGTCAGGGGTCATATCTCCCTGCATCGATTCAGGACCATCTCCGGCCTCGAAGAAGTCACCATCCTGAGGATTGACGACCTCTACCTTGTTGTCCATCAGCCAGTCGTAGACTTGATCAGTGGTCCAGCCATCGAACTGGGAATCCATCAGATAAGGGAACCCATCCATATAATAGCCGCCAGACTTGAGCATATTGTTGATCACATAGTCTGCAGCGACATTCCAGATATAAGGATTTCGTTTTTCTCGACGTCCCATGTGCTGGAAAGCGATATGCCAAGCTTCGTGCGCAAGCACAGTGACTTTGCTGTCGCGATCCAGGGATTTAAAGAATTCGGGGTTCCAGACCATGAACACGCCATTTGTGGCGGCTGTTGGAATTGAACGATCCCATTTGAAAGAGATCGAGGCTACAAGAGGACCCAGGAAACCATTCCATTTCTTTTGGAAGAGCCGAACTTTTACAGCATCCAGCATACGATTGAGTTCAATCATATCATCTTCAGTTACTGGTTCGTCGGAGACATAGTCCTCAGGATTGAATGTAGGTTGGGTCATGAATCACCTATAAGCGGTTGGCTTTGGAGATGATCTTCATAGAGAATTTGCGGAATTCTTCGCTTTCGCGGTCCATATTAGGCAGACGTCGAAGAATGTGCCGGCAGAAGAGCATTTGGAATTCGCCGCCAAACTTTTGAATGTAAGGCAGCACGTTTTCAACGTCTTTCTTTTCGACTTCCGCACCGATCCAGGATATTACAGCGAACTTAGCTGTAGGCTCTGGAGGCGGAGTCAACGCTTCGTTGATTTTTGGATCAATAATGTGATCCCACTTGGGAAGATCATTATAGACCTCGCAGAATGAGATAAACTCCATTCCGGCGCCGGAACCAATGGTGCCGCAGATTCGCGGCTGGTGAGCCGAACGATCGACAGTGATATTATTCATGGTTCGATTGAGGAATTCCCAAGTCCGTGGACAAGCAAACGTATGGTCTTCGTGGTCGGGGTTGAAGTTCATCAGCATGTTATTGTCGAAATTAACAAAGGCGGAGATCCGATGATCGATATTGTGTTCAAGAGCCCACTCAGTCCACTCATCAACAGTGATCTGAAGCTGGTAATGAACAAGCCGCGACTGCAAAGCGGTCGACATCTTGTGGACCACCGCCTTATCCGTAATCAGGTTACCGCAAGCGATCATTCCGCAATTTGGATGCAGGTTGAATGAGCCAACCTGACGATCAAGAATGATTTTATACGCCGCGGCTTGAACGGCTTTATTGGCGGAGCTCAGCTCATCGAGGAGCAAAAGCCAGCCGTTCTTACCTTTCGGCAATGGCTCCCCTTCCAGAGGGAAGATGTTGAACGGCGTGAATACAGCCTTATCACCTTCCCGCATGGGATAGCCTTGCAAATCTTCTGGGGTACACTGGCTCAAACGAATATCGATCAGTTCGAGATTATGCTTTGCAGCAAATTTTTTCGCGGAATCAGACTTACCGATACCTGGCGACGAGCGGACATAGGGCACCAGTCCTTTGCTGATACAAACCTCATACTCCTCCTGGAGCTGAGTGTGTCCGATAAAGTTTTCCATTGCAGTCATTGGGAGATCTTTCTTGGTCCTTATCCGTAGACTTTTTCCTCAATTTGTTCATCGGAGAAACCAAGGTTTTTCCAATAAGCGATGCGGATATCATCTAAAGACATTTTCATGTGAGTGCCGAGTAATTGATTGGCAATTCGGCGAGTGCCTTGCAGAGCAGGCTGCGCTCCGTGACCGGTTGATGCGCCGGCACGGGTCAAGCTCCATCGCTCTTCTACAACAAGCAAGAACCAGTAATGATTGCGAGCGAGGCTGATACGATGGATCTTTGTTCGAGAAGACATCTCTTCAAAAGTCACATCGTATAGCTGCTCGATCGCATCAATGTGTTTCTGCTTACGTTGAGCGGGGTTTTTAGCGACGGTCTGGCCACAGCAAGGGCAAATATCTAAAGCTTTCGCTCTCATGGCCAGTACCCTTACTTCTTCGCTTTAGGACGTGTCATCTTGTGGATGAACTTGATGACCTGAGGCGCGTCACACGCGTCTTCTTTTTCGGTATCGAGTTCTCGAATCGACATCATTTGAGGGCCTTTGTTAGACACATAGGTCAGAAGAACATCGCCGACGAGATACTTACCCTTCTCGAGTTTGATGTGAGAAGAGGCGCCGCCAGTGAATTTCACACGAACAGTGTAGGGCATGACCTTCCGGACTTCCTTGAAGACTTTGAAGCCGTCATCAGTCTTGAGGACGACACCTTCTGCGTCTTCGCCGATCCAGGTGCCGATAGCGCCAGTTGCAACGTCTTTATAGAGTTGTGCCATTTTGGAATTTCCTTGTGTGAGTTTGAATTGTTTCTGGTAGGGAATGCGCAGATGCGCTCGATCTTTTGGCGGAACCATTCGATCATAGAGAAAACACCCGACCCCAGCATTGCGATATTTGGCGTTCGCTACCAGTCGAGCGTACACGCCGAACACTTTAGCGTACCAGGATTCTGGATCTTCTTCATAAAGACCGTCGTTCTGAACAATCATATAATCGCAGGTCATGAACGCAGAAATCCAGGCATTAGATTGGTATTGATGCCAGAGGATGTTTTGGATGTTTTTGAAGTAATAATTCGCAAAATTGCGACCTTCCATCCAAGCAGACTGAGCCCACCCATGGCCGTGATAGAATGGGTGATCACTGCGATTAGACAGATAACCTTCAACCCCACGCATGAAGAAATACTCATGGCAGTCTTCGCCGAGGGCTTGGTTGTATTCTATGATGTTTCGAATGTTTTTCGGCCATTCAGACGGGCTTAACATTTCGATCATGAGAAGTTCAGCAAAACGCTCGAGCTTAAGAAATTGGTGTGCCATTTGAGAGTTCCTTAATCTTTGTGAACGCCATCAATAAAGATAGCAAAGGGTCCGGTAATAATATGGACCGCAACGAAAGAGAGAGCGATTGCATACCGAGGATCTGAATCAGGATCTTCTTTACGAAACCTATCCATTATCTCTTCTAACGTATGTCGATTAGACAGCGCGTTAGGCCAACCTCGAGCCCAATCTACGACCATTATGAAGATGCCGAGAGAGGCCCAGAACTGGACTACTTCAAGAAGCCACATCACTTTTTGCGAGTGCGCTTTTTGGTGGTCACTTCTTCTGTTGGTTCTGGTAGAGCAGTGCTGATTTTCGTCGATGCGTCTTCTTCACCAGCATCTGGGTGGTCTTCAATGACCACGCGCCCTGTAGGGCTATAGACGAACGTCTCTTGCCCGCCGAGATCCCAGTCGACCACGTTTACGCCTGCCTTGGAGGTGCCGTGTCGACGGAGTCCGACAAAGCCGGACCCCATCTTCGCAAATACCTCACCTCGTCGCAGGTAAGCTTCATGTTGGGATTGGATGCCACCCTTATTCAGGATGACAACTGAATTCTCAATGTGCTGAAACGTCAGCTCCGCTGTCTTGGACATTGTCTTGGGTCTCTTCAGTTACGGCATCGCCGTCAATAAGACGGTAGCCTGGTTGGTTTTTTGCGTAGTATCCCGCGGCGCCTTTGATTGGCAGCTCACTCATACCCGCAAAAACAAAGCCCTCGAGTTCGCCGTTCAGCTGTTCGCCGAAATGCTTAATTTCTTTGGCTTCTTCGTTGATGTAATAGAACCGTGGTTCGGACATTGGGAGATCTCCGTTTCTGAATGAGTGGAGATACTATCTTTGTCCTGGCCATTAGGCAAGGCTCCGGCTTCGCCGGGCCTTGCCTAAGGCCGTAAATTCTTGTGAATGAACATCATAAATCTGATGATCACCCCCACAAAACAGACGACAATCAGTACTGCTGCTATTTCATGTATCATTGAACTTTGATCCTCTTGGGATTGTGTTTTCGTTTTTGTTTGACGTTCCTGGCTTTCTTATTATTCGAGGTCAGATGCCAGTTACCGCAGATGTTACAGTTATAGGTACTCAACCCCGTTGCGTTATGGCGAATAGCCATCTCGGCAGTTTCCTCAGTAAGAAACGTACGTTTCCTTTTGCACTTACGTCGAACCATTGCGTCATGTGCTTTTAATCGTGACAACCCAGCGACCCTCCTCATTTTTATGGAGTCGACCTTCGGCGTGGGCCACTCCCCTCTCCATTGTCTTTTTCTGGCAATAGAAGTTAGGAGAATACCATATGGCAGGGCTGATGTTGATGTACTGCTCAAAAGAAAGTCCGTTGATGTGCGCCAGAGCACGCACTGCAGCTTCATTCAGAGGGTAATTAATAGCTGCAGCTGTATAACCGCAGTTCCGGAAATCTTCTTCAGTCGCCTGCGGACGAGTTTTCATTTTCAGACACACGTTCACGGTGAATTCCTTCCTCTCCGTAGATGCGAATGATATCTCCGTCAGATTTATTCTCACGGTGTTTGATCCATATGGCGCAGAGCGCACATAAAGAATGCCCCCTGTCCTGGTTCCACCATTGCTGGTATTTCTTTTCCATTGGCTCCCCGCAACAAGTGCACGTCATGAATGTCGGGTTTTTTGCCATCACTTTTCCCTTTCCAGAGTGAGTCGCATTTTGACGACTTTGTGTTTGTCCTGGAATGCCAGGTGATTAAAATCTCTGGCTTCCTGTCGGGTTTTGAATGAGCAAAGCTGTCCCATGAAGGATACGAAAACAGGGCCATCACGGCCCTGTCCCAGTAATCCCCACAAGAGAAAGCTTCTATTTGGTTGGGTTGGATCCAGCATTAGCAAGAAGCTCCGCATAAGTGTCGAGACAGCGACGTACCTGAGGTGCGTTTAGCTCAGAGCATTTCGCATGGCATATGAAAAAGTCTGCATCCTCAGTAGCAACACAGAGTTTCGCGGTAAGATCCGCGATTTTCATTTGATCCTTTTCAGATTGTTCACCGGCCCACCAGAAGAAGGCATATGCTAAAATCAGAAGGATCAACCATCCAATACCTTCACCCATCGGTTTGCCCCACACGTCTACCAGCAGCAAAAGCTGCTTCGAGCAGATCTACGCCTTCAGTAAACCGTTCAGCGTCTTTTCCGCATACCCGATAATAAAAATGGGTCAGAAGGGGCAGTTTGGTGTTTGGATCTTCAGCGGTATAGCACCACTTCTCGAATTCACTAAGTTTTTCATTCATGTTTAACTCCTAGCTATTTGTAGCGCCAACGACTGCCGCCAGCAGTGCGTCTCTTTTTAATAGCGCGTTGGATGTTGGAAGCACTGCAGGCAGTGCCACATACTTCTCGTGCAGCTGCACGGATTGAGTGGAATTCCTTGATGTCATTGCCATCAAGATCCATTTGAATAACCGGATGCATCGCTTGATTTTGGTTTGGCGCATTGCGCTTTACCTCTTCAACGTACTTTATCCGGTTATCCCGATAGGTCATGACCTGAATGTTTGAAAACGAATAGGTTTTGTTATTGTCAATTCTATCCACCCCCGGGATGTCATCCTTCAACCGTCCATTGTTTAGCCAATGGGTGTAAAGGCGCTGAAAAAGAGCGTCTTGGGTTATCCAGTCAACAAACTCATCTCGAGTGTATTGAGGTGGGCTTTGCCCTCTCTTCTTGGCATTTGATTTTTGATGACGATAAAGCGTTCTTGCGAAGCGCTCAGGGGTGGAATGGTGGTATTTGAAAATCCACTCTGCAGAATTCTTTTTCATACTAACTACATAGCTGACTTATTTTTTAAGTCTAGCCCATAATCAGGATAAAGCGTAATCCGCATTAAGGATTGAATCAGCGATATTGCCGATTTTCTTGAGTTCTTGGCGACGCCCAGTGATCTGAGTAGCAATGTCGCCAAGAATGTTTGATGCGCAGAGATCCCGCATAATGCGATTGTACTGCCGACGTAGATCGTTTCCGTAATTCGGATGAACCCGGAAGCAATCATGGATCGCCAAAACAGGGAAAGGATCCACTGGAAGTGTCTGGATCATATCCATCACAGCGTGAGCTGAGACGATGTTGACGTTTTTCTCGTCAATCAGGTCGAGGACCCGAGCAGAGAGAAAGCCAGAAGTCAGATACCGTTCCCAAAGAGCTCTCAATTCTTTGTCTTTCTTCCGACCATGGCCTGAAGCAGACTTACGACGCTCACGTCGTTTGATCGCAATGTTGCAAGCGTTTTCGACTTCACGAATGCGCTTAGGATTGTGATAGCACCGACGCACCATCTCTCTGACGATCATCCCATCGATCGAGTGAACGATATTCGGAGAGAGTGACAGGCCCTTAGGTGTGCCTTTGGCTTGCTTTGTGAACACTTCCACTGGTTCCCCAAAGAGTTGGATTTCGTTGATCATGTTTTCTTCGACAGCCATTGAGACTTCAAAGCCATCCGGAACCACCCACTCATGTTCGGTAGCCCAAGATTGCCACAGACCCTTGAGTGCAAGGTTCAATGACCATGCACCCGGGATCTCAGTCTCCATGATATAGTAGAAGAGCTTCAAAGCATCTGATCCTTCACCGAACAGCTGCCGTGGCATAGCCACGGAGCCATAGAGTGAAGTCATAATGGCTTGTTTGAGATCTGGCCGGCCGGCAGAGAGATTGAAGTCTGCCTGGTTTTGCATATCCCCAAAGAGGGACGTATAAGCGTCTTCACGCTTACCTGTGTTGATCATTCCACAACGGCGGGCAGATTTTTCACAGTTTGCAAGTATTGCCAGTATCTGTAAGCCTGATGAGCAGGCATCGAGGGAGATCGCATAACCGGTGGGATTTCCGTCGAGAGTATCCCGATACGCTTGCAATCCGCTAAAGTATAAGGCGGGATCATCAGCGCTTTCGATGAGGTCGACCAGATTGCCTGCGGCCTCTTGCTGATCAAACCAACGAATGCGGTCTTCGAAATTGAGCTTTTCGAGGTCCTGTCCATTATGGTCTCCATAGTTAGAAGCGATATCGATCTTGAGATAATCAAGAGCGGAGTATTCTGTGAATGTGAATGTCATGTACGGCGTGCCTTTCCGTTGAACTGCTCTTTCGGCAGATAATAAGTGTGAAGAGTTTGAATCCAGAGATCAAAATACCGGATAAGCATGTCAGCCCGAGCATGGGTGAATGCATGATATTTCATGAAATCTGATCGATTTTGGACTTTGTCTGCAAGCAGCAACCAAGCGCAAGCTTCAGACATTGGTCCAAGATGTTTAAAGAGATATGTCCTGGATCCCCGATAGGTAATATCATCGGTTTCAGGACGGCATAGGTATGCCGTAGCAAATTTCATCATCTCAGCTGCCAAGATATACGAATGCTTTCTTTCATAGGTGAACCCTTTGGTCTCTACTAAAGGATGAAGGCAGAAAGCTTGATGCTCTATGTCAGGACGTTGCCATCCGACAAGAAGACGACAGCCTTCCCTAATATGCTCCATTTTGTGTCGGCCGGAGCGGTCAGCATACTCACCACGATAATGATCAGTGATGAGTTTATACTCAGCCGTTTTGTGCCATAATGTCATATGTGTACCTTAAAACGTTGGATGTTTGACTTGAGAAGAAGAGGAATACGCTCAATAGCGTTTTCCAAGTTTACCCGTTCACAGGGTATGAAGTCACGATACATCAGATCTCTATAGTAGAGGGCGAACTGGGCTTCTTCGAAGATTTCTTCGAGTTTATCTCGTTTGAGAATTGGGTATTTACGTCTGTTATGCGGTCGAATAGTGAAAGCTTCGACAGCAAAATACAGGCCATCTTTGGCCGGTTTCCCACATACAGACACTTGCCAGACATTGGAGTGCTTATCCTTGTCTTGCAGGAAGCTGAACATATTGGGCATGGATCCATGGTAGATCTTCATGTCTTATAGCTGGCGATCTCATAGAGCTGCTGCGCCAGGCGCTCAGTCTCTGCAGTCACGTAATCCCAGTCTCGATAGACGTAACCATGGACAGCGAATTGAAGACTAACCGGTGAAAGATCCCCGGAGTGTCCGCAGTCAAATCCATAGACATGTTGTCCTTTGACCTCTTGGCTAAAGGTTATGCCGCCATGGGCATTCAACAGTCTTTCCGGCGATACCGTCACCAATGGTGTAGGCGTTTTGTGCCAGATGAATTTAGGTTTTGTGGGTGGCCAATCATCTTCGAGAGCAATTTCTTTATAAATTGCCTCTGGGATTATAATGTCATCACTATAATCGATACCGTGAAACGGGTGATCTTCGGGCAGAGTGACATAGCCGCAAAGATACTTTTGGGTTGGGTGTCGAAGGATCTGACACGCATACCCGGAAGCGTCATGAAGCCAGATTACGTCATCTGGTTCATTCTCCCATGGCTTTGAAATCATTGAATTTCTCCTAATTTTCCAAATTCAGTTAATAGATCGAGCTCAATCTCGAGCTGTTTGCCGAGAGCTTCCTGAGTTACATCCACAGATGTCCGTTGACGAGCAGTCAGAGTATGGCCGATCTGCGTCATAAGGGCATAGTAGATGACTTTGATTTCTTCAGGGGAGAGCTGGATCCGCGAATAGGCTTTACCTTTCTGAATAGTTCTCATCACTCACCTCGCTGTTTTGGCGGATAGGGCGGTGAGTATCTCATCCGCCATAAACTCCGCCTTCGACATGGTGTCAGGCGGATAGGACAGGATTGCAGAAACGATCTTGTTCTTCAGTTCCACACGTTCCCGCACGTCCCCACCCACTGGCGCAGGCTCTAGGGCGGCGAGGATAGCGTCTGCGGCGTCCATGTAGTGATCCTGAAAAGGGCCGTTCACATCCCGATGTTCACCATCGAACATCCCGCGCTCTTTAAGCCAATGTTGCTTATCCCGGTGCACTTTGTCGAAAGGTGGACCAATACTTTCCGCTATTACCCGCGCAATGGTTTCTCTGGTGTTATTGGCCATTAGTGTTTTCCTTCATTTGTTCGGCCATACCAAGAATAGCATTACCAACTTTGGTCGCTTCATCTTTGGTTAGGTAGATAATTTGATTACCAGACTGTTGATTTTCAGCTCCAGGGCGAAGGTCTCGAACCTTGACTAGGAGCTCCGGAAAAGCTTTTTCTGCTGATACGCAGATTCGGCTTTTATTATTCTCATAGACGTATCTCATGAGTTAATTGTCCCTTTGTGAGTGAACCGGATACAGAAGCGTAGAGCCTCAGCCATGGAGGTGTTCATCTCCAAGGCTAAGTCATGAAGCTTACGTCTGTCTTCTGCTTCGAACATCGCCCCGAACGGGCGATATCCTTTGTAATCGAATCCTTCCTTGGCTCGAATGACCTTACGGCCATCACTCGCCACGGGCTTGCTTCCTACGGAGTGCCTTGATGTGGGATGAATCCTGATCAGTGATCATCAGGTTATATATATCCATCTGGTGAGAGTCGCTTAGATCGAATTTCCATCCAAGGCGGCCGCCTCCCCAGTATAGACAAGCTTCCTGGTTCTTATGGCAGCGGACTGCAACGGTGTATGCCGGCGTCATTGCGGCGCCGCCCATTCCACCATATCCGAGAGCTGTGCTACTCCAGAGTTCTGGGAACATACGAACTTCAATATCATCGTATCGAGGTCGACGCTCTGCCATTTCAACGGCTTCTGGATCATCAAGAGGAATGCCTGCTTTCTTCATGTCGGGCGTCCAGCGTTGATAGCGGATCGGTGAAAGATCCTGGTACAGAGCTGCACCGAGAGCTTCGGTGAGAGTTTTCGATGGATGTTCAATTTGCATGATTAGTCCTCCATTGGGTCAAGGTATTCAAGGATTTGATTACGGAGCTCTTCCGAGGTTCCATAATCCCTTTCGACCAATTGCTTGGCGAATGCTTTAATGAAATCTCGAGCACCATAAGGGTGCTCCTCTGTCCATTCTATAAAACGATTAACTACGCTTTCAGGGTTCGTTCTATTCATGGATTAACTCCTTATTAGCGAATTACCGGTGTGGTAATTTATGTTGTTTGATGTAAGCAGCACGAGCATCTCGAGCCTCCTCAGGTGTGTCGAAGACCCCTAAGTGTGTTCTGACGCCTTTGACGCAGATGTTCGCTTGCCATTTTTTATTTGCTCGACTGACTCCAATATATTTATTGGCGCCAGTCCGACGTTTGCGGCGATTAGCTGCTTGATGGCATCGATCAACCCAAATGCAATTTTTGGGTTCATAATTACTATCTGTGCCCTTCCGCTCTAAAGTGAGCTGGTCAGAATATCCGTTGGCATCAGCCCATGTTTTGAATTTGAGTGGATCTTTCCAATCCTCGCAGACTTTAATGCCACGGCCCCCGTAATAGGAATAATCTGGTCTATTGGACCGATAACAGCGACCCATCATATTCTGCCAGACATTGAATATGTGTGTTCTGGACAAGCCGTGGGTCACATCTTTTGATTTGTTGTAGCACCCGCAAGACGTGGTCTTATTGTGCTTCAGCGCGTTGTATTGGATGTCTTTGATAGTTCCACAATCACACCGACATCTAAACGTGCGTTTAGAGCCGATGCGATCTGTTTCCGCAATTACGGTGAGCATATTGAACTTGGTCCCAACAGGCACATTATCGGGTTTTGGCATCGTAGCCTCCTTGATTTAAGTGCCCCTTATATGCTCTTTTTGGTAAAACTCAATACACGCCTTGTTCCAAGACGTGCCTTGATAATTGACGTGGTATCCTTGGCAGTAGGTTCTGCCGCGGCGATCATATTTGTGGGTAAGCCAGAATCTGTCCCGGATCCCCATTAGAGCGTGCATGACATCCTTGGAGGACTGATCATACTTTTCAAAGGCTTTCCGGCGCAGCTCAAATTGGGCTGGTGTTTCACCTGGCTTGCGTCGATCGATATGCTTCCACTCGTTGTCGATGAGCTCTGCCGTCTGCATGTTGAGTGTCAGAGGGATGGAGTTCATACGGTTCAAGTGGTCAAGACAGACGTCAGCCTGCTCGTAGAGCGGAGCCTGCCGGCCAGCTTTCAAGACAACGAGACCTCGGCCTGTTTCACGTGAAACATATCCATTTTGAGTGTTGGATCTCAGCACTTTGGGCTGAACCACCATTGGTAGAGGATATTGATATCGATCGAGCTCCTGGCGAGTGATGTGATCAATATCCAATCTGATAATGAACATCTGCTGGTTCATGGAATAATCGACCAGATCAGCATCGACACACTCTTCCAGAGCGTGGGCACATTCTTGCATGGCAACGTGCTTGCCAGCGTCAGTGAGGAACTCTTTATAGAGGATCCCAATGAGCGCATCTGGTGTAGCACGTTTCATCATAGCCATGGTGGCACAAAGCTCGATGCAGAACTTGGGGGTGACAGATTCTGACATCCCTTTGCTCTTTACGAAGTCGATGAATTCGGGAGATCCGAACCAATCTCTGAGCCGTGGCTTGAGTTGATTTTTGTCGAAGAGTTTCTCGAGTTCTGTCTCTGCTTCATGGAATGGAGCGTCGTCGAGACGAGACTGATCGAGGGCTTGGTAAGCTACATTTTGTCTGGTCACGAACTCAGGTTTTGTACCCTGGGTAGGTGAAGAGAATAGTCCTTGCGACATGGTATTATCCTCTTACTGGATCTTTATAGGATAAAGACCAGCATTTTTAGGTTTTAGGGGTGATTTGCGAAAAAGGGCTCTTTTGGCCCTTTTTAGGTTTTAGATGAGTTAAATCTAAGTCAAATCGGAAAGACGTCCGACTATAATCTTAGCGAGAGCTAACAAATTATCTTCGTTTCCCTCGTTGAATGTCTCATCCATGAGTTCGGTTGCGAGGTTTTCAATATGATCCTCAGTCCAAAGTTTGTCTGCAATGATGCAGGCAACTTCATTATCGCTAAAAGCAGTGACTGGTACACTGATTGTTACTTCTGACATGGTTCATTCCTTAAACTATCTTCAGTCGGCAATCCGCCGCCCCACCCAAAGGGTGGGAGCGGCGGTTGCCTCGGGGCTTAGAGTTCAGCTTAGTTGCCGAACAGTTTCCGCAAGCGATCGCTCTCGGACGCGACAATGTCCTGGGCTTCCGCAGCTGCGGCGGCGTGATCGGTTTCCTCACGGTGGAGTTGAAGGTAAATGCCCTTCTTGAGCTTGAGCTCGCCCGACTCTTTGTCGACAGGAGTTCCCTGCGGTGAGTAGAACTTGCTTTCGCCAAGCTCGAGGGTATTGGCATCAGCATTCAACATTTCAACGAACGCATTGTTGATTGCGTTGACGCGGTTGAAATCCTCATTGGAGGTTGTCACATCGCGATTAGCGTTGAATGCTTTCAGCGGCCGTCCGGTCAGGATCCGGATTGGCTCAGCACCGTCGGAGTCGACGAGCATGGTGTTTACCCAAAAGTCGATTGGCTCTTTGGGCTTCTTGTCATTCCCTGAACTTGCGGCCTGAGCTCGCGTTGTTGGTTCAGAGAAGCGTGTTGTTTCAGTACGTGCCATTGTCTCAATTTCCTTATTCTGAGATTTAGTGGTGGATTTAACGATTTTACGGAGTTTGCCATCACGGACTTTGTTCTTGGCTGTAGTCTCGACATTTCGAGCAGCAATTCGAACGGCTTCCGAAAGAACTCGCTGTGCAGCGAATTTCATCATCTGCGTTTTAAAGTCTGCCATGAGCTACTCCGTGCTATCAGCAAGCCGGCACTGCCGGCTCACCAAAAAACTCAAATGACATCAGGGAGCTTCTGCTCCCATGCATTCAAGGTAGCTTGGGTATCATTGTCGAAATCGTTGAACTTGGAGTTCAACTCAATCGAGTTGTTACCAAAGTCGATCAGCGCTTGGCGCTGTTCTGTCTGGAGGTTCATCCGACGGACAACGTCTTTGGTTTCAGAGACCAGAGCTTTGGTCTCGGCGCTGCGAACAATCGACTTGTTGGCATTGGTGATCATGGTTCCAGCTGTCTTCACAGTGGTTGTGACAGGACGGAAGACCCGACCGATAGCTGAACCGACGACAAAGCCCACACCTGAACGGATAGCGACATTTGCAAGGGTCATATTCAATCTCCTGGATTGTTGGTTAAGACGCTTCCACTATGGAAACGCCGGGAAGCGGGCTTTGCCCGCGAGTGTATCCCTAAAAAGAAACCCCCGAGCACAGGGCTCGAGGGTCAAGGTAAGGGAGGATGCCCAGTCAAAGGGGATGACTGGACTAATGCCGAGTTGAGGGATTCGCCTCGGCTTTCCATCCTTGAGGCGCAGTGCGTATGCGGTCAAGGTTGGAACGGAGTTGAGCAGCTCTCTCTTGAGGAGTGAGCGGCTTGGATTCGGGATTAACGACTTTGCCGATGATCGACGTAGCCACTGAGGCGATGAAGCCTGACATGACGGCAACGAAGATCCCCAGAGTAGAGGTACCTGCGAATAGGAAGAACGCTGCGAATGAGCAGCCAATGTCGACTTTGGCTTTGTGCTTAGCAACACCTTTCCAGCCGATGAGCTTGGTAAGCAGGAACATGAAGCCTGCTACGGTGAATGCTGCCAGACCAGCAGCTGTGATGATGGTATCCATAATAATGGTCCTTTAATTGAGATTAGTTGATAATGGGCATAAAGAGGCCAGAGCCTTAATGATGGGTAACCACTCCCATCAGCTCTGACCTCCCCCATGATGCGCTACTCGAGTGAGCGCGCAGTTGACTTATTAGGTAGTTTATTCTCATACCTAGGAGTGCTGAATCCCTGTGCGGCGCATGGCTTAAAGCTGACTTACCGAGGGACTTGTATTTAGATCATCACTTTACACTCAAAGGCATAACCTTTGTTGGTTCCGATAAAGCGATTGTTGAACTCAATGACTTGAGCTCGAACGAGATGATCGAGTAAGCCTTCGTTCTTACCTTCATTGTCGATCCAGACGCATCCATCACTTGGAGGGAAGTCTATGAAGTTGGCAGTAGCGATCCAGAGTTGGATGTCTTTAGCCAGGTCCATGCCGACAAGAGCATCAGCACCATTACAGGAGTAAGTGGTTTTGATGAGCCTTGCAGGGCGTGCATGGAATTGAGTTGGAGGAATAATGATCGGGTTACACAGATCATAGTCGCGACGAGAATGTTGAGACATGGGTTTAAACTTTCATAACTGAGGTTTGAGGAATCAGATCATAAGTGAGACAGATACGGTCGAAGCGGGCTTCTTCCATGTCTGCTCCGCGAATGACTTGGCGACCCGTATCTGGGTCAATGTAGTAGGTTAGAGTTGGATAAGGGATGAACTCACAATCGTGGCCATCAGTAACGTAGTAGCCTTCAAGGCCAGTGTTTGGGTCAATCATGGGATTGGTCTTTCGTGGTTGAATAGAGCACAAGCGCTCAACAAGGCCGCTTTGCGGCCGCATAGTGTACATCTGTAGGAATTTACTCGGAATAAGTTCAAAGCCTCTCAGAGGGCTTTAAAATCAATCCTAAGGGTATATGCACAAATGTATGAGATGAATGGGTGGAATGATAAGAACTATACGTTTTAGGTATATGTTCGATTATCGTATGGATAGTGGTTAGGGTATGGTTGATGGATGTATGGGAGGAGAGTGTAGAGGTAGGCAGTACCCCTTAACCAGACCATCTCCGTGTACGCATGAACCCAACCATACTATCTTGGTTTCCCATAAAGATAAGCAAACAATCTTCGAGAGTGGGAATCCCGCCCCCCGAAGGGGACGGGTCCACGAGCGGCCTAGCTTGACGCTTGGCGAGGGAGCGTTGTCACGGTCTCAGTTTCGACGAGAGAAGCCTCGGTCTGGGTGAAGCGCTGCTTGCCTGCCTTGACTGCATCGGATGTTACTCCGGCTGCTTTCTTGACTGACTTGCGAACGTCCTCACGCATTCCAAGTGCGATTCCGCCTGCGGTGAGACCGGCTGCGATGATGATGTTGCTCATGGTATTAGGGTCCTTGGCCCTGCGGGCGCCGATGGTTGGTTGGGTAGTGGTCGGCACCTCATCAAGGGGGCTCTGCCCCCTAAGTGTATATACGTGTACCGGGGGGGTGCTTCGAAGAAGTACCTCCTCGATGTGTAAGGTACTGCCACGGCACTTCACTATGCCTATTTGCTTTTGAAAAAATATCGTGATTATCGCCCTAATGGGTCGTAATAATCATTTATGAAGGGTCAAACTCATGGACCTGTCCACATCGCTTACAGTCGACTTTATGGCAGCCCATACGCAGGACAGAGTGGATGCCTGTATAGTGTGGCTGGTTCCGGACGTTGCAGCCTTTCAGGCGGCATTCCCAGTTATCGCCGAAGTGCTTGATTAAGAGCTTATCAATCGCTTTCCGGAAGGACATGATCTTTCTCCATATATGCTACATGCGCGCGGGCGAGGTCGATGACACACCGTAGGCACTCGCATTTGTCTGGATGGACATCTGCAGTGCGTACTGGATTCTGTTTCTCGTAATCGTCGAAAATACGCTCTGGTGCGCCACCATTTCTGAAATAGTCAGCTAATGACCCACTATTAACGGAAATCATTTCGCCGCGGGCGTACGGGTTTCTCATCAGATAAACCCTTTCTCTAAGGCGAGCCACTCGGGCATAGAGAGCTCGATCTTCGATCCGCTTTTGTATTCGTAGCCTTCCAGCTGGGACGTAGGTACCCATACTGCTTGTTGGCGCTCTCCAGTGTCCGAGACATAGAAAGCCTTGTCGGTTTCGCCGTGTAGAAAACATAGTACCTCAACGATATCGGGTCCCATTGGATTATCCTTTCAAGAGTGAGTTGGTAGCCAGGTGTGGGCTTGCTGAAGTTCGGAAATCAGCCAGGTTGAGCTTCATCACATATGTGAAAGGCTCTTTTGGCTGAATGTCCCGGAGAATTCGCTGAGCAACCGCCTCTTCTTTGGTGTTGTAGAAGCGCATGATCCAAGTGGTGGGTTTTAGCTTATCGGCTACTACAGTTATGATGCCATAAAACTTTACATCCATAGACCGGGTGATTCGGCAATTGATTTTGATGAGATCGCCCTCTTCAAGCATCCATCTGGATTTGTGGCCTTTGATTCGGCCGCGAGCATATTTGAGGATCCAGTCTTCGTTGAATCCTGGTTCCGCCAGAAAACGGGTGAAACCGTTCTTTGGGACGTGAGATCTGAAATTGGTGTTGGCGGTATATCTTGGGGTCATCGCCTTACTCCTCTCTTAGAGTGCTTTGTGTTTTAAATGTCCCAGGTCTTTGGGTTCATGTTGGGGAAGATCCCTCATGGCTCGTGCATGAAGGGCTTCATCGAGATTATCGAAAAATCTGAATTGTCGATGCTTCGCGTCTCGAGAGATCTCTATAAATGCTGGCATCTTGTTATCGTCGTATGGAAGAACCAGACAAAAGATTCGGTATCGCCGAGCCTTCACTGTAAACTGGTGAATGTCCCCGGGGCGATATGCGAGGTTCTGGTCGAATCTCTTATTGAGCCTTTTGCGGAGAAACTTCTCTATTCGACCGGGCCGGCTGTATTGGAATTTAAGAGTTGAGTATCCTCGTTCCGCGGCGTCCGATGCTTTAACAGCCTCGTCATAGGTAAATGTACTTACTTGGGTCATCATACTTGAAATCCTCCGAACCCTCTGGCCAATTGTGAGTCTTGGCTCCTGGGCTTTTTCTTTGGTGGTTCTTCCAGCCCGCGCAAAACTCGTTGAGCTATGAGAGGTCCCGGATAGAGACACATACGATATCGATCAGCCACCTCACCTCCCTCGCATAGCTTGAGAGCGAAGAATTGATGAGGCGACTCCTCGACGTTTGGTGAATTGATGAAAACCGAGAAGATGGTGCCGGCAAGAAACTTCCACGAGTTGTCTACGCGCTGAACAGCGCGCATACACTCATCGTAGTCATACCATGGCTGCTCGTGCAGGTTTTCTACTTTATGCTGCTTGCTCGACATGATTACGGATTTCCCATTCTTTCATCACCCGACGGGCCTCAGCCTCGTTCTTGGGTGGCGATGTGAACAGCGCCCGTGAACCATCTTCAAAAGTCAGCCGTATCCAGCCTCGATCGCCTTTGCGATAAAGCAACACCTCGTAAGATGTTGGGTGAGCTGAATACTCATGAACCGTACGAACTCTAAATTCGCAGGCGATTTCTGGTTTAGTATGCATAGCCGCCTCCTTTGGTTACTAGAGACTATGAAGCGATAGGACGCCTTTAGCTGAATCTTCCGAATCTGTAAAACGATAGTTATCTTCTGGATTAGCGGAATTAACCCGGACCCGAACAGCCCAGATAGGATCCACTTGAATAAATCGATCGATTCGGCGGATGCTCCCCGTCCTCATTTGCTTGCAGTGATCGAGAAGTCTCTCGCTCGTTCTGCGGCCTTGATATGAGAAAAATACTTTTGGCTCTTCACGCTCAACAGCTTCTTTCGAAGCTTCGGCTTTGATCTCTTCGAGATGTGTTCTTTTCTGAATCAGGGATTGAATCAACAGATCGAGATGATCGATCGCGACCTGAGCCTCTGACGCAGTAAGGGCGTGAATATGTTGTGCCATGGTGGGAGATCCATGTAGTTTTGGGTTGTGGCAGCAGATCCCCGGGAGTCCCGGTTTTGTGAGGGCCGATCCCCCGGTTCACTGCTTGAAGCCACAGATTGTGACACGTTCCGGTATTAGAACGCTCGGAGTTTGTATCCGAGAACTGTCGCGTCGTCAAAGAAATCATGTTCGGTATGTTTGACGAAGACGCTCGCATTTGGGTTGAGCTTGTAGTTCACTTGGAGATCTAACTGAGGCTCCCAATTGTCTTTTTTCGCCTGGTAGCGATATTTGACATGCGAACTCACAGAAACCCGCGGCGTAAATTGGTAATCATTTTTGAGCCCGAACCGGACGCGCTTGCCGGCGCCGAAGGCGTCAGGCGACGCGTCAGCGGTGAGGGTTACAACTTTCATATCGAGCTCAACGCCTGCTTGGAAAGTAATCGACTCGTCATAAGATGGTTGTTCGCCTGGGCTGTCTTGGACATTCACAAAGAACCGAACTTGTTCGTGCCACTGGTAGCCGCCTTCAACAAAGAGAGAGTTCTCTCCATCTTCGCGGGCAACAGCCTGGACAAAGATATCAGTTTTTTGAGGTGCCCATTCGTGAGCCATTTCAATGATCGCAGCTGGTTCAGCCAGGACACCATCGCCAAACCCATCTTGCAGGGTAATGAAAAATTCCATCGTTCTCTCCTTAGAAACGCGGGCTATATAACATGGAGCCGGCAAGAAAGGAAATTACACCAGCTAACCAAATAGAGCCTGCAATGATTGTTCCTTTTGGGAACAAATTTTGTCTTTTTCCGACAGGCAAATCGTTTTCAATAGATCCCTCTACTTCTGGATCCGCGTGCAAGGCGTAGACCACTATACACATTAAGATAGACACGATTACGGAATTAGCAGCGCCGGAGTATTCGCTATAATTATAAGCTTGAGATGTGAACATGTGCTTTGTCCACCAGAAAAAACGATTCACACATACCATACCTACTAGGCCAGAGATGCCCATTGAAAGAATAGCAGTTCTGGTTCGTAATAGTTTAGCTGCAGACGATAAACTGTGAGTAACCTCTACGGCCCAAATTACCCGCCAAAGCACCATTATAAATGTGATGAATGAAACGAGCACTTCCATGCTGTATCCGCCGGCAGTTGCCCTGTTCCCTGAAATGTTAAAAGCAGGGGCGATGTTATCAAACAAGGCATGAATACTCCCGCCGGTAATAACTAAAACAGTCACTACGAAGAGGAACCAAACTCCAAAATTTAGGTACTTCATAATTAGGTATCTCCAAGAAGATCAGAAGCCCCTTTCAAAGGGCCAAATTTTTCCAGTGCTCGTTTCAGACGATCGGCTGCTTCTTGATTATCCTCAAGCGCCTTGTCTTTACGATCCTGCTCTTCTTGGGGCAACAGGGTTTTTTTGGTTCGTTTTTGTGCGAGCTTTTTCCAGAACATTAGGGCCCCCCATTAGTGAGGGCACCCGTAAGGTCATTTAGTGCAGATGTATTGTCGTTTAAAGCAGTTACGACTTTCTCAGTATCACCACGAGCTTCTTCGACACGTGTGTTCTGAACCTTAAAGAATTCTCTGGCCATAACACCAATGGTTCCTCCAAGGGTGGCGATAACGCCCAAAAACCAACTCAGTGGAATTGCTACATCACCGTCGCCCATGGTCGAACCTCTTAGCATCTGCCCGTGGCATTGTCACTTACATCAATTATGTAATACAAGATAGAGTAGTGTTACAAAAAAGGACCAAGACAAACGCCCTGGTCCTCTGATATGTTGAAGTCAAAGGGGATCCAGTATGAGAACTAAATCCGACACTCCGAGTCCAGATTCACTTCGCCTTCGCCGTCTTCCGCTTGCTAGCCGTGGCACGACGCGTAGTGCGGTTGCCCCCAGCTTCGCTAGTTTTCACCCGGGGCGTTGGGATCGGCTTAACCGACTTGATCGCAAGCTTTAGTTTGGCGCTTAATGTTTCTTGGGCGGCCTGAGCCAAACCAAGAGCAACCTGAGCTTCGTTCTGCTTCTGCGCGTTTGCCTGCATAAGGCCGAGAATGCCTTTCGCTTCATCAGGAAGCGATTCGATGGCATAGTCCTTGTCATCAATATTAATAGTCGACATTGGGAGTTCCTTCTTAGGTTAAAAGTATTATCGCAGCACCGGTAGCGCCAAATGTCAAACCTGCCAAGAGCTCAGCCACTGTAATGTGTCTGTATTGAGGTTTCCAGGGAAGAGCCCACATCGCGATTGTATAGCAGATCGGCATGGTCAGCATTAGAGACGCCGCCAACCAGGACTGGGTTGCAAGACCAATAATAATTGCCGGTACAGCTGAGATCATACCCATTACGACAAAGTCCCTTATGAACGAGTTTTCGTTCCGACCCATGTCGAGTGATTTTTGCCAACCGACGAGACGCCAGCCAAGCATTGCAACACCAAGCGATATTCCGGGGAGACCAAGGAAACACCAACTGAAAAATCCAATGAGAAAAGAGCCGCTATACCGATCGCCATCCTCCCAACCACTCCATTTGTTTCCGAGTGCGGTTATGACCGCTACGACAAGGATTGCCCACACGGGGTCCAGTTCAATGGGGATATTCATAATAATTCCTTTCTAAAGGCCGCCGCTCGAGCCGGTCACGTTGAATGAATCAATAAAGATACCATTGGAAAACACAGATACATCAGCATTGTAAGATCCGGCGAACCCATTTCCGCTAAACCTAATTACATCTCCAGCGGATACTGCAGTGCCTGAAGAAATATTGCTTCCGTTGCGGCTTGGGAAAACAACTGGCGACCCAGAATTTGTAAACACCGTCCAGCTAAGTGTACAGGATCCAATGATGGTCTCTTCGTCAAAATCACCATTATAAGTTAGATCTGCCCAGTTAAGGAGTAAATTTGGATCTTGATCTTGGGTATTAGGAAATTGGCTGAGATATGTCGTAGCGGGCGTTGTACCGACTGCAGCATTTGCAGTAATATCCGGCACATAAGGTCCACCACGGTACAGCTGGAAAAACGAATTACCAGCTGACATTCCAAATTCAGTCTGGATCTCTGATAAATAAGGTAATGCACCGACAGCCATTATGCAGCTTCCAGTTCACGAACACGAGCTTCTAGTTCTTGGATAGCCTTGGTCATAACAGCAACCATTTTGGCATATTTTAAGGACTTCATCCCTTTTGATGATTTGCTGCCTTTTCCATCATCTACAAATTCGGGCATGATTTCCTCAACCTCTTGGGCGATGAAACCAATCTCAATCGTGCCGTTAGCCTTCACAATATATTTCCGAGGACGAAGCTGAAGAAGCTCTTTTAAACCGTACGGGCTATCTTTGATTTTCTTCTTCGCCCTTCGGTCAGACATTTGACGAAGATCATTTACATACAAGGATGTACTATTCCAGTAACCACGTTGGGTACCACCCGTTGCAAAGTTCAGGTGGTCAGCTCCGTTTTGGTAAACGCCTGTATTAGTGTCATCTAAGAATGAGAACGCAGGAGCTGTCGCGGTGCCAGTACCCCCGTAATACTGACCAACAGTATAAATATTCCCAGCAAAAGATGCATATGGGTTTGTGGCACTAAGCCCAAGTTGCATAGGCCAACGACCATTTGAGTGAGATGTCCAGCCAGTTGTGCTTCCAGTTCCCCGTAAAACATAGAAAACACTGGAGTTGACGTGGATCATCGCACTGTCATGATCAATGTCTTGGAAGAACAGTGTTGGTGATGTGTTCTTTATGACCTGATTGCCCGTAAAGGTATTGTCACCAGCCAAACCAGGTACTGCTAAAGAAGACCGCATACCCGCTGCATCGTTCTTACGAACGAAATTATCATACGACGAGTAAAAGACTGTGTCACTGTACCGGCCGGCCTCGGAGTGGGTCATGTTGAAATACGTTGCAAAACCATACCGAGCAGTTGTGTCTCCGTTGCCATCTCGAAGCATAACTGTATTAGCCGTGGCAGCAGTATCTGTCGGAAGATTACCCTCGTGCCAAATACGATACCTATTAGCACCCATAGACCACCCTCCGACAGCAAAGTCGTTGATGTCTCCACATAATCCAAATTGAGCAGCATAATCTCCAGATACATGGAACGTTATTGCTGCGTCTGTACCAGCAGTATTCTGCATAACTTGCAAAGAACTGATAGCGGAGCCACCACCAATGATTGTTTCCCCATCAGTGGTATGGAATGTTTTTACGCCACCGCCGGCGGGGCCAAAAGTTTGTGTCCCATTTTGCAGAAGAGCATATGTTCCATTTACTGAAAGATTTGCGCCATTCAGCATATAATCAGTTCCGCTGTAATAAAGGTACTTACTTCCATCAGATCCAAAATATATAACACCGGTATTGTCGCCTCGATCTGCATAGACATCTTGAGCTACGATGGTACCATTTGTATCCATTCGACCAACACCAGTTCCCCAAAAAATCTGACCGACGCTGTTAATTGTCATAGCGGTCGAGAAGTTATTGGTCCCTGAAGCCTGTGGTAGGCCGATATTCAAAACAGTGCCTGACGCACTCATCCAAGTCATCCAAGACCCAGCACCATCGACCATTCGAATGCCGCCACCATAGGAGCCAGATGTTTCAATTGCAGCAATACCGGCCCCTGGGTTATAACCAGAGGGAGTAAGTTTGATACGCTCAATATCTGTAGATTTATCAAACAAGCGAGCAACACCAAGGCCGTCGATATTGAACACTCTTGAGTATTGAGCAGCCCCGCCTGTCCATCCGGAAGCAGCCTCAAAAATGATGCTGTCTGAGCCACCCCATCGAGTCATGACAGACAGGCCGTGATTTCCTGCACTGTCTTGTTGTTGGCTGATAATTTGTTTCCAAGTACCCGAAGGATAATAAGCTGCGTTAGAATCAGCTACTTTTAGCGATGAGCTAAATACCCAATCACCTGTGATCGTCTCATCATCCGCAAGGACAGCATCGCCGGTTCCGCCACCAGTAGGTTTGTTAATCAGATTATTATAATCCAGGTAGTAGGATCCTTCATAGCCATCCAAAAGATCTGCATGAAGGCCCGTACCGGCGCCGTCGACGGTGAGCAGTTTAGTCAGAACGTCCGCGGCCGTATAAGACGATGCAGCCAGGTATCCACCTGAAGCATGGTCGCCCCATCCAAAGGCAGTGTCCCAGTTCGCTTTGTTGGCTAGCTCAGTATCAATGTTTTG
>NZ_CAKZLP010000036.1 GCF_937127095.1 uncultured Amphritea sp.
CGCCCGCAAGTGCGACCCCCCAGCGCAGCCTGCAGCCGCCTCTGTTGGTGGAGCCAGGCCCTCCAGGATCGAGCCCTGAACCGCGATGATAAGCAATAACGGCGCGCCCAGGCTGCGCATGATTTCTGCAGCAGAGAGCGGTTCAGCATGCTCTTCTATGGTCACAACCGGGCTGGCTTCAGGTCGAAAGATTGCCGTCAATACAAGGTAGAGGAGGTATAAGCCAACCAAAAGAAATCCCGGGATCAAGGCCCCGGCAAACAAGTCGCCGACTGAAACGACACCGGCCCCGCCGCCGGAGCGCATAGCGGCGGCCTGATTGGCGTTGGAGACCGCGTCAGCCAACAGTATCAGAACGATGCTCGGTGGAATGATCTGTCCAAGCGTGCCGCTTGCCGCGATTGTCGTCGCCGTGCCGGTCATGTAATTTGTCTCAGGGCTGGCCGAGTCCGCAATGGTAATTGGCTGGCCCTGCACAAATCTATGATAGGCTAGCACTTTAAAGGTCTTTGTGCCGCTGGACGCGATTGTCTCGCTTGTCGTGGCGTCAATGTCCCCAATGCGGGTGCGCACCGCCCAATTGTCCCCATCCTCGCCAAACCATTCGACATAGTTAAGCCGCGCCGCATCGCTCCAGCCGCCATACATGATCTGGTCAGTGATCGCAAAAGAGGACATAGACCACCACAAGGTCGAACTTACAGCAATCACGCCGCCCTTTTTAGGTGCGCGAATGCCCGCCGTAGATGCAGACGTGGCGCCCGTATCGAGGCGCAAGTAACCCCCATCATTAGAGGCGTCTATCGTGTGCGTTCCTGAGCCTGAGTGAATATCCGTATATTCAACAGGCAAAGTATCATCGGCGCCGTCAAATAGCGAAACCGTGCGCGGGTAAAAGTAATTGAGCGAACTCAGGCTATAGAGGGAAATGCCGGGATGCCCCACCGCGCCAATCAAAACCCCGCCGTCCTTGTCCGTGCTCATCAAGGGTAAGTCATATTCTGGCCGCGTTGGCCCCGCGCTTTGCTTTTGGCGGTAGACATATTCGTCCAGCGGGCCGCTGAGGTAGAAGGCCGCGTCCGTAGCGATATTGGCTTGATTGATATTCAATAAATCGTCAATAACTGACTTCACTGTTGATATGTGAATGCCCTTAAACTCGACCTCATAGACAAATGGCGAGTTGGACGTGGTGCCTGACACGCCGACCAACCGAAAGGACTCATAACTTGCATTTGTCATAGGGAAGTCGAAGTCTTCACTCGCCGCGCCTGCACCTAGCGCTATATTGCCTAGCAGCAAGTCACCCGCGTCTAACCATGCCCCGTCTTTAGATCCGCGCAATTCCCATATACCGTGCGCGATTGCGAATTGTTGTTTAAACCTAAACCCGCTCAGGAAAACGCTTAAATCAATAAAGTCAAATTGCAGATATTTCCCCGCAGCGGCCACCGTGCCAAAATAAACACCGCTTGAGTTGCCCGTTCCGTCCACAAGCGCATTCGGGTCGCCGACAAAGAAGTTATCGCTCTTTGTGACAGTAATGCAATCGCGCCTGTCACCTGTCTCGTAAATGGCCTGCGGGACGCTCAGCAAGTCTTGATTTATCTGCGCAATGCCTGCCGTGTTCGCGGACACAGCGGGCGTTAGGGTGGCAATGTTGCCGGTGTTCGTGGCGATGTTGTCTGTGGCCGCTGCCAGTGCGTTGACGCTGTCCAAAATAGCGTTAGCGTTTGCTAGAATATCAATCGCATTACTAGCTATGGCGCCGTGATTGTGCGAGTCGTCTGCCACAGTGACGTCAATCGCGACGTCTTTTAGTCCATCATAGACGCCCTCGCCCGTCACATCGCCCGTCAGGCTTAGCTTGATATTAGGCAGCTCAGTCGGGGCGAGCGGGTTGGTTGCAATGGGCATATAGACCTCGCGGCTTGATTAACGGTTGTTGGATGCGTTGACGGCGGCGGCCGCAGGCAAGTAGGATTGAAGCCCTGAACGACCAGCACGGCCAGCGGTTTGCTTGCCGATACGGCTTAACTCACTGCCCATGACGGAGGCTTGTTCAATCAGGCTGCGCACGGCGATTTGTTCGTTAAAGGGCAGCTTCAGCAATTCTTCCGCGCCCTGCTTGGCGGGCATACCACCGATGACTTCGGTCGCGCCTTCCCCGACCGCATTCTGCACCTTGGCATCGATCTCTTTCGCGGCTTTCTCGGTGATCACAGGACCGTGAGTGGTACCGGCATCAAAACCGTTACCCACACGGAACTGGCTCACCGCTGCGGCAAATTTTTCAACAAAAGCATCGTAGATACCTTCTTGTACTAACAGGCGGTTAGCACAGATACAGGTCTGACCGGAGTTGCGGTATTTAGCGGTCAACGCACCCGCAACCGCCAGATCAAGGTCGGCATCATCAAAAATGATCACCGGGGCATTACCACCCAGCTCCATAGAGGTACGCTTCACCGTATCGGCACACTGTTTCATCAACAGCTTGCCAATCGGTGTAGAACCAGTAAAGGTGACCTTTTTCACTGTTGGATTAGAGGTCATCTCGCCACCAATCGCCGGGGCATCACTGCCCGGTACCACACTGAACAGGCCCGCCGGTAAACCGGCACGATTCGCCAGCTCTACCAGCGCCAATGCGGACAGAGGCGTTTCAGCTGCAGGCTTCAGCACAATCGCACAACCAACCGCCAGTGCCGGAGCCGCTTTACGGGTAATCATCGCGTTAGGAAAATTCCAGGGCGTAATCGCCGCTACCACACCGACTGGCTGCTTAATCACCACACCACGACGATCGGTCTGTGGCGTAGGAATAATATCGCCGTAAACCCGCTTGCCCTCTTCGGCAAACCACTTAATAAAAGACGCGCCGTAGCCTATTTCACCACGGGATTCAGCCAAAGGCTTACCCTGTTCTGCGGTCATGATGACCGCCAGATCTTCGGTATTCTCAATGATCAGCTGGTGCCACTTTTCCAGCACCGCGCTACGGTCTTTTGCCGGCAGCGCTTTCCACTCAGTCATCGCCCGCTCAGCGGCTTCAATCGCCCGACGGGTCTCAGCGGCACCGACACTGGCGACATCGGCCAGATGCTCGCCGGTGGCGGGATCTGTCACCGCAAATGTTTCACCGTTATCACCATCAACCCACAGACCACCAATAAAGGCCTGTGTTTTAAGCAGTGATGCATCGTTAAGTTGTATTGTCATTGTCTGTCTCCGGCATGCAGTCGCTTAGACAACTGCGTTGTGGATCTATTTATAGATCGACAAATCTTTTGCTTATATAATTATTTATAAATATTTACATTTGCATAAGCAAATATTAAATCACCATAATCAAAGGTAACCCTATGGGACGCAGAAAAGCCGCGCTCTCCGGTCAGCTGGCCGATATGGATCTGCGCCTGCTGAAAGTCTTTAAAGCCGTCGTCGAATGCGGCGGCTTTACCCCCGCAGAGATTCATCTGAATCTGGCCAACTCCACTATCTCTAATTACATATCGGATCTGGAAAAACGTCTTGATATGCGTTTATGTGAACGTGGCAGGGCTGGCTTCTCTCTGACCGAACAGGGTCAGACTGTATATAGCGCAACCCTTGAGCTTCTCAGCGCCATCGATCAGTTCAAAAACACCATTAACCAGAGCCATAATCGCATACTCGGTGATCTCCACCTGGGTTTTGCTGAACATATGCTGGGAGTTCATAACTCCTCGATTCTCAAAGCACTCAGCCAGTTCTCGCTTACAGCACCTGAGGTAAACATCCGAATCAGCACCATGAGTTCTGATGATGTGATCTCCGCACTGCTTAATCAGCAGGTGGATATCGGTATTACGGTGATCAGTCAGCCCTACCCCGAACTGACAACCCTGAAGTTATTTGACGAGGAGATGCTGCTATATTGCGCTCAGGATCATCCGTTGTTTAGCCGAACCGATGAGATCGATGCCGCCGAGCTGCGCCAGTATCGCTTTGTCGAGTCCCCCCGGCTGATGCCCGGACGGGAGATCCATCCAGATATGAAACTCTGGAATAAACAGGCCATCGCTCACCACCAGGAAGCCCGGGCCACGCTGATTCTGAGTGGCCACTATCTGGGCTTTCTGCCCCGCCATCTGGTCAGCAACTGGCGGCTGGAGAAAGACCTCAAGCCCCTGCTAACTGACCAGTATGGTTATACCAACACCTTCAAAGCCCTCTGGCGTAACCGGCAGCACAATAAACTCATCATTCAGTTATTCACCGAATGTCTGGCCGAATCAGCTATCTGAATCCTCAGAACGCACAATAAACACTGAGCAGGGTGCATGACGTACCACCCGCTCAGCGTTCGAGCCGATAAAGTAACTGCTGATACCCGGCTTGCGGGCCATCATCACAATGACATCCGACCCCAGCTGTTCTGCGGTTTCCAGAATCTGATCATGGGCCGTCCCATCACGGTAGATGGTATTCACCTGGGTATTTTCAGGCAGATTGCCTAACAGATCTTCCATCTCTTTCAGGGCCTCCTTACGGTGCCCTTCATGAATCGTTTTATCAAACTGAGGATCACCCGCCCGGTGCACAAAGCTCTGATCCACATAGAGCAGATTGATCTCAGCCGGATTTCCTGCTGCCAGTGCGGTGGCGATCTGTACCAGTTCAACCACCTGCTCTTTATGTGACAGATCCAGGGGGATAAGAATATTGCTATACATGGTGAACTCCTCAACCCATCACTAAGTTTGGCAACCAGAGTACAATCTCCGGGAATACCATACAGATAATTAATACCGTCAGGTTAAGCAGAATAAACGGCGTTACTGACTTATAGATCTCAGACATACCGATGCCCGCAGGCGCAATGCCCTTAAGGTAGAAGAGCGCAAAACCATAGGGTGGTGTCTGTACGGCGATCAGAATGTTCAGAATCATCAGTACACCAAACCAGATAGGATCATAACCCAGTGAAACCGCAATCGGTGTAAACAACGGTGCACACATCAGCACGATGATGAATTCATCAATGATGAAGCCCAGCAGCAACATAATCAGCTGGAACATGATAATAATCATGATCGGCGGCAGATCCAGCTTACCAGTGAAGTCGGCCACCATGCTCTGTACACCCATCAACAGATGGAAGTTACTGAATACCGACGCACCAAAGATAATCCACATCGCCACACTCACCAGCGTCGCGGTCTGAAAACCAGACTGGAGAAACATATCCACTTTGAAACGTTTGAACACGATCGCCAGAATAATCGCGCCGACAACGCCGATAGCACCAGACTCAGTTGGAGTCGCTATACCGGTAATGATACTGCCTAGCACCGCCACAATCAGCAGCATGGAGAACAACCCGTCGCGAGCAATGCGGAACTTTTCCTTACCTTCCAGCTTAACAATATCTTTGTTGTCCATGTCCCGTGGCGCACGTTCAGGGAACAACCAGCAACTGATGGCAACATAGAGCACCATCATCACCACCGTCAGCAATGCCGGCATCATCGCACCGAGGAACATCCGGCCAACAGAGTTTTGCGTTGAGGCGGCAAACATAATCATCGGAATGCTGGGTGGGATAAGGATACCCAGACCACCACCGGCCATGATCACACCCAGTGCCAGACGTTTGTTATAACCCCGCTCCAGCATTGGCCGCAGAGCGATACTACCGGAGGTCATAATACCTGCACCGATAATACCCACCATTGCGCCGATCATAGAACAGACACCAATAACGCTAATCGCCAGCGAGCCTCGTACACGACCAATCAGCATCTGACTGAAGTTAAACATCGCATCGCCGATGCCGGATTTTGTCAGCAACTGCCCCATATAGATATACAGCGGAATCGCCAGCAAAATAAAACTGAAGTAGGTGGACTCAAGGGTCGTCGGAATAACGTTAAAAATGCCATCGCCCCAGGTCATATAACCGATGGCCATCGCAATGCCACCCAGTGCCAGGCCCACCTGCGCCCCCAGAGCGAAAAATACCAGAATACATAGCAGAAGAACTACAGTTAACAGCTCAATTCCCATCACAGCTCTCCTCAATCAGTGCATGGCCGGTCATAAGAAAATACAGCTCTGCCAACATATCTCTTGTCAGCTGAGCAATAAAAAGACCACAGGCAACAACCATCATGATCCAGAAGTGGAACATAGGAGGCGCCCACTCACTCTGGCGGCGATAATCAAACTCAATCGCTTCTTCAAATTTGCCGATACTCATCATCACGATAATCACCAGAAAGAAGATAGCCAGGGAGAAAGAGATCAGGTTAAAGACGCAACGGGTTCGATGAGAGACTTTAAGATAGAGAATATCGACATTGATGTGCGCGCGCTTTTGCTGAGCATACGCCCCACCCAACGCGGCAAGATAGCCAAACATAAACAGTGACAGGTCAAACGCCCAGATAGTCGGCTTTCCCAGCACATAGCGTGAAAACACTTCAAATGCTACAACCAAAGCCAGCACCGGCATAATAAGAGACGCTATGCGGCCTGCCTGACGTACTATCCAATCAACGGAATAACAGAAATTTGTCAGTATTATTTTAAGCATAGGAATACCTACAACAAAAAAGGGGCACGATAGCACCCCTTTTAGCTTATTTCTAAAGGCTTACTTGCTGTTTGCACGCAGGATATCGATCAGCTCCTTGCTGTACTTATCCGCTGCAGCATACTCGTCCCACAAGCCAGCACCGGCTTCAGCCCAGGCTTTCTTGTCAGCTTCGCTTGGTTCCGGACTCCACTGCAGACCTTTAGCTTCCATCTCGGCAACCGCTTCAGATTCCCATTTCTTAGACAGACGCAGCTGATCAGCAGCGTGTTGCACAGTTGCTTTACGTACGGCTTCCTGCAGATCTTCCGGTAGTTTCTTCCACTCATTGCGGTTTACAACGATTGGCAGCACCTGAGCACCAGCCAGCGGCAATTTGTACATGTACTTAGCTACTTCAACGTGGTTACCGTCGCGGTGGTCGATCATGTTACTACCGATAGAACCATCGATTACGCCAGTTGCCAGTGAAGTGTAGATTTCACTCCAGGACAGGGAAACAGGGGAAGCACCCAGATTACGCAGGAACTTACCATACGCACCCGGCGCACGGATTTTCAGACCTTTAAAATCTTCAGCGGAGTTGATAGGGTTCTTAGTCAGAACATACACTGGTGGCTGGATGTAAGGCTCGAGCCAGACAAGACCTTGTGATCCATAAGCTTTAGTCAGTACTTTGTCCCAGCCTTTTTCATGGAACAAAGACTGCAGTTCAGCCGGATCATCCGTACCGCCAGGCAGACCGATCTCTACGATACCCGCTGGCAGTTCACCCGCGTGCATAGACTGAAATGGAGCACCCATGGTAATCAGGCCAGACTTAACCGCACCCAGCAGACCGCTGGTGCCGACACCTTCACCGGAATACAGAACCTGAACCTTGATACGGCCTTCAGAATTCGTCTCGATATTTTTAGCCAGACTCTCGTAAACTTCACCAAACGCAGTTCCACGTCCATACAGGTTGCTGAAACGCCAGTTATAGTCTGCAGCAGAAACATCAGCAGCCAGCGTGCTCAGACCCAGCGTCACTGCCAAAGCAGATGTGGACAGCTTTTTCTTAAGGTTTTTAATCATACTTCACCCTGTGGTTTTTAATATTTATATAACGGATTAAACTCTCTGTAGCTTTATCCTGACAAATTACCGCTGAGCGATAAATCACCAAAACTCCACTCAAACGTTTAATTTTCTTTACGTAACCAACCCTGTTAGGTATAAAAAAACAAACGGTTAATCTCCCCATTCATCATCATCACTATAAGGGTAGCGGGCATGACAAAATTTGCACTGGGCCAGCTAGGCGATATTGAGATAAAACAGCTTAAAATCTTCAAAGCCGTGGTCGAATGCGGCGGATTTTCGGCTGCCGAAACTGAACTGAATATCAGCCGCCCCACCATCAGCAACCATATCGCAGCCCTTGAAGACCGTCTTAATATAAAGCTTTGCAAGCGAGGCCGGGCGGGATTTGCGCTAACCCCAGAAGGTAAGGTTGTATTTGATCAGACGGCTCAGCTACTCAACCGTCTGGAACAGTTTCGCAGCACTATCAACAACCTCGGAGACAGTCCTGCCGGTAAACTCAGAATCGCGCTGAGTGACACCTTCAGTACCGACGCCCGCTTCAAACTGCCGGAAATTTTCCATAATTTTTATCAGCAAGCTCCGGAGGTCGAGCTTCAGGTAGAGGTTGATCATATGAAGGCGATGGAAAAAAAGGTGCTCAACAACCAGCTGGATATCGCCATGATCCCCTATCATCGTAAGTTTGAAGGGCTCAACTATATCCATCTGTTTACCGATGAAAACTATGTTTACTGCGGTAAACAACACCCACTTTTTGATCTTCAGGCCGAACAGATAACCGAAAAGATCATCAACGGCTACAAACTGATCCATGCGGGTCTCAAACCCCATGAGGAGATCTATCATCAACTTGCACAGATGAACCTGTCAGCCACCTCTTATCACTATGAATCCCGCATAGCGATGCTGTTATCCGGATGCTATATCAGCTTTCTTCCAGCGGAAGTGGCGCGTCCCTATGTAGAGAGCGGATTACTAAAACCAGTGGCACAGCAGATTAAGCATTTTCGTCTGGGTGTCGCGGTGATTACCAAAAAGTCAGCGCAGCCCAATCGTGCCAGGGACATGTTTCTGCACTCCATCCGAATGATTCATAAAGACGCAGAGAACGCAGCGCCCTATTAATGAGACGGTTCTTACCCTTCATTAACACCCTGGCTCCTGTCCATCTATCCCCTCATAGGTATAGCCCTGCTGCCCTGCCGAAGATTACTCTAGGCACATAATCACAGCTATGAACCTTAACATCAGGTCAGGCTTATATCTGCAATACCCATGCTGGGTCGTAATACAGGGTTCTTATATGGCAGTTCCATCGCACACCACGTCATACTATGCCGCTTCAGCTAACGATACATCGTTTCGTCCATCATTAAATGGCGCTATTTCGGCGGATGTCTGCATCATTGGTGCAGGCTATACCGGTATGTCCTCTGCGCTTCATCTCGCAGAACAGGGCTTCAACGTTGTCGTACTGGAAGCCAGCCGAATCGGTTTTGGTGCTTCAGGCCGGAATGGTGGCCAGATTGTTCACAGCTACAGCCGTGATATCGACTTTATCGAAAAGCATTACGGTCAGCACACTGGCACCGAAATGGGCAAAATGGCCTTTGAAGGGGGCCGAATCATCCGCCGCTTAGTCGACCAGTACAACATCCGCTGCGACCTTAAAGAGGGCGGTATCTTTGCAGCTTGCAATAGTAAACAGCTGCATGAGATGGAACAGAAGAAGGCTCTATGGGAAGCCCATGGCCACACCCAGCTGGAGATGCTTAGTGCTGACAGCATCCGCAACCATGTTGGCTCGAGCCGTTATGAGGGCGGACTGCTGGACAAAAGCGGCGGCCATTTTCATCCACTCAATCTGGTATTAGGTGAGGCCGCTGCCGTTGAAAGTCTGGGGGGGGTTATCTATGAAGACTCCGCCGTTACCCGGGTTGAGGAGGGTAGCAAAGCGGTTATCCATACGGCGAAAGGTTCGGTCACTGCCGACTTTGTAATTGTTGCCGGTAATGCTTATCTGGGTGGACTGATTCCCAAGCTGGAACAGAAAGCGATGCCCTGCGGCACACAGGTTATTACAACTGCGCCCCTGAGTGAGGCGCAGCAGAAAGAGCTGCTGCCACAGGATAACTGTGTCGAGGATTGTAACTACCTGCTGGATTACTTTCGCCTTTCCGGTGATGGCCGCCTGATCTATGGCGGCGGTGTCACCTACGGTGCCCGTGAGCCGGATAAGATCGAAGCGCTGATCGTGCCGAATATGCTGAAAACCTTCCCCCAGTTAAAAGGTGTTAAAGTGGATTATGCCTGGACTGGCAACTTTCTGCTAACACTGATGCGACTGCCTCAGTTTGGCCGTATAGGTAACAACATCTATTACGCCCAGGGCTATAGCGGCCACGGTGTCACCAGTTCCCACCTGGCTGGTAAGGTACTATGCGATGCTATTCAGGGCCAGGCGGAACGCTTCGATGTGTTTGCCGGGTTACCACAATACCCCTTCCCGGGCGGACGAACCTTCCGTATTCCCTATACCGCGATGGGTGCCTGGTATTACACCCTGCGTGACAAACTGGGTATCTGATCACGATATCATTCGTTCTAATAGGCGCTGGCTGATAGGTCGCGCCTGCCATACAGCTCACTCAAAGAGTGAACATTCAGTGTTTCCTGCAACGGTTTGGGCCCACACTCAGGCAGCAGGCTGAATAACTATACTTATAACGATAAAAAAGGTGCTAAATGAGTACGGAGCTCGCCCAGACTGAAAGCCTGAACCACATGGGTGGCGCAAGCCAGAAAGCCACAACCAGTCCGCAAAAATGGCTGCTGTTCTATGGCTCGATTATGGCATTTTTTGCCTACCTTTCGACTCAGCATATCGACGGTGAGTCTTATGGTTTTTATAGCCTGTTACCTGCCCTGCTGATCCTGTTTGTAGCGGTTATTACCAAGAAGCCCCTGGAGTCTATTTTTGCCGGTATTATCGCCGGTCTGTTACTGCTTGACCCTGCTAATGTTGTCAGCGGCCTGGGCGACCTGTCCATGTCCGTTGTCATGGATGAGACCATCGCCTGGATCGTACTGGTCTGCGGCATGATGGGCGGCCTGATCAATATGCTGGAACGGGGTGGCAGTGTTCTCAGCTTTGGTGAGATGCTGGCGAAACGGATTAAAACCAAACGCGGCACGATGCTCACCACCTGTGTACTGGGCATCATGGTCTTCATTGATGACTATCTCAACTCGCTGGCGGTGTCTGCATCGATGAAGACACTGACCGATCGTTATAAAATCTCCCGCGAAAAACTGGCATTTCTGGTGGATTCAACCGCCGCCCCTGTCTGTATTCTGGTGCCGGTTTCCACCTGGGCGGTTTACTTTGCTGCACTGCTAGAGGAGAACGGCGCAGCCACCGAAGGCAAAGGGATGTCGCTCTATATCGAATCGATCCCTTATATGATGTACGGCTGGGTTGCTTTACTGGTTGTGTTCCTGGTTGCGGCCGGAATACTGGGCGATTTCGGGGCGATGAAAAAAGCAGAGCTTCGTGCCCAGGCCGGTCAACCGATCCCTGAGGGTATCCAGCAGGACGGTTTTGACACCTCAGCAATCAAGCAAACTGCTCCCATTGTCGGGCTGATCAACTTCCTGCTACCGATGGCGGTGCTGGTCGCCGCCAGCGTGTACTATGAGATAGACCTGTTGCTGGGTGCGCTGGTGGCATCTATGTTCACCATGGTGCTGTACTTCCTGCAACGCCTGCTGACCTTCAGCCAACTGGTGGACTCCATGCTCGACGGCTTTAAAGTGATGCTGCACCCTATCGCCGTTGTCTGTGCCGGTTTTATGGTTAAAGAGATCAACGATCAGCTGGGTATGACGCCCTATATTATCGAGTCAATGACTCCTTATCTGTCGAAAGAGATGTTACCGGCACTGGTCTTTGCCTCGATGGCAGCGGTGGTGTTTGCCACCGGCTCAAGCTGGGGAGTCTTTGTTGTTTCCCTGCCGATCGTTATCCCGATGGCACTTAGCCTGGATATGTCGATGCCACTGACGGTTGGTGCACTGCTATCCGCCTCAGCGTTTGGCAGCCATGCCTGTTTTTTCAGTGACTCCACGGTGCTCTCCTCGCAGGGCTCTGGCTGTACACCGATGCAACATGCATTGACCCAGATTCCCTATGCGCTGATCGCTGCAGCAATCGCGTTTTTCTCGCTGCTGGTACTCGGTTTTATCACCGGCTAAGCACTCTATATAATAACAGTACAGAACGAAGATGGAGGCCCGGTTTCCATTTTCGGATGATCAAAAAGGACGACCAATGCTTATCAAATCTTCACGGACGGCAGTCATACTATTATTATTGGTAAGCCTGATCTGGGGTGCTGAGTTTACGCTGATCGATATGGCTATCGAAACTATCCCCACTCATACGTTTAATGCCATTCGCTTTCTGTTAGCCGGAGTATCGCTGATCCCCCTGCTCTGGTTCAACCGCGCTCAGCTGAAAGAGATACGCTGGCTACCGTTATCCGGTGCCAGCGCTCTGCTCGGCTTCCTGCTGTTTGTCAGTTTTTACACCCAGACCGAGGGGATGCATTACACCAGCGTCTCCAATGCAGGTTTTATCACCGGTCTGGCCGTTCCGCTGGTGCCATTGCTGGGCTTTCTGTTGTTTCGAACCCGGGCGTCAATCGCGGTCTGGATCGGTATGATTGTAGCCACCGCCGGACTCTATCTGCTAACCGTAGGCGACAAGCTGGAGTTTAACCAGGGCGATGCTCTGGTTATGGTGTGTGCATTTGGTTTTGCCATTCACATCCTACTGACGGGCCGTTTTGTCGGCTCATTACCGGTGGTGCCAATGAGTATTCTGCAACTACTGGCGGTTGCTCTGTACAGCACTCTCGCCGCAATACTCAGCCCTGATCCGGCTTTTTACCGGCCGGGCTCAACGCCCCTTAACTGGCAAGACCTTGCGGTAAACCCCATTATTATCAGCGCCGTTCTTATCGCCGGGGTGTTTGGTACTGCGTATGCCTACTGGGCACAATCCGCCTGCCAGCAGCGCCTGGAACCCCATAAAGTAGCACTGATATTTGCAACCGAGCCGGTATTTGCCTGCATCACAGCATGGCTGGTGCTGAACGAGAGCCTGGGCACTCTAGGGCTGATTGGCGCAGGGATGATTATCGCTGCGATGTTGATCTCTGAGCTGGGCGATCGTAACAGCAAGGTGAAACTTGAACCGCTGGATCAGACCGCCGCTGTGACACCCGAACGGTTATAAAAACGGTAAAAAATAGTCATAGACAGCAGTACAGGGTCACTATCGCCATAGCGTCAAATTGCGGCCAAGATTCTGCAACTGCTGACCAACACCCGAGCTACCGGCGCCGGTGAGGAACGAGCCTGGCTGCCCACCACTTCTTTGAAGTATCGGCAGAGCACGGCCAATATTCTGTAACTGCTGTCCAACCTCAGAGCCGCCTGAGCCCGACAGAATAGAACCTGGCTGTGCCGCACTCCAGCGATAAAGTGCTTGCAGATCACTCAGCGTTGGTAGCCGCGCACCTGACAGATCAAGGGCACGGACGATCTCATAAATTTCTAATACGCCGTTGTAGAGCTGTTGCAGGTTCTCAGTGGTACCATCCGCATGATGATGCGCATGGCCGCCGTAGGTCGCTGCACGTTGCAAAGTCCCCTGATGGCTGGTGTCATCAATATAACCCTGAACCACCTGTCGCAATGCATCCACTTCACTACTACCCAGCGCAGACGCCTGAAACGGATGAACAAAATAGTGTCGTACCTGCTGTTCCAGTTGCGCAGCGGTTGCCGCTCCCGACCAGCATTGCTGCATCAGGCCTGACATCTGCCGGGCCATCGTCCTTGCAACACTCGCGGTCAAAGGGTGCAGCGGATGATCATCCGGGTCTTTGGCGATCTGGGTATGGGTCGGGTCGGTTGGCGGTGTCTGTTGATGCTGCGGGATAACATTCATCGCCACTCTGAGTGCGGCGGCCATTAACGCTTTAATCCAGCCAAACAGCGTGTGCTTAATCTCACAGATCTTCTGACCCAGCCAGTCCAGCCCCAAAGCGGCCTGCACCTGCTCAAGAACCACCAGCGCCTGTTCAAATGTTGCCCCCATCTGCGCATCATGGTTGCGGATCATAATCAGTGCGATACGGGTTCCGGCCGCCCGTTCTCCCGGCGTACATACCGCGGGATGGTCAAAATGTTTCTCAATAATCGAGATCACGCTGGCGACAGTATCGACAAAGGCAAAACTCCCGGTTACCAGCGGCGGCACACTGATATTGCCATCAGCCCCACTAACACTGACCTCTTCCGTCCATAGCTTTGGACTGGGCCAGGCAGGAGTCATACCGCTATGAATCAACCCACGGCGGATATCTTCCATGATCAGTTCGACATAGTTACTGTGGGCATACAGGTCTTCCAGCGTGTGCATCGCCTGACCAAAATGACGTCGCCCTTCCACAGTCGCACCCGCACTAACCGCCGTATTCAGCTCTGCCAAAATATAGCTGATCGATTGATCAAAATAACCTTTACGCCATAGCACCGGATCGACCTGTCCCTCACTACTGCTATAAGCTCCACGAAAACCAGGTACCTGACTCGCAGTAATGCCATAGGGGTTATCAATATGTTCTTCAGGCCGATACAGCCCCAGCCGCACCTCAGTCAGAACAAATTCCTGCCGTTGCGGCCCGGTAAAAAACCCCTGAGGCTCGAACTCCAGCTCAGCCAACAATTGAACAACCTCTGTCAGCATCGCCCGGGTAAAGAATGACCGTCCCCGAAACTGAAACTCGACCAGTTTTGGATCAACCACCTGGGAGTAATCCCGCAACCAGTTACCATAATAGATCTGGTCTATCTGGTCCTGAGACAAGCCGGCACTGCTCATCGCATCTTCAATAGACCAGTGACCAAACTTATTGTGCACCGGGTCCCCCCTGCCCGCAGAGAAATACTCAATACGAAGGTCACCAGTGCGCTGGTCGCTTGCCACCATCGCCTGACGCTGCCCGGCTGTATACAGATTTTTAAGCTGGACGGAGGCAGCACTCAACAGCTGCACCCGTGTACCGCGATACTCAGCGAATTCGATTTGGGCTGTTCTAGCCGCGAGAAAATCCGCCAGTGCAAAAGCAAACCGGGCACCCTCGTCTCCAAGGCTATCCCCCTTCAGCGCAGACAACTGATAACGCAAAATGTAATCAATCAGATGACCATACTCTTCCAACAGAATATGCGCTAACAAGGCACTGGGACGACCGGAATCAGCCAGTGCAGGATAGAGATACCCCTCACCAATAAATATATGCTGATACTGGCTATCAAAACCACACGCCAGCCCTTTGGAAATAACGAAACGGGGTTGAAATAAACCGCTATTAAGCCCGACAACCTGCCTGATTTTTCTAACTGTTGCGGGGGTAATTTCATCACTGAACACCTGCTGATGCCAGATAGATGCCTGTTCATCATTAAGGCTTTGTAACAGAGCGATATAACTTTGGCGTAAAAAACCGCTGCTTAGTTGTTGTTGCTGATCGGACGTGGAAATTGCTGTTAAGGTATTCATCACAAGCACCCTGCCAGATGGGAATAGATTACTGCCTCCCGGTTTTTATTATTCAGCATTGGAGCCATAAGTTTTGAAGAGGGTTTCAATATTGTCAAGAAATCAAACAGGTGTTTTATTCATCATCACACCCTCCCCAATCACTCTGACTCATAACCGTTTATTCGGCGGGGACTTTTTCCGACTGACGCCCCTGAACAATGCCCGAACTCCACTTTTCTGCCGAGTTATTGAGAATTGTCTGTAACCGGTTAAAAAACTCTTCCAGCCGGTCTGCCTGCAGTGCTTCACTTTTAATCTGAAACAGCAGCTCTCGTTTAAGATCACACAGGGAGTAATAGATTGTCCGCTCATGAATCCACAGCTCATCGGCCTTACGCAGCCCCTCTAAAGACGCCAGGATGCCAGCCGTCCCGGAGAACACCAGAATGGCAACATTCAACTGGGCGGCATAAGTGGGAATATAGAGTGCGAGACCGGACAGTAATGACAGCATTGCCGTCAGACCAAAAGAGCCATAGCGCAGCCGGCGATGTAACGTCTTATGATCTGCGGAGTTGCGCCGAAACATATCAATTTTTTTATCCAGTTCATCCACCAGAAACTGTTGCTGTTCCATAGAATCGCTCCCGTTAAGTCCAGCCTGTATAGCGTTTCAGACCTGGCCAATGATCCCGACCAGATACTGTCGATTTCGAACAATAGTTTGATATTAGTCCAGAGTTACACAACCCGCCTTTCAGCACGGGTATCGCTCAGCGTTTGGCTAAACAGGAGTATTCTGGTCGGTGAAAGACGAAAAAGCTAAAGAGACTTTAGCTGAACTTGAAGATACGGGCTGAAAACTTAAAAATAACACGCTTGAAAAAAGAGAGTCCATTTCAGCAAATACTATTGGCTCAGCTCAGCGAATCAGAACCGAGAAATGCAGCCTGGGAATCAGTGTTTATCAGCATACATCTGATCCAGATGACTGATCTCCCGACTCATCTCCCGGGTGATATTAATCAGGAATATCATAAACATCTCCGGGTATTGCTCGCAGAGCTTATGAAACAACGCGGAGCTGATCTCCAACAGATGGCCTTCTGTTTCAATAACAGCATCACCGCGACGCTGGTGCAGTCCAATCATTCCCACGAAACCGATTTGTTCACCGGCCTTATATAAACGTAAGGGTACTAATTCACCATCATTATCGCGATGCTGATAAAAGCGCACTGAACCATCAATGATAACAAAGAAATGATCGGAGCTGTCACCAAGCTTAAAAAGTTGATCGCCCACTTCAGCACGATACAGCGTTCCCTGCTGAAGTAGAAATCCAAGGCTTTCCTGAGATAAAGCACCAAACATCGACAGATGCTGACAAAATCCTTGCGGAAACTGCTTATCAAGTTCAGCAAATGAAATGACCTTCATACTTTATCCATAACCAGCATAGTGACAACGCTATTATAGAATGGAATAGGGAAAATATGTGATACCCATAAGTGAGTAACAGTAAATCATTCCTGCCACTCCCGGATATCCACTCGCATGTATGTGCAGATGAAACCCAGTCGCTATAGCAACAAACTCACCCCGCCTCATGGGTTCAACAGACGTTGCTTCTGGTCATTCAGTTTTTTTCTGAATGACCCTCCTAAAAAACAGAAACACTCGTAACGATTTTTCACGTATAAATTAATTATCCAAACGAGGAGGTTTTTATGAACTATTACAGCAGAGAGTTAAAAAATCTTTTCCAACAACTAGGTTTAGAAAATGACAGTGACAGCATCGATAATTTTATAGATAAAAATAAGATTATTACAGAAGGCATACATATTGCCGATGCGCCCTGCTGGACACATTCTCAATCTGAATTTATTCGCGATTCTATATTTTACGACAGCGAATGGTCTGAACCAGTAGATCAGCTTGATATAATTTTAAGAAACTGAATTCACGAACTAAACAGCCCTAGTATTTTTACAGGAGAACGATTATGAAAACTATACAAAAGCATTTCATTAATGTTGCCGAAAAATCGCAGGTATTAAACTTAAAAAAAGGCTACCGAGTTGTACGGTCTGAGTATAACCCTAACAACAGCACCGTAAACATCTGGGTTGAAATACCATTAATGGCAGATATTCCAAACCTGAAAAGGGAGTTTATAGTTAAACGAACTAATGAAGTCGTTCCTAACGACTATACCTATGTAAGCACTACTGTAGACAAGGCAAGGGGTCAGTCCTATCACATATTCGAAGCCCCCGCATTGGAGGCCGAAAAATATGCAGAGTGGGCAGCTTAAATTAAGCGATTAGAACAATGGCCTTAATCATTTCGCAGTGATTAAGGCCGTTTTCATCGAAAAACAGGTCAATGATTTATAGATGTCTCTATTATCTCATTAACAATAGGGTTTATGATTCCGCTATGACGATAAACCGCATATAAATCTTCAGTAACATGAGCCGTTCGCCCAATAATATCTACAGAGTACTGCTCACTAATTTCATCTTCGATATAGGTTGGCGCAGAAAAAACGCCCACACCTGACTGACCAATAACTTTTATTAAAGCACTATCATCTATTTCAGCAAAGATATTAATATCGACACTATTATCTCGAAACCAGTCTCTTAACTTTTGTAAGTAAGGCGTATTTCTGCCATAGCTTATGAAATCCAACTTACTGATCGATTCTGGAAAGTTTTTATCTAAGCCTTTGTTTATTCCATCCTTGCAGAAGAAAGACATCGAAGTCGATCCCAGACTCTTAATCACCAGGCCTTCAAGTCCTACATCCTGAGGCAGATAATCTGTGATAATCACATCCAGCTTTTTCTGTTTAAGATCCAGAATCAGTTCACTTGCATGCGCAGTGCGGCAGATTAAATGGATCTTTTGAGACAGCGATGTAACAGGTCGAATAACCTTCCAGGCCAGAATTTTATGCACCGTAGAAGCGATGCCAATGGAAAAATCCATTACACGGTTTTTTCCAGAATTCCTCACCATCTCCTCCAGCTGACTAGTCACCGCAAAGATTTTTGTTGCGTATGCAAAAACTTCTTTGCCAGCAGGTGATAAAATCAGACTTCGCCCTTCGCGCTTAAATAGCATCAGATCAAGGTTGGATTCTAAGGTGGATATTTGAGAACTTAATGTTTGAGGAGCAAGGTCCAATATATCAGAAGCCTTTGTGATAGAGCCTTCCTGAGCGGTCAACCAGAAATAGTAAAGATGTTTTAAGTTAATCTGGCTACTCACATTTCTCTCCGAAAGGCTATAAGTACGTCACTCACTATGAACTTTTGTAGGCAACTTGTGAATCAACCAATAGCCGATACTCATACTTAATGTGACAGCAGCCAGACCATACACATATTCAGCTGAGACTTTGTCGAAATCTAATACGATCACTTTCCGGGCAATTGCCATGAGCGCCGTTGCCATTACTATCTTTACATGTATAGCATCGTCTCTTAGATATATGGTGATATTGATGAGTATCTCAATAGCGATCAATACGGCCATAAAAGCACCAAAAGTCGCTAACATATCCGATATAGTAAGAATGAACATGGGAGGGGCGGTCATTTTTTCATAAATAGTCCAGCCAACATCAACAACACCCATGAGAATGACAAAAACCATTAAAAAGGCAAGCAATCTAACGCAGAACTTAACCACGCTATATAGATGCTGAATGACTGGTTCATCAACATTTGGTTTCAACTCTCACACTCTCCTATGCTGACTAAAGGATATCTAAATCCAGATAACGGTCAATAGTAACCTATGCATAAGAATAGTCAACATTTTAAATATGTTAGAAAAGGCGATTAAAATCAACCTGAAATAATTATAGATCTGCAAATACACTTAACAGAAAAATACTAACAATGTCAGATATTCTATTAACTGATACAATGAAATAAAACACCCTATCAAATATATCATCAACAGAACAATCAATCATATAACCTGACACACCACTCCGTCACATATCACCTATAACAATAAAACCTATAACAATAAAACCTAAACTTTTTGATCTTAAAAAATATAAAAATTTCTTTTAACACCCACTTTTCCATCTTAAAAACAACCCACTATCATTAATTTCTAACAGGTCCATTTAAAAGTATCATTTAAAAAAAGCATAAAAATCGAACCAACCAGTCTCATTCATAATTCAAATAAAATCCATATTACAGCTAATATAAGCATAAGCATCACATCAGAAGTTGACTATAGCTACAATATTGATTAAGCAAAGCCACCATAACAACTTAATTTAAAAATAATAACCCAAAGGATGGCATACAGAGCGGGTCTAAAGTTGTCTGATCCGCATGAAACTGGCGAAACGCGGCACACCGTTATCGCTCATCCCAGTGTACTTGTATGTCACCGTACTACCGATTTCCGGTGGATTTTTTCGTTGTTCATCGGTAAATCCGCTGCCCAGCTTGAAACGTTTGCCCTTGGGGGTTTCAACTAACAATGCACCCAGCATACCCGCATATTTCCCCTTGCCGGGTTGATAGCCTACCACTCTCGCTTCGGCATCCTGCCACAATTTTAGCTTGAGCAGGTCAAAGCTACGCCCCTGTTTATAGATTGCATCTTCGTGATGCAACATCAACCCTTCTCCACCTTCAGCAACGATCTGTTCCAAAAGGGTCATTAACTCAGTATCGCTGGTTAACCGCCGCTGATCGATCAGCTGAATCCAATCCCGATCAACGTCATTTACAATGCTTCTCAATTGAGTCAGTCGATTACTAAAAGTCCCAGGAAACTGCGGCAGATCGAACAACATATATTTCACTTGTCTCCACTGTTGAGACCAAAGCGCAGTATTGTCGCGTGGAGAGCTTCTTACGAGTGCAGAAACTGCATCAAACTGCCCTCGCCCTATCCATAATTCGCCATCCAACGGCTGTTGGGGCAAATTAGCGATAAACCACTGCGGCGCGGTGATCGGATAACCCTGCCGGGTTAACAGCTGTTTCCCATCCCAGTAACCTCGCACACCATCAAGTTTCTCACTTACCCAGTAAGCTGAAACATCAGAACCCGATTGATAGATTGTCGCCAGCTGCAGTTTCGGCTTATCGGCAGAACTGGGCGACACTAGAAAAAAACTGACCACAACGATCAGGCCGTTAAATAAGATATGACAGTAACGGATAAACATCATTTCGCCCTCCCTGAGCAGATAAACCGGACTTCGTCCATGAAGCATGCTGACAATTAACCCTAGCAGAAAATTTAATTGATGCATAAAAAAGCCGGCCCAGTATTAACTGGTCCGGCAAAATCTCACGAGCAAAGTAAACCCAGATGTAAAACTGAGTTCCTCCAGGGGATTAACTTGGGAAAGCGAAAGACACCCCTTCACGCACGCCACTTGAAGGCCAGCGCTGGGTAATCGTCTTACGCTTGGTGTAAAAACGAACCGCATCCGGACCATAGGCATGCAGATCACCAAACAGTGAACGTTTCCAGCCACCGAAGCTGTGATAAGACACCGGCACGGGTAACGGCACGTTGATGCCGACCATACCCACCTGAATATTGTCAGAGAAGTATCGAGCTGCTTCACCGTCACGGGTAAAGATACAGGTACCGTTACCATATTCATGATCGTTGATCAGCTGCATCGCTTCTTCCATGGTATTTACACGTACAACCTGTAATACCGGCCCGAAGATCTCTTCCTGATAGCTCTGCATATCGGCCGTCACCGCATCGATCAGCGTCGCGCCGACAAA
>NZ_CAKZLP010000037.1 GCF_937127095.1 uncultured Amphritea sp.
ACAGATTAGGCAACATGCGTTTTACTAACGCCTGATCAGCAGCATGTAACTGCTTCATCGGACGCAAGTGACGCTTACGCTTAGTCGATTTTTTGGTCAGGATGTGGCTACGGAAAGATTGCTTGTGCTTAATTCCGTTACCTGTTTTGCGAAAACGCTTTGCAGCGCCGCTATTTGATTTGATTTTAGGCATTGTAAACAACACTCCGCATTCAAGTTTTTTTATCTGATAAGCAATACTAAGCCACTAAGCCTGATCGTTAGACGATCAAGCAAAGTGGTTAAGATATTGAACCAGGATTACTTTTTCTTCTTCGGCGACAGCAGCATCACCATCTGACGGCCTTCAAGTCTCGGGCGAGACTCAACGACAATCATATCACCGAGGTCAGCTTCAATGCGTTGCATCAGCTTCATACCCAGTTCTTGGTGAGCCATCTCACGACCACGAAAACGTAGTGTGATTTTTGCTCTGTCACCCTCTTCAAGGAAACGTATCAGGTTGCGCAGTTTTACCTGATAATCCCCATCTTCCGTACCAGGACGAAACTTAACTTCCTTGACTTTAGTCTGAGTCTGGTTCTTCTTCTGAGCTGCTTTCTGTTTCTTCAACTCATACTGATACCGACCGTAGTCCATAATCTTACATACGATCGGCTCAGATTTAGCAATTTGAACCAAATCCAGACCGGCTTCTGCAGCTTTCGCTAGGGCTTCAGCAAGTGTTACAACACCTACCTGCTCACCATCAGCATCAATTAAGCGCAGTTCCTTAGCACGAATGTTCTCATTAATTGGTGCAACCTCTACGTTGCGACCTCTTGGGTTATTCCGCTTAATAGCTAAATCTCCAATAATTCTTCTTAGCAGCCAGAACTCAGCAGGGCTTCTACTTGCTCTAAACTCATGCTACCTAAGTCTTCACCAGACCGAGTACGCAGAGCTACTGTTCCTGACTCTACTTCTTTATCGCCGATAACGGCAAGATAAGGCACTTTATGAATTGTGTGCTCACGGATTTTAAAGCCGATTTTTTCGTTTCTCAAGTCCGAAGATGCACGAATGCCTTTATTTCTCAGGCTTTTTTCAATTTTTGAGCAATAATCGGCTTGTTTATCAGTAATATTCATTACAACAAGCTGTTTCGGTGCCAACCAAGTTGGCAATGCGCCAGCGTAATGTTCAATCAAAATACCAATCAAGCGCTCGAAAGAACCCAAAATCGCACGATGCAACATAACAGGTGTATGACGCTCACCATCGTGATCAACAAATTCAGCGCCTAAACGCCCCGGCATCGAGAAGTCTACCTGAATAGTACCGCACTGCCATACACGTCCCAGACAGTCTTTCAGAGAGAACTCAACTTTAGGGCCGTAGAAAGCACCTTCGCCCGGCAACTCAGCCCAGTCAAGACCAGCAGCATCAAGGGCATCGCCCAACGCTTTTTCAGCCTTATCCCAAACCTCGTCAGAGCCTACCCGTTTTTCCGGACGGGTGGAAAGCTTGTAGATAACTTCGGTGAAACCAAAATCAGCGTAAACCTCATGCAGGAAGTCGATGAAAAGCGCCACTTCGCTCTGAATATCATCTTCAGCACAGAAGATATGTGCGTCATCCTGAACAAAACCCCGCACCCGCATAATGCCGTGCAACGCACCGGACGGTTCATTCCGGTGACAGCAACCGAATTCAGCCAGTCGTAAAGGCAGATCACGGTATGACCGCAGCCCCTGATTGAACACCTGCACATGGCATGGACAGTTCATCGGTTTAATCGCAAAGTCTCGGTTCTCTGAGTGGGTGGTAAACATCTCTTCAGAGAATTTATCCCAGTGACCGGACTTCTCCCACAGGGTACGTTCAACCACCTGTGGTGTTTTAATCTCATCATAGCCGTGCTTACGCAACTTCTTGCGCATGTACTGCTCAATCCCCTGATACAGCGTCCAGCCATCGGGATGCCAGAACACCATCCCCGGCGCTTCTTCCTGCAGGTGGAACAGATTCAGCTGTTTACCCAGCTTACGGTGATCGCGCTTTTCCGCTTCTTCCAGACGGTGCAGGTGCTCTTTGAGGTCATTCTTATCACCCCAGGCAGTACCATAGATACGCTGCAACATCTCATTTTTAGAATCGCCACGCCAGTACGCACCGGCCAGTTTCATCAGCTTGAAGACTTTAATATGACCGGTGGAGGGCACGTGAGGTCCGCGACACAGATCGATAAAATCGCCCTGAGAATAGAATGACAGATCCTGATCAGCCGGAATCGCTTCCAGCAACTCCACCTTATACTTCTCACCCTTGCTTTCGAACAGCGCCACCGCTTCATCACGACTCATCAGCGAGCGGGAAACCGGATAGTTGGCTTTTACCAGCTCTTTCATCTTCGCTTCGATCTTTTGCAGATCATCAGGCGTAAACGGACGCTCGTAAGCGAAATCATAATAGAAACCATCTTCGATCACCGGACCGATGGTGACCTGAGCAGTTGGGAACAGCTGCTGTACCGCCATCGCCATCAGGTGAGCACAGGAGTGACGAATCACTTCCAGACCCGCTTCATCACGCGGCGTGATAATTGCCAGATTAGCGTCTTCGGTAATGGTGTGGGACGTATCCACCAGCTCACCATTCACCCGGCCGGCCAGGGCGACTTTAGCCAGACCTGCGCCAATATCAGCGGCAACATCAAATACGGTAACGGCATTAGCAAACTCGCGCTTGCTGCCATCGGGAAGGGTAATTACAGGCATTGTCTATTCCTATCTGCTAAGTGCTGACCAGTACCACAGGCCAGACTATAAAATTCAATCGCGGCTACAAACCAGGTAGCAGCACAAAGGCGGCATATTCTACCGGAAAGAGGAATATAAAGCTATTTCAATACGCTTTCATGACAACATATCTGCGGGGGGAAATCGGTGCGAATTCAGTCATCCAGATGACGTCGGGTGTAGAGGATATGTTCCACCGCTGCGCTGCGTGCATCCTCCGCATTACGGGCCATAATCGCCTGATGAATCGCACTGTGCTGAGAGCGGATACCGTCGGGATAACGGCCATATTTTTTCAGGGTGCAGGTCAGCACACCATAGATCGCGTTAAAGAAGCGGGTATAAAACAGCTGACTGAAAGAGATCACCAACAGATGGTGGGATGACTCGGCGATCATCATATGAAACCGCAGGTCCTCCTTGGCCTTTTCCAGCGTGGTTTCGCGCTGCCCGCGCTGTTGCATCTTACGGTATTCATCATCCAGCTCTGCGAGTTGTTCATTGGTGGCACGGCTTGCCGCATAAAACGCCGCCTCACCTTCAAGCATCGCCCTGACATCCAGCACCTGACGCTGAAATTCAGGATTATCACC
>NZ_CAKZLP010000038.1 GCF_937127095.1 uncultured Amphritea sp.
TCATTAAGCCCCCTTCACTGATGCTGACGCTGTCAACCGCAAAGCTGGCAGTATCGTTATCCGGACCGGGGCCTGGGCCGAATGGGCCTGGGCCGGTACCGTCATCAATAATTGTAGCGACAGCTGTAGCATCACCTATAGTGCTGCCAACAGAATTATTATCAAGGGAGACAGTAAAGGTTTCGCTGCCTTCAAAAACACTGTCCTGAGTTGTCTGAACAGTAAAGGTTTTACTAGTCTCACCCGGAGCAAAGATCAGAGTGCCGCTATTGGTAGTAAAATCATTAGTTTCAGCAGTATCAGAGCCACCGATACTGGTGGAAAAATCGACAGTCTGATCCGCTTCAGCATCCCCGGTACGGGTCACGGTGAAGGTCATTAAGCCACCTTCACTGACGCTCACATCGCCGATACTAAAACTAGTGGTGTCGTTATCCGGACCCGATCCAGGGCCGAATGGACCTGGGCCAGTACCATCATCGACAATAGTGGCTACTGCACTACCATCTTCAATCTCGCCGCCGTTAGAAGGATTATCAAGACTAACCGTGAACGTTTCCGGCCCTTCGTAGACTGAATCCTGGACAGTTTGTACGGTAAAGGTCTTACTGACTTCTCCTGCAGCAAATATCAGCGTACCACTGTTAGCAGCAAAGTCAGCTGTTTCAGCAGTATCGCCACTGCCAATTCGGGTAGAGAAATCAATAGAGCCGGCCTGAGTACCACCTGTACGTGTGACGGTAAAGGTCATCAGGCCGCCTTCACTGACCTGCACATCTGCAACGCTATATAGGGAGGGAGGAATAGGAAGGTCAGCTACGTTATCAACATAGGGGTCGCGCACCCACTCTTCTGGAGTAGTATCAAAGCCTGCCTGAGCAATAACTTCTTCTGCAGTACGACCAACAGTCTGAAAATCAGAAAAACCGGAACGAGTTGGGGGGGTGTTGCCGGCAGCGGTCTCTTCAAGAATCTGGGTAGGGTCCTGGCCAGCAAGAATCGCGTCCTGAATACCAGCCACATCAACTTCTTCAGCACCCAACGACTGGATAACCAGAATAATTTCACCGGTAGAGGGATCAACCTGCACTACTGCTGTTGTGTCTTCTGGCAGCGTTTCAGTTGCAGCCTTACCGAGATCAAGCTCAGCCTCACTGCCACCGCGGACTATTATCATGTCACCGTCTTTAACCTGATCGCCGGTCTGAAGCGCATGCTCAGCACCTTTGGAATCGATGACGACGACTTCGCCGGAAACACTTACAACCGAGCCTTTAGCAGCTTCTACATTTTCCATGATTTCCCCCCAGAAGATATTATTCTGATTTTTGACTCTCAACCAAGCGAGACATCAAGATCTAAAATAAGACCATTGTGTTGCATATTAGTTACACTTCAATTGCGAGATTATCGAAGCATTCAGCCGAAAGAATCTTTACAATCCGTTTAAAATTGAACAAATAATATCACATGCTTATCCCTGTAAGCATCTAAAAAATCATTGTTTTCTACCCATACTGGTGATCTACAAGGTCTAAAATGCATGTTTAAAATCCCGCCTTTAAAACCAACATTACGAAGTATAACTGTCTCCATTTAAATACAAACAACTAACTCTATGATAAAGAAGGATTTAGCACACAATACCAATACTTTTACTGCGTATATTCAGTAGTGTATTCCTACACAGAGCGCTGACCTAACCGACCAGTACCCAGTATGGGTATCTGTAAGTCACGCCCATTTAAAGATCACAAACACTATGCACAACTTACAATGATTCCCAGCCAATTTCGCTGGCGGTTAGTGGCCCGACGATAACATCATCAAGGCTTTTCGGAATTAACAACCAACCTGGTGAGACTTTTACTCGCCCAGCCATCACTTCGGCCCGGGTTTGCGGCAATAATGGATTTTGTTGCGGATCAGCATACCCATCCGGAAAGACAGGTTCGTTTGTTTCAAGACTATATTTGTCCGATGCTCCGAATGTATGCATCAGTTCATGGGCGATAACAAAATTATTCGTCCCAATGTAATCAACACTGGCAAATCCATTCACCAAACCAATCATCCCCTTTTGCAGTCCCAGCGAGTGCGACAGCTGTTGATTTTTGCGCGGAGAAAAGTAGCGCAGATAGATTCTCACATCAGGCTCAGGCCCGCTCCAGTTATCATTGCGCCATGACCACCAGCGCATATTCAGACTCCAGAAAACCCGCTCAAACAAACTGGCCTGAACATCAATTTCCGGAGGCTGCACAGTAAGCGGCGGAGCCAGATAAAACTCTGTGACCGGATTTAAATCTATGTGATAACGACGGCCTTCTCGGGCAAAAAAGCCATTAATATCGTCGAAGTGCTCGGCACTCAGCGCATTAATATACATCTGCGTGTCGGCCTGTCCATCCGCATTGATCGGATATAATACAACCCATACAGGCCGCTTCCAGGACTGAATGCGGACGCTGGATAGCCAGGTATTCATGACGACCACAAAGAGCACAATCAGAAGGACTATTATCCGCAGCGAACGAAAATGACGAGATTTCAGCATAGCTTCTCCATTATCAATGCCTACCTGATAACGCTTCGAAAAATCCCGAAAAATCAGATTCAAAAGACCCGAAAGCCTTGCTAACTATATCAGCTAAATGCAAAAACAATGAATAAATAGCGCAAGGTTTTACCCAGCGTTATGAGAATAAGCGAGATAAGCAGATGACAGCGAAACCATCCGGCGACAAAGCAGAGCGGATCACCAATAATGGGTAACCATGAAAGCAACAAGGCTGCCGGTCCATAGCGCTGAATCATTGATAGAGCCCGCTGCTGGCTCTTTTTTTCCGGCTGCTGTGCCGGCCAGCGAACACTGACCCACCACCCCATAGCAAACGTCACAGCTCCGCCAAGGCTGTTACCCAGACTCGCCACCAATAACAATAGCAGCGGCTGAAACTCCGACTGAGTTAACAAATACCCCAGCAACACTTCAGACCCGCCGGGCAGCAGGGTTGATGATATAAAACTACTGAGAAACAGCCCCCAGAGCCCGAGGTCAGCCACGCCCGCTAACCACCCTGCTCAATGCGCTCCATATCTGCACGGATACAGCGCAGTACGCCATACTCATACAAGCCATCCAGCGCTTCGTAAACCGGCTTAAGTGCCACGCCCGAGGATGCCATTGAAGCACACATAATCTGCTGCACCTGCTGCAGCTGATCGCCATTCAGGGTAATTACATCATGCAGATGCAGTTCGCCTGCAGCAATACCATCAGCCAGATGGTTATAGATGACGTTTTCTGACAGGTGCTGCTGCCGTGCTACCTGAGCGACGGTCATCCCCGAACGATAAAGGGCAACCGATTCATGCACCTGCAGATCTTTATTTTGTGGATTTTGCTGCTCTGCCTGGTATTCGCGAATCAACTCAAGAAACGCATCGCCGTACAGTTCCAGCTTACGTTCACCAATCCCACTCAGGCGCCCCATCTGCTGATGGGTCAACGGACGATACATCACCATCTCCATCAGGGTGGCATCATGAAAGATCACATAGGGAGGAACATCCTGCTCTTTAGAGAGACTCATCCGCAACGCTTTCAATGCATTCCACAGTCCATAATCCTCGACATCCAGCTTCTGTTGCGGATCATTGCGTTTGCGGAACGACTCCTGCTTACGCTTATCCTGACGCATCTCCACCCGCAGCTCACCTTTTAACAGAGGCCGGCAACTGTCGGTCAGGTAGAGCACCCCATGACTGTTAGCTGCCACGCTCAGGTATCCTCTTGCCACCAGCTGCCGGAATACCGAGCGCCACTGATTACGATCCAGCTCCTTACCAATACCAAAAGTACTCAGCTGATGATGCTTCAGCTCCAGCACACGCTCACTGGTTTTACCCAACAACACTTCAATGATGTGATTCACACCAAACCGCTGACCGCACCGATACACAGCAGACAAGGCTTTACGCGCTGACTCGGTTGCATCCCATACCGGAACAGGTTCAAGACAGGTATCACAGTTGCCGCAAGGTTCAGGCAGCGGTTCGCCAAAATAGGTTAACAGCGTCTGACGACGACAACTGGTGATCTCACACAGTCCCAGCATCGCTTCCAGCTTCTGTCGCTCAATACTTTTGTGCAGATCATCAGCCTGCGACCCCTCCAGCATCTGCCGCAGAAAGATAACATCCTGCAACCCATAGACCATCCAGGCATCGGCGGGCAGACCATCCCGTCCGGCACGACCGGTTTCCTGATAATAGGCTTCGACACTTTTAGGCAGATCAAGGTGCGCGACAAAGCGTACATTGGGTTTATCAATCCCCATCCCAAAGGCGACTGTCGCGACCATCAGAATATTCTCTTCGGTCAGAAAACGGTGCTGGTTATGACGGCGCAGTTCAGCATGCAGCCCCGCATGGTACGGCAGTGCATTAAAGCCCTGCTCTTGCAGCCATTGGGCGGTGTCTTCAACTTTCTTGCGCGAAAGGCAGTAAACGATACCGGAATCACTGGCATGCTCTGCTTTGAGAAACTTCAGTAACTGCTCTTTGGCCCGGTGTTTCTGACCAATGCGATAACGAATATTGGGACGGTCAAACCCTTGAATAAATTTGCGCGCATCCTGCAGTCCGAGTCGCTCACAGATCTCATCCCGGGTACGCTCATCCGCCGTAGCCGTTAAAGCGATGCGGGGCACACCCGGAAAGCAGTCCTGAAGGTAACTCAGCTGGAGGTATTCTGGCCGGAAATCGTGCCCCCATTTCGAGACGCAGTGCGCCTCATCGATTGCCCAAAGCCCGACTTCACGCTGTGCCAAGACACGGCGGATCGAGGTACTGCGTAGCTGCTCGGGAGAGATGATGAGGATCCCTGCGTCCCCCATCCGAACTTTATCCAAGGCATCCTGGCGTTCGGGCATGGACATCATACCGTTGATCGTGACCGAGCAGGAAATACCTGCCCGCTCCATGCCCTGAACCTGGTCCGACATCAGTGCGACCAGAGGCGAAATCACAACGGTGAGCGCCCCAATCTTGTCGAACCGACACAGCGCGGGCACCTGGTAGCACAGAGACTTCCCCGTGCCTGTCGGTAGAATCCCAAGCAGACTATTACCCGACATGGCCTCGTCGACGATGCGTTCTTGCAAGGGGCGACCATCCGGATCGACCGGCTTAGGGCGAAAGCTCGGGAATCCGAACCATTTTTCCAACGCGCGGACAGGATCATTCTGTTGGGCACACCAAGCGCAAGCAGGGTCTTTGCAAGACGTGTCTCGCAAATGCTTCACGATCAGCGATGCTTCGCGAAACTGCGCCCGCACCCAAGGCGGCATGACGGAATCTCCACCTGCAACCGTGATCCAGGACAGCGCATAGGCCATGGGCCATCCATTCTGCGGGCTGCTCAATCGGCTCAATGTCTGCTCGACGCGCTTGCCGCAGGCGCGGCCTCCCAGCAACCGCCGTATCGCGGCACAGGTTTCCTCGTAGCCCGGGCAATCCCTACCGCGCACATAACGAAAGACCGTATCAAAACCGCCTGCCTGTTCCACGCGCGTGGTCAGGTAGTGGTAGGCCGTAAGAACATCCGGCCCTTCAGCCTTCAGCCTCACGAAAGCATCGAGCTGGTTCGCCAAGACCTCAAACACAAGCCGCGCATCCAGCTCGGGGTCATTCACATGGCCTGTCGCCCG
>NZ_CAKZLP010000039.1 GCF_937127095.1 uncultured Amphritea sp.
TTGTTGTGATTGCTGGATCTGAACATCTTAATTCCGCACTCATCACAACGTAAAACACCCTGCTGGCCTGCCCCGGGTTCACCCAGAACCAGGATGCTTTACGTTGTGCCCGACAGATCACTGGATAGAGTGCCGGGCTGCTGATCAGAAGCGCCAACCCACCTCAAAAGATGAATAAGCCGCTGCCAGGTAATCCCCAGAACCACTACCAATGCCGTCGTTATTCGGCCGATAACTGTTCGTTACCTTCGTTCGATACGAATCACCGAAGCCGTCTGGCGAACTGTCTGCGATCATGACAGGTGGATGTGAGTACAGAGCAGCAACAGGTGCCGTACCTGCATCAAGGTCAGATGCCTGATACACAGCATCCGTAAAACCACCAGCAGGTGGGGAATAATCGATATCAGCCAGCGCTGGCATCGAAAGTGCAGCCGTTAAGGCCAGAGCAACACAGAGAAAAGCTTTCTTCATGTTTATCTCCTTTGGGTTAATGGAATGATTTCCACAATCAGGGGCGAACCCCAGCACCCACAAAGCCCCAGTTAAGGGGCTGAATAGACTTTTTAAACAACACTCATCGAATGCTGTTTAAAAAGGACCGGTGAAGGGTCAGCCGGCCAAGGTGCTAAACGCGTTATGTCCGTTAGGACAGGGTCTGTCCGTTTGGGCGGTGTTTTTTAAACCGCATCCTTTAAACTGTTATCAACGACTTCGGAATACAGGCGCTCAATGGCCTTTCCGGTCTCATAATCGGTTCTGGCGCCGTTCTCAATGCGACTTACCGTCGGCTGAGTGACATTAATTCGCTCAGCTATCGCTGGTCCTTTCAGTCCAGACAAACGGATTTTCTTAATCATTTTTTGAAGCGATGTCATTGGATCACCAAGTCTGATGCACAGTTATGATAGACATAATAATACGCTAATGTATTAACTAGCAATACCTAAACGTATTTTTATATATGGTTAAATTCGTAAATAATACGCATATGAATACAAACGCCGAGATAATAGCCAGAAACGTAATTGCTTTAATGAAGGAGCGAGGGATAACTACGCCCACTGAATTAGCTAGAATTAGTGGACTTAACCAGCCAACGGTTCACAGGATATTGAAAGGCGAATCAATGGACCCGAAGCTTTCAAACCTGAAAGCCCTGGCGAAAGCTCTAGGCGCTCATTACTGGCAGCTAACTGAAAACTCAGAAAGTGCAGGTGTAATGGAAAACCTCAATGACAACGCTTACGATGCCAGCGGCAATCCGGCTAATGTTTTTGAGGATTCTTCAAAATTCACAAACATAGCATTTCTCGATATAGAGTTGGCCGCAGGCAGCGGCTTTTGCGCTGATCAGGAAAGGACACAAGATTTGATACCCATATCTAAGGACTGGATATTCGAGAACAATTACAGTGAATCATCACTAAAGGCTGTCACCGTCCGGGGTGATTCAATGTCGCCTCGCATACAGGACGGGGACATTCTGTTGATAAACACAGCAGATAAAAAACCCAGATCTGGCAATGTATACGCCATCGCCGTCGATGATGAGCTTAGAGTCAAACGCTTGGTCAAACGCATGGATAACAGCTGGATTATCAGCTCAGACAACAAAGCGGATCTTTCATATGTTGACGAAGTGATCTCTTATAACAACTTCGAACAATTACGCATCATTGGACGAGCTGTAAAAGTGCTGATGGGAGACTTGTAGCAGTATTTAACTGATATTGGCAGGCTGGCTGTATGAGCATTGATGCTTACCAGCAAGTCGCACTTTTAACTAGAGATGTAGACTCTCCTGTAATAATAATAAGTTTATCAACTGGAGGGTTTATGTAGCCGTCATCCACCGTCAGTATCTTATCGTTACTATCTTGAACAGAACAATGAACTTTACGACTAGAATCCGTCCTTAAAATCACATGAATAGAGATGGGGCTATTTTGGTAAACTCTCTCAATCGAAAGCCCATTCACAGGCGCAGGCTTAGTTTTTGGAAGACTCCCCTTTTTATGATAATCATCATCAAATAAATCTAATGGTGGGTTTGCCATTCTAGACCCGGTCTCGTCGTGAAAAGTTATACGCCTAGAAAATTTCGTTTCAACTAAGAGTTTGAACGTCTCCATATCTAACCCGATCTTGTCCAGACATTCGCTGCTTGGGTCTGGCTGTAATGCTAGATACCTCATACATGTTCTGAAGTCATCAACTTTGATGAAAGTAAATTCACCATCAAGACGATGCACAACAACTTCTGCAACATTAGATGCAGACGCTTGAAAAGCATACATAAAGATCAATAACGTTAAATAGCGCATAGAATTTACCCGTGATGCCACCAGATACGAATGCGGGTGACGATAAGCCACACCAGACTAAGAAAGCAAACCGCCGGGGCGATGATACTAGGTTCTGGATTAGGGCTAGATGACGCCATAAACACCCACAGCAGCGAAACCACCAGCAGCGTCATACTGATAGCTGAATGGGCTTTAAGCCGTTTAGCGGTTCCCTGTGTCGTTGTCAGCGGTGTTTTAAGTGCAGCCACATCAGACGCGGATGATATAGGGCAGCCGCAATTAACACACGCCGGAGCCCTGTCCGAAACATTGGTACCGCAATCTGGACATTTAACTAAAGCCATAACTTCACTCCTTGAATAGACAATCCAACTCTAGCAGCCGAACTTTATTTTTAAAAATACGCTTGCGTATATAATTGCTATGCGTTAACGTATATATAAATACGACAGCGTATAGGCATAAGCCATGAACACAACAACACCACACATCAGCATCAACCTCAACTTAGCCGCCAGCCTGGGCCTGACAGAGCGACAGGCAGAAAGCGCCGCCTGGGCCGCTGAAGGCAAAGTAGACGAAGAGATCGGCATGATCATAGGTCGCACGGCCCGCACGGCTAAAAGCCACATCATTAACGCTATGCAGCGCACCGAAACCCACACCCGCGCTCAACTGGTGGCCATGATGTTTATTAATGGCGTGTTCACTGCCAAACAATCAGTCGTTGCGCTGGTGGTCTGCATCTGCATTTTCACTACCACCGCTGCAGGTTTCGACAACGATATCGCCCGCCGGGGTCGCACCCGCCGAGGCCGTGACTACGCATCACTGGAAGAAGCTAACGACATTCCAGAGTTTCTGGATAAACAGCTATTCAAACTGAAAGGACACTACGCATGAATATCACCGACAAGGTTTTGCAGATTCAGCAGCTGGCGATGGCGATATCAGACGCGAACATCGCCATTGTCACCACTGATTATTTCGGCAGCACAAAGAGCCTCATGGTTAAAGCCTACCCCATCGGTACCTTTAATGTGCAGGGGCGCGATATCGTCACGATTCTGAATGAAGACATCGACCTGCAGCCCACTCGGTGGATCACGGAAGAGCATATAAACCAGCAGCTGGATCACACCCTGCTGCAGCTACACCTGATCAAGTCACCCGCCAGCAGCCAGGGGCAAGCCGCATGAACGCTGAATATCTATTCCTGTTTTTGCTATACGCGGGGTTGATTCTTAGCGTGGCCCTGATCGCAACCGGGCTGGTGCTGGTGGGCTACGCGATCAAAGGCGCGGTCACCGGCACCGGTGTTATGAACGAAATACGGCCCATCATCAGCGGATATGAGTAAACAGTCAGGGCCAAGCCTGAACATACAGCTGCCGCCCATGAAACGGTGCGACACCTGCAACGGCCATGGCGAAGTAAAAGGCGTGTTTCACCAGATGCAGTGCGACGCCTGCAACGCCACCGGGGTGCTGCATAAAGACACCGGTGAACAGATAGACACCAGCCTGGTGATGATAGCCATGCGCCGGGTGATTAAACAGCAGCGACTCACCATTGAATCGCTCAAAAAAAACCAACAGCCGCACGACCCATACGGGGATCTGAAAGAGAAGAACGGCGGCAAGTTCAGGATGGATTAACCATGAGATACATCGTCACACACAAACTCTGCGGGGCCTGGCTGGGAGACATCACCCTAAGCAAGCCCGATTTTAACCGCGCTGTATCACGCGCACGGGCCACTTGGCCTAACAACCCAGTCCACGTAACAGAGGCAAAATAACCATGGCCAGAGGCGTTAACAAAGTCATCCTCATCGGTAACCTGGGCAACGACCCAGAAACCAAATACATGCCCAGCGGCAACGCGGTCACCAACCTGACCATCGCCACCAGCGAAAGCTGGAAAGATAAACAAACCGGCCAACAGCAAGAGCGCACCGAATGGCACCGAGTGGTGTTCTTCAACCGCCTGGCAGAGATCGCGGCTGAATACCTGAAAAAGGGCTCAAAGATCTACATTGAAGGCAGTCTGCGCACCCGTAAATGGCAGGACCAGTCCGGACAAGACCGGTACACCACCGAGATCGTCGCCAGCGAACTGCAAATGCTCGACGGGCAAAACAACAGCCAGCGCACCAATAACCAGTCGCAATACCCAGAAGCGCAACAGGCACCCGCGCAGCGGTCCAGCAACCCGCCACCAGCGCCAAGCCCTGACGACTTTGATGATGATATCCCGTTCGCGAATCCCTTCAAGGGCATGGAGTACATGATTTAAAGGGCATCAACCAGGCAGCCGAGCAACTGCAAAAACAACTAAACAGGACTAAACCCATGTTCTTCAAAAACGCAATTTTCTACCGTCAGACCTCACCCATCGGTGACAACTTCCCCGTAGCGCTGGAAGATAAGTTATTCACACCTTGTTCAAGTCAGGAACTTAGCCGGGTGGGCTGGGTGCCACCGGCTGATCTGTTCGATGAGCCGTTCCGCACCATCGACGGCGCAACTCTGATCTGCATGCAGAAAGAAGAGAAGATAATCCCCTCCTCTGTCATCCGCCAGGCGCTCGACACCCGGGTAAAGCTGATCGAAGACGAGCAGGCCCGTAAGGTTTACAAAAAAGAGAAAGATCAGCTCAGAGACGAAATCATACTCGACCTGCTGCCCCGGGCATTCAGCAAGTTCAAGCGCACCCACGCCATGATCCTCAGCACCGGCTGGGTAATCGTAGACGCCAGCAGCCACAAGCAAGCTGAAGAGCTCCTGAGCCACCTACGCAGCCTGCTGGGGTCGCTGCCTATCGTGCTCCCCGATGTTAACAATTCGCCCTCAGCCGTGATGACACACTGGCTCAGCGATGCCGCCAGCCGACCTGCAGGGTTTGTCCCGCTGGATCAGTCAGAGCTTAAAGATTCAACCGCTGAAGCCGGTGTCATCCGCTGCACCGGCCAGGATCTCGAATCAGAAGAGATCGCCGGGCACCTCACAGCAGGCAAGCGCGTCACAAAACTGGCCATCGAATGGCAGGAAGCCCTCAACTTCACCCTGACCGACGACCTCACCATTAAGCGCCTACGCCTCAGCGACCAGCTAAAAGAGGAAATGGACGGACTGGAACTCGACGAAGCCCACCAGCAATTCGACGCCGAACTGCTGCGAATGAACCGCGAATTCGACCGACTCCTCCAGGCAATTATGGAAGCCTTCGGCGGCGAAGTCACCCGGTTACCCAAACAGACAACAGCGTGAGGACAGGGAAATGAAAACTGCAAACATCAAAAAAATCGAACTGGATGCCAATCTACTCAGAGCAGCGACACCGTTCAGCGCAAAATCAGACCCGCGCTACTATCTACACGGAATCTATCTTGACTCCGCAGGCTATATTACCGCCACGAACGGGCACGTCATGTTTAGAGCACCATGCCTAGAAGCAAAAGAACTGCAAGAATCCCTGATCATCAACATAAAAGGCACCATTCCAGCAAAAGCAACAAAAGGCATGATGACGCTGATCGAAGGCGAAAAAATAGGATTAATCGAATTCTATAACCCTATTTCAGCGGCCAGTCACTCAACTCATGAGCATCGCGCTTTTGAAATCATCGACGGCAAATACCCAGACGTTGAAAAAGTTATACCTACCGGTGACCCAATCCCCACACCATTTATCGGCATAAACCCAGACTATGTATCACTAGTAAGCAAAGCCGAAAAAGCCTTAGGCAACAGATACTCGAACGCCATTTTTAAGTTTCGCGGAAAAAACACCGCCATTGAAGTCAACATAAAAAATCATGATTACAACGCATTAGTGATCATCATGCCCATAAGAATTGAAGAAGACCAGCCAGAACAAGCCGCATGACTCCCCTCGCCGCCGTCCTGCTACTCGCCGCTTCGATGGTGGCAGTCACAGGGGCCAGGCTTTGGGCAATGGAAAAGATACTGAGGAAAGATAGATAATGTTCATACCAACAGCAAATACCTACTTCAGCGGCATGGGTATAGGTGATGCAGGGGTTATCCGCGCTGGCGTTAAGATCGGGCAGTCTTTCGAGCTGGACCCGGTAGCCTGCCAGGTTTACCGCGACAACCTTGGCGATCACATGCACCAGTGCGATCTGTCAGAGCAACTTGTACTTGAGCAGGACAGCTGCGATGCAATGGGCTTTACATACCCCTGCACAAAATACAGCGCTATCGCAGACATTCACGGCACCCGCACAGGCGATGAGTTATATCTCCACGCCCTGCGCCACTTGGCAATTGCGCAGCCAGAAATGTTCTGGGTAGAAAACGTTCCAGGGCTGCGGAAATTCCCGGTCGTGATGGAAGCCATGACCAAGCTTCCGCAGTATTACATGCAGGTATTTTGCCCCATTAAATCCAGCACATGGCTGCCACAGAACCGGGACCGGCTGATCATACTGGGCAGCAAGCAGCAGTTTAACTGGCGACCACCCGAGGGCCATAAGCGCACCCTGCTGATCGATATACTCGAAACGGATCCACAAATCACGCTACCCAAGGCCATCGCAACCCGAATGAGCGGAGGCTACCGGGATCGCCCCATTATTTCAGACCCGGCTAAGGATGATATAGCGCCGACCTGCGTTGCTCACTACGCGAAGGATAAAAGCACACGACTAGTGAAAGACAAGCGGTTCCCGATGGGAGTGCGCCCCTACTCCGTCAGAGAGTGGGCGAGGCTTCAGGGTGTTGAGGATACCTTTAAGTTCAACTGTACCGACACAGCCGCCTACCGAGGCATAGGCAACGGCGTCTCTGAACCGGTAGGCCACTGGATAGGCTCAGAAACCATTCGCTACTTCAACCGCAACACAACAGCCGCCTAACCCAGAGGGAATAGTCATGAAACACCACGAACTAAAAACAGATCCCGAAGTATTCCAGATGTCTTGGGAAGGACGTAAGAGCTATGAGATCCGCTTCAACGACCGTGATTATCATAGCGGAGATTCTGCCCTGCTAAGAGAGACGCGATACTCCGGCGAAGAAATGAAAGCTGGCAAGCCGCTTGAGTACACAAACCGCGCCCTGGAATGCGTGATTAATGGCGTACTCTCTGGTTACGGACTTGACGAAGGCTGGGTGATTTTAAATATCGGCTATCAGCAAGGCGTGACAGGTGATCGGATTAGCGAACATGAGCGCTGGAGCCAGGTAGGACAGCAACAGCAGAAAAGCCAGCAGATCAGCGAACTGATAACTCTTAGTTCAAATTTGCAGCAGCAGGCAGAAGTCTGGGCGCAAGAAGCTCGATCAAATAGCGATACCGTACATGAGATATATACCTTGATAGGCCTTCATAAAGGCCCATGTAACGGCGCAGAGCCGGTGCGTGAATACATCAATCAGCAAGCCGCCCGCATCGCTGAGCTTGAA
>NZ_CAKZLP010000040.1 GCF_937127095.1 uncultured Amphritea sp.
TTCAGCGACTTCGCAACTGGCCGGATACAGAGAATGGAACAACTGCTCGAATTCATCACTAACAATATTATGCTGGTAGCAGCCTGGGGCTTAACCCTGGCAATGCTGCTGTGGACTGAACAGAATAAAGCAGGAAAGTCCGTAGGCACCCATGAAGCTACCCGACTGATCAATAAAGATAACGCGGTGATTCTGGATATCAGACCTAAAAAAGAGTTCACCACCGGCCACATCACCGATGCAATCCATATTCCGGTAACTGAACTGGATAAACGGATGAGTGAGCTGGCCAAACATAAACAGAAGCCGATTATCGTTGTCTGTAATATTGGCCAGACTGCCGGTGCGGTTAGCAAAAAGCTCAAAACTGCGGGTTTTGAAAACGTTGTGCGCCTGTCAGGCGGCATGACCGAATGGAAAGCCCAAAGCCTGCCGGTGATTAAATAGTCATGGCGGAAATCACCCTATACAGCAATAGCTGGTGCCCCTTTTGCCGCAGGGCAAAGATGCTGCTGGATCATAAAGGTGCCCGCTATACAGAAATAGATGTCGAAAAAGTTTCTGGCGCCCGCCAGGAGATGAACAAACGCAGCGGCCGGACTTCCGTGCCTCAGATATTTATCGACCAACTTCATGTCGGCGGTTGTGACGATCTTTTTGCCCTGGAACAACAGGGAAAGCTTGATCCGTTACTGGCCGGTTAACTCATTATTTACAGGAAAACAGGACCATGGCAGAGAACGAACAGAACACTCAGGAACAACAGGCTCCTCAGTTTGCTATTCAGCGTGTTTATATTAAAGACTCCTCTTTTGAAGCACCTAATTCACCTAAGATCTTCACAAAGCAGTGGCAGCCAGAGATCAACCTGGATATGAATACAGCAACCACCACGCTAGATAAAGGCGTTTTTGAAGTGGTTCTGACACTTACTGTTACCGCTAAAAACGATAGCGATACCGCCTTCCTGGTTGAAGTACAGCAAGCGGGCATCTTTACCATCACCGGCCTAGCCGATGCTGAACTGCACCATACTCTGGGCGCGTTCTGCCCGAGCATTTTGTTCCCCTATGCACGGGAAGCGATCGACAACATGGTCAACAAGGGAAGCTTCCCCGCCCTGATGCTGTCACCGGTCAACTTCGATGCATTATACGCTCAACAGATGCAACAGCAGGCTGCAGCAGCGGCTGAAGAAGCGCCACAGCATTAAGTTCACTAGCGTCCAATTAAAAATCCGATAACAGCGATGTCATCGGATTTTTTATGCGTTCTCGAACGATGCTGCTGTTTGCGATCAGCTGCTCAGGTATTGCCACCGAACCCCAACTGTCGCCAGGCTTCATAGACCACCACCGCAACCGTATTTGACAGGTTCAGACTACGGCTGTCGGCATTCATCGGCAACCTGAGACGCTGCACCGCAGGCAGGCTATCCAGAACCTCTGTTGGCAAACCTCGTGTTTCCGGGCCAAACAGCAGCACATCTCCTGCTGCAAAGGCCGCATTGGCATAACACTGACTGCCTTTAGTTGTCAGCGCCCATACAGTTCCCGATGCAAGCTCTGAAAGACAACTGGCAAGATCCGCATAACGCTTTACCCGGGCGAACTCATGATAATCGAGCCCGGCACGACGCAGTTTTTTATCATCAAAATCAAATCCCAGCGGCTCGATAAGATGTAACTGAAACCCGGTATTCGCACACAGGCGGATAATGTTACCGGTGTTTGGCGGTATCTCCGGCTGGTAAAGCACAACATGAAGCATAAAAAAATCCCTGACTCTCAACGAGGCAGGGATTATAGCTGAAACTATCGTAAGATTACTCTTCTACAAACTCAGGCACATCATCCATACCCAGCTCTTTGATCTTGCGCGTCAGGGTATTACGTCCCCAACCCAGCAGCAGCGAGGCGTCCCGACGCCGACCCGCCGTTTGCTTCAGCGCCGCTTCGATCATTATTTTTTCAAACGCCGGTACAGCCGTATCTAAAATAGATGTCGACCCCTGCTGCAACTGTTTCTCCGCCCAGTTGCGTAACGCCTTCTCCCAGTTAGAGGTGACGACCTGTTCATCACCTGTCTGATCCAGCAGCTCCGGAGGCAGATCACCGACCAACACCTCTCGACCAGACGCCATAACGGTTAGCCATCGACAGGTATTCTCTAACTGCCGCACATTGCCGGGCCAGGGTAGCGTGCTCAAAAACTTCTCGGTCTCCGGGTGCAGCAGTTTTGATTCTACACTCAGCTCTTCGGCAGAGCTTTGCAGAAAATGGCGCGTCAGCCGGGGAATATCTTCCCGACGTTCTGCAAGCTTTGGAATATGAATACGGATAACGTTCAGACGATGGAAAAGATCTTCCCGAAAACGCCCCTCCTGCACCAGCTTTTCAAGGTCCTGATGCGTCGCGGCAATAATCCGCACATCCACTTTAACGGATGTATGACCGCCGACACGATAGAACTCTCCTTCTGCCAGTACCCGCAATAATCGCGTCTGGGTATCTGCAGGCATATCCCCGATCTCATCGAGAAACAGCGTACCACCATCCGCTTGTTCAAAACGTCCAGGACGAGCGGAGGCAGCACCGGTAAACGCACCCTTTTCATGACCAAACAGCTCTGACTCAATCAGATCTTTAGGGATAGCCGCCATATTCAAAGGAATAAACGGCTTAGATGAGCGCGGACTATGCTGATGCAGCGCATTAGCCACCAACTCTTTACCGGTACCGGATTCACCATTGATCAGCACTGTGATATTGGATTGTGACAAGCGCCCGATAGCCCGGAACACTTCCTGCATTGCCGGAGCTTCACCGATAATTTCAGTTTGCGCTTCTGGTTCGACACCCCGCTGCTGTTGCTGTTCACGGGAGTGTTCCACTGCACGCAAAACCAGCGCTGCAGCTTCATCAATATCAAAAGGCTTAGGCAGATACTCAAATGCCCCGCCTTTATAAGAGGCCACCGCACTATCAAGGTCTGAATGAGCGGTCATAATAATTATTGGCAGTTCGGGATGTTCGGTATTCACCCGCTCAAGCAGATCCAGTCCGTTAATACCCGGCATCCGGATATCACTCACAACGACATCAGGAACCTCCCGCGAAAGTTGCTGCAACATGCTATCGCCGCTTTCAAATAGTGTGACTCTGACCCCTTCACTGGAAAGAGCTTTATCCATCACCCAGCGAATTGAACGGTCATCATCTACAATCCATACAGATGCAGCATTAGTCATCATTGTAGCTCCAGAGGTATTAATAATTGAAAGCAAGTCTCTCCGGGGACACTACGACACTCGATCAGCCCCCGGTGCTGTGCCAATACAGATTGTGCAATAGACAATCCAAGGCCCGTTCCGACAGCCCTGCCACTCACCATCGGATAGAAAATTTTCTGTAAAAGATCTTCCGGTATACCCGGCCCGTTATCCGTTATCTCGACACAACAAACCAGCCGATGCATCTCCGCGCCCAGTGTCAGGTTACGCACCACACGGGTACGTAACAGAATGCGCGGTTCTTCCGTTTCTGATTCCTGCAGTGCCTGCATACCGTTACGTACAATATTCAGCACCGCCTGTATCAACTGTTCCCGGTCACCCATAAACTCAGGCAAGCTTGGGTCATAATCCCGTTGTACATGAACCAGACTGCCGAACTCAGCAATAACCAGACTGCTCACATGCTCAAGTATGGAATGAATATTTACCTCTTCCATACGCGGCATTTTATGCGGCCCTAACATCCGGTCGACCAGATTTCTTAAGCGATCGGCTTCTTCGATGATCACCCGGGTATAATCGTGCAACGACTCATCGGCCAGTTCACGCTCAAGCAACTGTGCAGCGCCCCGCAACCCACCCAGCGGATTTTTAATCTCATGAGCCAGCCCCCTGACCAGTGAGATCACGGTTTCATGATTACTCAGCAACTCCTCTTCACGGGAGATCCGAATCAATCGGTCCCTGGGCGTCAGTTCAATCAACACCAGCCGACCATATTTCTGTGGCATAGGATTGACACTATAATCAATGGTGATCTCCCGCCCCGCCAGCGTTGTCAGCTTTGCCTCCCGTTTAGTAAACGGGTGGCCATTCTCCAGCGCGCCGGTTAGCGCGTTGTGATCATCATCCACCAGAAACCAGTCATGAAACGGCAACTGACACAAACGCCGGGCACTGGCCTCCAGCAACATCTCAGCAGACGGATTCATATACACCAGCTGCAGCTCACTATCGACCAGCAGGGCCGCAGTAGACAGGTTGTCTAATATATGTTTATGCAGATCGGGTGTTTTCATCTTTGATGTTCTGCCTCAGAAACGGACCATGATTACGTTTAACTTAACGTACAAGGTTGCTATAAAGATGTTAGCAAAAAGCAAACCAACTCAGTGCACAGAATAAAATAAGCACAGATTCGGGGATTTTCAGTCACTCTGGCGCAATTCAAGCCATCCGAGAATCCACAACAATAAAATCATACGCACCAACTTAGTGCAATCAAAAGCCTACCAAATACGAGGAATAAAAAAAGCCTCCCGAAGGAGGCTTGTTTTAGTTAATCCAGAGTGGATTAAACAGAGTAGTACAGATCAAACTCAATCGGGTGAGTTGTCTGACTTACTTTCAGACACTCTTCCTTCTTCAGACCGATATACGCGTCAATCATGTCGTCGGTAAATACACCGCCAGCAGTCAGGAATTCACGATCGTTATCCAGCGCATCCAGTGCCTCTTCCAGAGAAGCCGCAACCGTTGGGATAGCCAGTGCTTCTTCTGCAGGCAGGTCATACAGATCTTTATCTGCCGGATCACCAGGGTGAATCTTGTTCTGGATACCATCGAGGCCAGCCATCATCAGCGCAGCAAAGCACAGGTAAGGGTTAGCAGAAGGATCCGGGAAGCGAGTCTCGATACGGTACGCTTTAGGATTAGTCACGTATGGGATACGGATAGACGCGGAACGGTTACGGGCAGAGTATGCCAGCATAACAGGCGCTTCAAAGCCTGGAACCAGACGCTTGTATGCGTTGGTAGAAGCGTTAGTCAGTGCATTCAGGGCTTTCGCGTGCTTGATGATACCGCCAATATAGAACAGCGCAGTTTCACTCAGTCCTGCATAGGCATCGCCGTGGAAGATATTTACACCATCTTTAGACAGAGACTGATGCACGTGCATACCGGAACCGTTATCACCTACCAGCGGTTTAGGCATAAAAGTTGCCGTTTTACCGTAAGCGTGAGCAACGTTATGTACACAGTATTTCAGAATCTGAACTTCGTCAGCTTTAGCTGTCAGTGTGTTCGGGCCCACACCGATCTCACACTGACCAGCCGTTGCAACTTCGTGGTGATGTACTTCGATAGTCAGACCCATCGCCGACATTGCATCACACATAGCCGCACGCAGATCATGCAGAGAGTCGACTGGAGGAACCGGGAAGTAACCACCCTTAACACGTGGACGGTGACCGGTGTTACCACCTTCATAGCTATTATTAGTCGACCATGACGCTTCTTCAGAACCGATTGAGTAACCGCAACCGCTGATATCAGCATGCCATTTAACTTCATCAAAAATGAAGAACTCAGGCTCTGGACCAAACATAGCAGAATCGGCAATGCCAGTAGACTTGAGGTACGCTTCAGCGCGCTTGGCAACGGAACGTGGATCACGCTCATAACCTTGACCGGTGGTAGGCTCAACGATATTACAGCGTACAATAATAGTTGAATCTTCAGTGAATGGATCCATTACAGAAGCCGAATCGTCTGGCTGCAGGATCATGTCGGACTCGTTAATACCCTTCCAGCCAGCGATTGACGAACCATCAAACATCTTGCCTTCTTCGAAGAAGTCTTCACTTATTTCGGTAACCGGGATAGTAACGTGCTGTTCTTTACCGTGAGTATCGGTGAAACGCATATCAACCCACTTAACATCATGCTCTTTGATCAGATTCAGAGTCTCTGACATGTGACTTTCTCCACTAGATTATATTGCCAGACGCCCGACCGATCCCTTATGACTGATATAGTCAAACCGGTCAGGTTTATATCGCCTTAAAATCAGCAAGGGCTATGCCAGTTGGCACAAGCACCGAAAATACGCGGCCTAGCGTGGTTCTGATCAAATTTGAGACAAGCCAACCCATGAATATTGAACCAAAACAGGGCGAACAGACAAATAATGAACCATTCTAGTGCATCTTGCATTTTTCCAGTTTGCCTTAACCCTCACTGCCTCAAAAAGGTGCCTTCATAATACTCGAACCTATAGTACTTATCTTCTAAAACAGATCAACAATTCGGAAAAAAAAACTATTTTTATCATTCAGCACATAAGAAAGACGCAGCCGCGGTATATCTTATGTATAATGTGCGCTTCTAAATTTGTCTGCACAGGTCCCCAGACGTGATCGAAAACTTAAGAAACATCGCCATCATTGCCCACGTAGACCATGGTAAAACCACCCTGGTTGATAAACTTCTATCACAGTCCGGTACGCTTGGCCGTCGTGACGAAGGCACCGAACGAATCATGGATTCGAACGACCAGGAAAAAGAGCGGGGTATTACCATTCTGGCAAAAAACACTGCCATCAAATGGAATGAATACCATATCAACATTGTTGATACCCCCGGACACGCTGACTTCGGTGGTGAAGTTGAACGGGTGCTGTCGATGGTTGACTGCGTCTGCTTGCTGGTTGATGCCGTTGACGGCCCGATGCCACAAACCCGTTTTGTGACACAAAAAGCCTTTGAGCAGGGTCTGCGTCCAATCGTAGTCGTCAACAAAGTTGACCGTCCTGGATCACGTCCGGATTATGTTATCGATCAGGTATTCGATCTGTTTGACAGCCTCGGCGCTACCGACGAGCAGCTGGACTTCCCGATCATCTACGCTTCGGCACTCAACGGTGTTGCCGGCAATGAGCCAGATGAACTGGCCGATGATATGACGCCTCTGTTCGAAGCGATTGTCAAACATGTAAACCCGCCACAGGTTGATACTGTAGGCCCGTTCCAGATGCAGATCTCGGCACTGGACTATAACAGCTATGTAGGTGTTATCGGTGTAGGTCGGGTTTCCCGCGGCACCGTGCGACTTAACCATGTGATTAAGATCATCGACCGCGAAGGTAAGGTCCGCAACGGTAAAGTGCAGAAAATCATGGGTTATATGGGTCTGGACCGCGTTGATGTTGAAGCGGCTCAGGCAGGCGACATCATCTGCGTTACCGGTATCGACGCACTGAATATCTCCGATACGCTGTGTGATCCGTCTGCTGTTGAAGCATTGCCGCCCCTGTCTGTCGATGAGCCTACCGTATCGATGACTTTCCAGGTTAACGATTCACCATTTGCCGGTCAGGATGGTAAGTTTGTCACCAGTCGTAACATCAAAGACCGTCTGGATCGCGAACTGATTCACAACGTAGCACTGCGCGTTCAACAGGGCGAGTCCCCTGAGAAATTTAAGGTTTCTGGCCGTGGTGAGCTTCACCTGTCAGTGCTGATCGAATCGATGCGTCGTGAAGGTTTTGAGCTGGGGGTTTCCCGTCCTGAAGTAATTCAGAAAGAAGTTGACGGTAAAACTCACGAGCCTTTCGAAATCGTTATGATCGACGTAGAAGAGCAGCACCAGGGCAACATCATTGAAGAGCTGGGCAAGCGCAAAGCGGACATGACCAATATGGAAGTGGATGGTAAAGGGCGTATACGCCTGACCTTCCTGATCCCTTCCCGTGGTCTGATCGGTTTCCGTTCACAGTTCCTGACCATGACCTCCGGTACCGGCATCATGACCTCTGTATTTGACCACTACGGTGTGGTTAAAGAGGGTGAAGTGATCAGCCGTAACAACGGTGTACTGGTATCAATGGTGACCGGTAAAGCACTGGGATACTCTCTGTGGAACCTGCAGGAGCGTGGTCGCCTGTGTGTCGAGCCTAACATCGAAGTCTATGAAGGCATGATTCTGGGCATTCACAGCCGCAGCAACGACCTGGCCGTTAACCCGATCAAAGGTAAGCAGCTGACCAACGTGCGTGCATCCGGTACCGATGAAAACATCCAGCTGACGCCTCCGATTCGCTTCACACTGGAACAGGCTCTGGACTTCATCGAAGATGACGAGCTGGTAGAAGTAACACCTCTCTCTATCCGCATCCGTAAGAAGTTACTGAGCGAGAACGAGCGTAAACGTTATTCCCGTTCTGGTAAATAAGTGCTTTAGCATTTAAATCTGCACGCAAATAGCCCGGACAGCAACCGCTGTTCCGGGCTATACTCCCGGTGTCTGCCAGACTGACAAGGACACCTATATGAACACCCTTTTTCCTGATATACACCCCTATAAACAGCATCACCTTGCTGTTGATGATCTGCATACCCTCTATATTGAAGAGAGTGGCAACGCTCAGGGCATTCCTGTTCTATTCATTCATGGCGGCCCCGGCGGCGGCACCAGCAGCTTTAATCGCTGTTTCTTTGACCCCGAAAAATACCGCATCATCCTGTTTGACCAACGCGGCTGCGGGCTCTCAACCCCCCATGCAGAGCTGAAAGACAACACCACCGCTCACCTGATCAGCGATATTGAAAAGATCCGCGAGCACCTGCATATCGATGAATGGCTGCTGTTTGGTGGTTCATGGGGCTCCACACTGAGCCTGCTCTACGCCGAAAGCTTTCCTGAGCGGGTTTCAGGGATGATTCTGCGGGGTATATTTCTCTGTCGGGACCGTGATATTCACTGGTTCTATCAGGAAGGTGCCAGCGCTATTTTTCCCGACTACTGGAAAGAGTATCAGAAGGTTATTCCTCTACAGGAACGCAGCGAGATGCTGCAGGCCTACTATAAACGCCTGACATCCGACAACGAAATCGCGCGCATGTCTGCCGCTAAAGCCTGGTCAGTCTGGGAGGGCCGCTGCTCTACCCTGGACCCCAATAGCGATCTCGTCGATCACTTTAGCGACCCGCATATCGCTCTGGCAATGGCCCGGATAGAGGCGCACTACTTCATCAATAAAGCCTTTATCGAGCCGGATCAGATTATCTGGGATGCTGGTAAGATTCAGCACATACCCACCGTCATTGTGCACGGACGCTATGATGTCGTTTGCCCGATTGAACAGGCATTCGCACTGCATGATGTGCTACCCCTGGCTGAGCTGCATATCGTCAGAGATGCCGGCCACAGCGCATTGGAACCAGGTAATACCGACAACCTGATCAAAGCTACCAATCAGTTTGCGCTGTCAAAAGCCTGAATAATAATAAGGAACAGAGTTGAAAGCACTTATTCAGCGGGTCCGGTCCGCATCAGTTGATATTGCCGATAAACGCCACAGCACTATAGGCCCGGGAATACTACTTCTGCTGGGTATCGAAAAAAATGACACCGAAGCCAGCGCCGACAAACTTCTACAGAAAGTTCTGAATTACCGCATTTTTGCCGATAACGAAGGCAGGATGAACCTCAATCTGCAACAGCGACAAGGCGGCCTGCTGATCGTATCCCAGTTCACTCTGGTAGCCGATACCGCCAAGGGACTGCGCCCCGGTTTTTCCAAAGGCGCGTCACCTGAGCAGGGCGAAGCGCTGTACGATTATTTTGTTCATCAGGCACAGGCGCAACACCCTGACATTGCTACCGGCAGTTTTGGAGCCGATATGCAGGTCAGCCTTATTAACGATGGCCCTGTAACCTTTCTACTGGAAGTCTGATCAATGGACACTACAACCCTGGCACTTGCTGAACGTATCTTTCTGACCGTGTTTCCGCTGTTTGCGATAGTGTTATGTGGCTATGTTTATGGCCGCTATAAAAAACCAGACATGTCACTGGCGAACCAGCTGAATATGGATATCTTTGTGCCAGCACTGATCTTCTTCGTGCTGTCAGATAAATCCTTTGATCTGGTGAAATACCAAGCACTGGCAGCAGGTGCTGCGATTGTTATTCTAGGGTCCGGACTACTGATCTGGCCCCTCTGCAAAATACTCAAAGTAAACCCTAAAACCTTTTTACCACCCATGATGTTCAGCAACAGCGGCAACCTTGGCCTGCCATTGATCATACTGGCGTTTGGCGAGCAGGCACTGCCAGCAGCGATTATGCTGTTTATTGTTGAGATGACCCTGCACTTTACCCTGGGCATCTACATGATGGACCATCGCACCAAGCCCTGGCGACTGTTGCGTATGCCGATTATTATCGCCACCATTGCAGGCCTGCTCTGGAGTAGTTTGAGCCTGCCTATGCCGGCATCTATCTCAACCTCGCTGGATATGCTGGGACAGATCTCCATCCCTCTGCTGCTCTTTACGCTGGGAGTCAGGCTGATCACCGTTGACTTCAGTGCCTGGAGGATAGGCGTCACCGGAGCCATTATCAGCCCGGCTATCGGCATTCTGATTGCTTTTGCCGTGCAGCAACTACTGCACCTGGAAGCAGAGCAGTTTGCCTATCTGATCATCTTCGGCGCACTGCCACCTGCGGTACTCAACTACATCGTAGCTGAACAATATAATCAGGAGCCAAAACAGGTCGCTTCGATTGTGCTGTTGGGTAATATGGGTTCACTGATCTTTATTCCGCTCACCCTGGTATTCGTGTTATAAAAAAGGCTGCCTTACGGCAGCCTCTACAACTAAAACTTTCTTTCACAGCAACAACAATAAGTGCCTAAATCTTACTGCGGGTCTTCAACCATAATACTCTGCAGGTTTTTAGCCACGGTAGCACTACCGATACCCTTCACGTTAGCCAGTTCATCCACTGTTTTGAACGGCCCGTTTGTTTCACGGTATTCGACTATCGCTTTCGCCTTTGCCGGCCCTACCCCCTGTAATACCTCGACCAGTTGATCAGCAGTTGCCGTATTGATATTCACCATCGGCTCTGCATAAGCCCCCAACGGTAAACTCAGACAAAGTAGCAGTAACATCGATTTAAAACACAAAGTCCATTTCATAGCTATTTCCTTTTGTTAGAGACTATAAAGCCGGTAGACACCGGCTTTATAGTAATAGCACATGACAAAAATGTGACAACTAACGTGCTGCAAGAATCTCCTGCTCAATTCGACGTAACGCCTCGACCGGCACTTCAGCCTGCGTGATCGGTCGACCGATCACCAGATGAGTACTACCAGCGCTAATCGCCTCAGCGGGTGTCATAATCCGCTTCTGATCACCCACCTCAGCATACGCAGGGCGAATTCCCGGCGTCACCAGCTGAAACGTCGGAGAAATGATCTGTCGCAGCGTTTTTACCTCCTGCGCGGAGCAAACCACACCATCGAGACCGCTGTTCTGAGTCAGCAATGCAAGGCGTTTAACCTGCTCAAGCGGTTCGATATCCAGACCGATATCCGCCAGATCCTGTTGCTCCATACTGGTAAGCACAGTCACCGCGATTAACAATGTCTGCGCACCGTTCACCTGATCGAGTTCATTACGGGCAGCTTCCATCATCCGACGACCACCGGAAGCATGCACATTTACCATCCATACACCCATCTCAGCAGCGGCTCTGACCGCTTTAGCGGTGGTATTGGGGATATCATGAAATTTGAGATCAAGAAAGACATCAAAGCCTCTGCGGTGCAGCGCTTCAACAACGGCCGGACCGGCACGGGTAAACAGCTCTTTACCGACCTTAACGCGGCATTTTTCCGGATCCAGTTGTTCAGCAATCTTCAGGGCAGATATCTGGTCCGGGTAGTCCAGCGCAACAATAACGGGTTTTGTTTCATTCATTCGCTTACATCTCATACAGATTCAGATCCGGACTACTCACCCTCAAGTCCCTGGATCGGTTTAGTCGTCCCCCAACTCTGACAGGAGGGACATTGCCAGTGCAGCGACTTCCCTGAAAAACCACATCGCTGACAATTATATACCGGCTTACTCAATTCCAGCTGCCCCGTCAGGCCGCGCAACACCATCAGGCTTTCATTGGCCCCTTTTGACGCGTGCGCAATATACAGATCAATCAAACGGTTAAACCCCTTAACAGAGGGGCGATGCTTCAGCTGGTCAGTAATAAACGCACCCGCAGGGTAGGCCCCCTGCTGTTCCAGTATCCTGCCAGCCAGAGCAAGCATTACGCTGGTTGACGGATACTTATTCAACCACTGCTTCATCAGACGCTCGAAATCAGCCAGCTGTTTCAGCTCAGCATAGCAACGCTGCAGACGCTTGATGGTTTCAGATAAAAACTGTGGATCTTGGGTAGCAATCCGCTTCAGTTCACTAATCGCACCTTTCCAGTTCTCCTGCTGAATGGCGATATCTGCCAATAGCAGACTGGCGCGGACACAGCCTTTATCAAAATTCAAAGCGGTATTCAGCTTACCGGTAGCATGGCGATAACGTTGCTGAGCAATATAACCCTCTGCCAACTCACAGCAATAGTGGCTCAGCTCTACCTCCAGCCCTTCTAACTCAGCGGCGCTCTGCTGCTTAGCCACCTCAATCGCCTGCCCCCACTCCTTCTCTTTTTCATAGAGTTTTATCAACAGAGCAACAACTTTCTGATGGGTTTCTGCACCGGGACGCTGCGCCCGAATCTCCAACAGCAGGTTTTCGGCGCGATCAAACAGCCCCACCGCGAAGTAATCCCGTGCCAGCGCCATCTGAATACGCATGAAATCATCACGGCAAAGGTCTGAGCGGGCTAACAGATTCTGATGGATCTGAATGGCACGCTCGACATCACCTTTCTTACGAAACAGCTTCGCCAGCGCGAGATGAGCAGGAATAGTATCGGAATTTATTTCGAGTGCGCGAATAAAGCTCTCAATCGCTTCATCGGTTTTTTCACTCAGAAGGTAATCAAGACCGCGAAAATACTCCTGTTGAAGCGAGGTTGGCAGAGGTGAATTATTATCCCGCTGGCGACGCCCCAGCAGCCAGCCGATAGCGACCGCCATAAATAGCGGGATAATGAACAGATAGTCATTCATTTCAGGAAGTGCGTTTCAAGGATGCAGTACGCAGCTGATCAAGCTCCCTGTCAGCAGAACTAATCTTCCGCTTCGCCGCCTTAAGTTTAAGCTTTAACAGCATCACAAACATACTGCTAACCAGAACTCCCGCAATACCACCGACGACAAAGCTGGCCATCAACCAGATCGACAGACTGGCTTCGGGCAGCGTAAAGAAAAACATATTAATGCTAACCATCTCGGTATTCAGCGTGGCAAAGGTCCAGCCACAGAACAAAAAGATGATACACAGCGCCAGCACAAGCAGCGTTTTTAACCAACGCATCATTAACCCCTAGATTTAATCAATCCCTTATCTTAAGACCGTCCGTTTTTAAGACTGTCATTTACCTGCTCACGCAGTTCCTTACCTGGTTTAAAATGTGGTACATATTTAGCTTCCAGCGATACTGAATCACCGGTTTTTGGATTACGCCCCACACGTGGCGAACGAAAATGAAGGCTGAAACTACCAAACCCTCTGATTTCGATACGATCGCCCTGAGCGAGAGACTCAGTCATATGGTCCAGCATTGTTTTAACTGCCAGCTCTACATCTTTAATTGAAAGCTGTTCATTCTGGTCAATCAAACGCTCGATCAGTTCAGACTTAGTCATGCTCACCCCCTGATATTTGATGGTCTGGTATTTACCACACCTCTCATCAGAAATTATGTATATCCGTTGCTATTTCTTTTCCAGTTGAGCTCTGATCAGGTCTCCGATAGTCGTCGGCCCCTCAGACTCAACCTGCTGATGCTTAATCGCATCCAGCGCCTGTTTTTCCTGCCGCTTTTCGACCTGCTTCACCGACAGCGTAATCGTTCGGGTGCGCCGGTCAATATTAACCAGCATCACCTCAATATCCGCTCCGACAGTAAATACATGGGTCAGATCGTCGATCCGTTCAAATGATGCTTCCTGCACTTTAACCGTGCCCTCGACACCCTCAGCCAGGCCAACCACTAACTGTTTCGGCTCAACCTGTGTAATTTTACCCTGAACAACCGCGCCTTTGGCATTCGCAGCGGTATACTCAGAAAAAGGATCACTGCCTAACTGCTTAATACCCAGTGAGATACGCTCCCGCTCAGAATCAACCGCCAGAACTACGGCACTGACAGTATCACCTTTACTATAGGCTTTAACCGCCTCTTCACCTTCCTGATCCCAGGACAGGTCAGACAGATGCACCAGACCATCAATACCGCCATCCAGGCCGATAAATACACCAAAATCGGTAATCGACTTGATCACGCCGGTGATCTCTGTGCCTTTAGTATAGCGTTCTGCAAAAGCATCCCAGGGATTAGCCTGACACTGTTTCATACCCAGTGATATACGCCTGCGCTGTTCATCAATATCAAGGATCATCACCTCGACCTGCTCACCCAGCTGTACTACTTTTGAAGGGTGAACATTCTTGTTGGTCCAGTCCATCTCAGATACATGAACCAGCCCCTCGATACCCACCTGAATCTCGGCAAAACAACCGTAATCGGCAATGTTAGTGACCTTAGCGGATACTTTGGTACCGACCGGATGAGCTGTCTTGAACTCATCCCAGGGATCAGGTGTAAGTTGCTTCATACCCAGAGAGACGCGACTCTTTTCACGGTCATAGCGCAACACTTTAACATCGATCTCATCGCCGATCGTCAGCATTTCACTCGGATGTTTGACGCGTTTCCAGGCGATATCGGTAATATGCAGCAAGCCATCCACGCCACCCAGATCGATAAATGCACCATAGTCGGTGAGATTTTTCACAATCCCCTTAACCGTCATTCCCTCATTAAGGGTTGCCAGCAATTTATCCCGCTCTGCATTGTATGCGGTTTCCAGGACTGCTCGCCGGGAGACTACGATGTTGTTTCGTTTGGCATCCAGCTTAACCAGCTTAAATTCAAGCTCTTTGTTTTCTAAATGAGAGGTGTCACGCAGGGGGCGGATATCAACAAGAGAACCCGGCAGGAAGGCACTGATAGAGTTAACATCAACGGTGAAACCACCGCGAACCTTACCGGTGATACGTCCGGTAATAATCTCGTCATTTTCAATCGCTTTTTCAAGCACACCCCAGGATTCAGCACGTTTCGCCTTTTCACGGGAGAGCTGAGTTTCACCAGAACCATCTTCGAGAGACACCAGGGCAACTTTTACCTGATCACCAACAGCGATGCTCAGTTTGCCCTCATCATCGAGAAACTGACTTCGAGGGATGACTCCCTCCGACTTCAGTCCGGCATTAACAATGACAAAATCGCCATCAACCGCGACAACAGTACCCGTCACAATAGAGCCTGGTTGCATATCCAGCTCTTTCAGGCTCTCTTCAAACAGCTCAGCAAAACTCTCATTCATACCGGCTAAACCTCATTTTTTTGCCGTTAACGCAGACCCTTATGTCTCGCCTGATCCAGCACAGATGCTAATACCTCCTCAATACTAAGATGAGTCGTATCAAGGCAGATAGCGTCTTTTGCAGGCTTGAGAGGCGCTACTTCACGATTCATATCGCGCGCGTCCCGTACCTGAATATCCTCCAATATTGCCTGAAGACTAGCACCGAGCCCCTTATTTATCAACTGGTTATAACGGCGGTTTGCCCGTTCTTCAGCACTTGCCGTTAAATATATTTTCAAAGGCGCTTCCGGGAACACTACCGTCCCCATGTCACGACCATCCGCAATCAGGCCCGGCTCGGACACAAAGGCCCGCTGGCGCTCAAGCAGCGCATCCCTGACCGAACCAATCGCCGCGATAACAGACGCATCAGAGCCGCACTCTTCTGTGCGAATAATAGTGGTTACATCTTCGCCCTCCAGAACAATGGAAACCTCATGATGATTAGCAGACGTTTCGAACTGAACATCCAGATGTGCCGCCAGCACCACCAATGCACTTTCATCATCCAGTGCCACACCGTGATGCCGTGCAGCCAGGCCTACTAACCGATACAAAGCACCACTATCGAGTAAATTCCAACCCAACTCACGAGCCAACAGGCTGCAGATAGTGCCTTTCCCTGATCCGCCAGGACCATCAATTGCAATAACCGGGAAATGTCCCATGTTACTTCTCCTCTTTGCGAACCCGGATACCTACCTGCTGAGCCAACTCAACAAAGTTTGGAAATGAAGTGGCAACATTGGCACATTCGCGTATTTCAATATTGCCGGTAGCCCGCAGCGATGCAATGGTAAATGCCATCGCTATACGGTGGTCATCATGGCTTTCAATCACACCGCCACCCATCTCACTGCCACGAATCATAGCACCGTCCGGTGTACCTTCGATGTCAGCACCGAGGATTTTCAACCCGTCTACCATCGCCTGAATACGATCACTCTCTTTTACCCGCAGTTCTTCAGCACCGGTGAGGACTGTTTCACCCTCGGCACAAACTGCTGCGATAAACAATGCGGGAAACTCATCTATCGCCAGGGGTACCTGGTCTTCAGGGATGCGGATACCTTTCAGCGGGGCATAACGGATACGGATATCAGCCACCGGTTCTCCACCGACTTCCCGTTCGTTCAACAGCTCAAGGTTACTGCCCATCGCCCGCAGAATATTAATAACGCCGATACGCGTCGGATTAATGCCGACATGCTCAAGGGTGATATCGGAATCAGGACAGATGGCTGCTGCAACCATAAAGAAGGTTGAGGATGAGATATCCGCAGGCACATCGATCTTAGTCGCGGTCAAAGAACCTCCACCGGACAGTGACACTTTATTACCTGCAACATCCACAGAATAACCAAACCCACGTAACATACGTTCGGTATGATCTCGCGTCGGTGCCGGTTCAATAACAGTGGTTTCGCCTTCGGCATACAGCCCGGCCAGCATCACGCAGGATTTCACCTGCGCACTCGCCATCGGCATCTCATAATTGATCCCTTTCAGGGTCTGTCCGCCTTTGATCTTCACCGGAGGACAGCCATTTTCGCCGGTTTGTACATCTGCACCCATCAGACGCAGAGGCTTAGCCACCCGCTCCATTGGACGCTTGCTGAGGGAAGCATCACCACTCAGTTCAGAATCAAATGACTGACCGGCCAGCAAACCGGACATCAAACGGATAGTGGTACCGGAGTTACCCACATAAATAGGCCCCGGTGGCTGACGTAAGCCGTTAATACCGACACCATAGATTTTGACTGCGCCCTGATGCGGGCCTTCAATAACAACCCCCATATCGCGAAACGCCTGCAAGGTCGCCAGACTGTCTTCGCCTTCAAGAAAGCCAGTAATCTCGGTGATACCATCAGCCAGAGATCCCAGCATAATGGAGCGGTGTGAGATAGATTTATCGCCAGGAGCCCGAATAGTGCCCTGTACCTGACCACCGGGTTGTGCATAGAATGTAGTGTCTTTTATCATCATATTATTTTGCGAGTACGCTGAGCCCGATAAAATTTTAGAAAAGTGTTCACGTGCGGCCTTGGCCCGGGTAAAAATACCCAGCATTGCAAGGCTGTCTTCAGATTCAATCGCTGTACGCAGCCGATTAACACCTGATGTAAATTCATCAATCTTTTGCAGGATCGCCTGCTTGTTTGCCAAACCGATGTCATGCCACATCGTCGGATCACTGGCGGCGACACGGGTAAAGTCCCTGAAGCCTCCCGCGGCATAGCGGAAAATATCATTACAATCCTGTTCCTGCGCCAGCGTATCCACCAGAGAAAACGCCAGTAAGTGGGGCAGATGGCTGGTCGCCGCCAGCACCTCGTCATGCCGATCAACATCCATCTGCAACACCTGAGCACCCACTGACTGCCACATCCGGGCGATCAGTGTGACCGCAGCAGGGTCACTTTCAGGCAGCGGCGTAATGATCACTTTATGATGTTCAAACAGTGTTGCATCTGCCGCCGCCACACCACTCTTCTCAGACCCTGCGATCGGGTGTCCGGGAATAAAGCGTTTGGGTGTACAACCAAACAGGGCAATGGCTGATCGGACAACGTTACCTTTAACGCTACCCACATCTGTAAGAATAGTGTCGGGGCGTAAAACCGGCAAGATTTCTGCCAACACAGACTCAATCGCTTTTACCGGCACCGCCAGCACAATGACATCCGCCCGGGCAGCTGCCTCGAGAAGGTCTGTCGCCGCTTCCTCAATAATACCGAGACGCAGCGCTGTCTCCAGCTCATCTTTGTCGCGATCGAAGCCGATCACCGTGCGACAGATGCTTCGCGCACGCAGAGCACTTGCCAGAGAACCACCTATCAGTCCTAAACCAATAACCAGAACCCGTTCAGTCAAACATCTCACAGTGTATCTGCCTTTCCTGACTGCTGCTTCAATACCCTGGCGAAAGCGGCCAGAAACCGGTTATTTTCGTCTGGCAAGCCGATTGTTACCCGCAGATGATTGGGCATCTGATAGTTAGCAACCGGTCTGACGATCACCCCTTCCTGCAGTAATCCGGCATACAACGGCGCTGCGTCACAGCCACAATCGACGGTAATAAAGTTCCCCACAGAGGGTATCCAGCCAAGTCCCAGCTGGGCAAACCCCTGCTCCAGCTGCTGCATACCGGTACGATTCTGTTCAACACTACGCTGCAGATACTCGCTATCGCTGAGCACGGCGGCGGCTGCCTCAAGTGCAGGGATATTGACATTGAAAGGCTGACGTACACGATTCAGCAGATCAGTGATCGCCGGAGCAGCCACCGCATAACCGATACGCAAAGCGGCCAGACCAAACGCTTTAGAAAAGGTACGGGCAACCACCAGATTTGGATATTCGTTTTGTAACGCCAGACCCGACATGTATTCAGGTTCTGAAACATATTCCAGATAGGCCTCATCAAGCACAACGATAACATTCTCAGGCACTTTCGCCATAAATGCCCGCATCGCCTGATCGCTAAACCAGGTGCCGGTCGGATTATTCGGATTAGCCAGAAAGATAACCCGGGTTTTATCGGTCACCGCCGCAGCCATCGCATCAAGATCATGGCCCCAGTCCCGTGCCGGAACAACCACTGCACGGGCGCCGGTTGACTGAGCCACCAGCATATAGACAACAAAGGAGTACTCTGAGTAGATAACCTCATCACCCGGCAGCAGAAATGTCCGGCCAATCAAATCAAGAACATCATTTGAGCCATTACCCAGGGTAATAGTATTCACACTGATGCCATAGTGATCTGACAACGCCTGTTTCAACTTAAAACCACTGGCATCAGGATAGCGACAACTCTCACCCAGGGCCGCCTGAATCGCGGCTATAGCAACCGGACTCGGGCCCTGCGGGTTTTCATTACTGGCCAGTTTAATACTGTTTTTGATGCCCAGCTCGCGTTCCAGCTCCTCTACCGGCTTACCCGGCTGATAGGGATGAAGCCCCTGGACTCCGGGCGTTGCTAACTGATAGAAATCACATGCCATTCATTTTGCTCCAGATCAGAGTACTGCTACCGGGTATGATCCCAACAGTTTTAGTTCCACAGTATCAGACTGCAGTTCCTGCAGTACGCCCTGTATATGCTGATTCGCCGCATGCCCTTCAAAATCGATGTAAAACATTGAATGCGAATTCTCGGTGCTTGCGGGACGGGTTTCAATACCGGTCAGACTGATCTTATGTTTATGAAAATGTTCCAGCAGTTCATACAATGCCCCTGCCTTATCTTTGACCGTCACCAGAATAGAGGTTTTATCATGGCCGCTTTCCCCCACCTCCTGATCACCAATAATCAGATAGCGGGTACTGTTATCAGACTGGTCATCAATATTCCGGGCAACGACATTCAGCTGATACAGATCAGCCACCAGATCACTGGCAATCGCCACCGCCGAAGGCCCTTGTTTAATTGCCATTCGGGCCGCTTCAGCGTTACTGTTTACAAGGATACGTTCGGCTGAGAGAAAATGGGTGTCCAGCCAGCTGCGGCACTGCGAGAGCGTCTGTTGTGGCAGGTAGATACGGGCGATATTTTCCAGCCCTTCATCGCCTGAGCGCAACACATGATGATGGATACGCAGACCCACCTCACCGCAGATTTTAAGATTAAAGCGCTTAAACAGATCCAGCGTATGGGTAACCATCCCCTCGGAAGAGTTTTCGATCGGCACCACACCATAGTGCGCACCACCGGCCTCGACTTCACGAAACACCTCATCATTGCTGTTAAACGGAATGCAGTGGGCGGAGTGGCCAAAATGTTTGCTGGCAGCCTGCTGGGTAAACGTCCCCTCAGGGCCGAGAAAAGCCACATGCATCGGTTTTTCCAGTGCCAGACAGACTGACATAATTTCACGGAATAGCCGGGCTACCTCAAGATCAGCAAGTGGCCCTTCATTGCGTTCCATAACCCGGCGCAGCACCTGCGCTTCCCGTTCAGGGCGATAGAAAACCGCCTCCTGCGCGCCCTGATACTTCTGCTTGATCTCAGCTACATTCTGCGCGCAGCGGGCACGATCGTTAAGCAATCGATGAATCTGCTTATCGATCGAGTCGATCTGATCGCGCACTAGTTTCAGTTCTGATTCCTGATCACTCATCCTTCCGTCCTCTGCTATCGGGCTTAGGCGTGACGCTGCGAAAAGTCCTGCATAAAGGCGATCAGCGCATCCACACCCTCTTCAGATACGGCATTATAGATACTCGCGCGCATGCCGCCGACTGAACGGTGTCCGGGAAGATTGAGTAAGCCCTGCTGCTCGGCTTCCAGAAGAAACTGCTTATCCAGATCAGCATTAGCAAGAATAAAAGGAACATTCATCCAGGAGCGCGCATTGATCGCCACCGGGTTGGAATAGAATGGATTACTGTCGATCGCCGCATAGAGCTTCTCCGCTTTACGACGGTTAAGCTCAGCGATCGCTTCAACACCGCCCTGAGCTTTAAGCCACTTAAACACCAGCCCCGCCAGATACCAGCCAAATGTTGGCGGCGTATTCAGCATAGAGTCGGCATCAGCGTTGACTTTATAATCATACAGCGCCGGTGTTAATGGCAGAGTATCCCCCAGCAGGTCGTCACGGATGATCACCACGGTCAGACCCGCAGGTCCGATATTTTTCTGTGCTCCCGCATAGATCATACCAAAACGGCTGACATCAATGGGACGTGACAAAATATTGGATGACATATCGGCTACCAGCGGCACACCACCAGTCTCAGGGATATAATCAAACTCGACACCCCGAATGGTTTCGTTAGGCGTGTAATGGACATAGGCAGCATCCGGATTGAGCTTCAGCTCATCTTGCGCCGGAGCACTGGTAAAGTTATTGCCTTCTGCCGTAGCAACTACATTTACGTCACAGTAACGGGATGCCTCTTTAATCGCTTTGATCGACCAGTCACCGGTATTGATATAGTCAGCAGTGGTTTTACCCCGCAGCAGGTTCATCGGGATCATGCTGAACTGGCTGCTCGCACCACCCTGCATAAACAGAACCTTATAGTTATCCGGGATATTCATCAGGTCGCGCAGATCCTGTTCAGCTTCAGCTGCAACAGCAACGAACTCATCGCTTCGGTGACTCATCTCCATGATGGAAAGTCCAAGACCATGCCAGTCAAGAAGCTCTTCCTGAGCCAGTTTGAGGACCTCTTCAGGCAGTGCAGAAGGACCCGCACTGAAATTATAATTACGTGTCATTTTGATAGATCTGCTACAAAGTTCGTAAAAAGGGTTTTAAAAAAGATCGTCGATAAGCGATCTTCTAAGTCATTCTGTAATGACTAATTTTCAAAACTGATTGCTGCAACTGACGACTACAATCAGCGCTTAAAACAAATTGCTTTTAAAAAGCAGCCTAAGACAAAAATGTGCGGTCTGAGCCGCACATTTATTTAGCCTCACCGTCAGGCGTCGGTGTCATCCTCGGGTGTCTCAGAAGAATCTGAGGCTGGCGCATCGGCTGAATCCTCTGGCAATTCGCCGTCGACCAGCGTTCCTTCTATCAGTTCGCCATCTATTAGCTCATCGTCCGACACTTCAGGTTCCTCTATTCGTGCAACGCCAACCAGATTTTCATCCGCAGCCACACGAATCACCCGAACCCCCTGAGTGTTACGACCCAGCACGGAAATCTCATCACCGCGGGTACGCACCAAGGTGCCCTGATCGCTGATCAGCATCACATCATCGCCTTCAAACATCTGCACCGCGCCGATCAGTTCACCGTTACGATCGGTACACTGCATTGCGATAACACCCTGACCACCACGACCATAGGTCGGGAAATCCTCAACCGCGGTCTGCTTACCAAAACCATTGATACTGGTGGTCAGAATACGGCCATTTTCCTGAGGAATAATCAGTGAGATAACCTTCGCACCTTTATTCAGTCGGATACCGCGAACACCGCGAGCTGTACGACCCATCGGACGAACATCATCTTCTGCGAAGCGGATTGATTTGCCCTGACTGGACACCAGCATCACCTCAGCGGTACCGTCGGTAATAGCAGCACCAATCAGCGTATCCCCTTCATCCAGTGCCAGCGCGATCAAACCGGTAGAGCGCGGACGGGAGAAGTTAACTAACGGCGTTTTCTTCACCGTACCGTCGGACGTTGCCATAAACACATAGTGCTCATCGGCATATTCATTCACGGTCAGGATAGTGGTGATGCGCTCACCCTCCTGCAACGGCAGAATATTGACAATCGGACGTCCTCTTGCCGCACGACTGGCTTGCGGAATCTCATACACCTTCAGCCAGTACACTTTACCCAGGTTGGTAAAGCAGAGAATCGTGTCATGGGTGCTGGCGATCAGCAGCTTCTCGATAAAGTCTTCATCTTTCACTGCAGTGGCAGACTTACCTTTACCACCCCGGCGCTGAGCCTGGTACATGGTCAGCGGCTGAGTCTTGGCATAACCACCGTGAGAGATGGTCACCACCATATCCTCTTCAGCGATCAGATCAGCGACAGTAAAGTCCTGCTGAGACGCGATGATATCGGTGCGACGCTCATCACCAAACTCTTCAACGATCTGTTCCAGCTCTTCACGGATAACTTCCATCAGCCGCTCAGGACTGTTCAGAATAGCCAGCAGCTCAGCAATACGCTCCAGCAGGTCGCGATATTCAGCGATCAGCTTGTCATGTTCCAAGCCCGTCAGGCGATGCAAACGCAACTCAAGGATCGCCTGAGCCTGCGCCGGTGACAGGTGATAAACACCGTCGTGCATGCCGTATTGTGCTTCAAGATCTTCCGGACGGCAGGCATTCTCACCTGCACGCTCCAACATCACAGTTACCTCACCGGGCTGCCATGATGTTTCAATCAGTCGTTCTTTAGCTTCTGCCGGTGTCGGAGAGCTCTTAATCATCTCGATAACGGCATCAATATTGGCCAGCGCAATCGCCAGACCTTCCAATATATGCCCCCGCTCACGTGCCTTGCGCAACAGGTACACCGTACGCCGGGTAACCACTTCACGACGGTGGCGAATGAAGCATTCGAGAATCGATTTCAGATCCAGTGTACGCGGCTGACCATCAACCAGCGCCACCATATTAATACCGAAGACATTCTGCAGCTGGGTCTGAATAAAGAGGTTGTTAACCACTACCTCAGAGACTTCGCCTTTACGCAGTTCGATAACGATGCGCATACCGTCCTTGTCGGACTCATCACGCAGTTCGGTAATCCCTTCAAGCTTCTTCTCTTTAACCAGCTCAGCGATCTTTTCAATCAGCCGCGCTTTGTTAACCTGATACGGGATCTCAGTAAAGATGATCGACTCTTTACCGTTTTTGTCATTGGTCTCGATATGATGCTTGGCACGCAGATAGATGCGGCCACGACCAGTCTGGTAGGCCTGCAGGATACCCGCACGACCATTGATGATCGCCCCGGTTGGGAAGTCAGGTGCCGGAATATATTCCATCAGACCATCGATGCCGAGATCCGGATCATCGATCAGCGCAATACAGCCACGCACAATCTCGCCGAGGTTATGCGGCGGAATATTGGTCGCCATACCGACCGCGATACCGGCAGAGCCATTCACCAGCAAGGTCGGAACCTTAGTCGGCATGACCGCTGGAATCTGTTCCGTGCCATCATAGTTGGGCACGAAATCAACGGTTTCTTTATCCAGATCGGCCAGCAATTCGTGCGAGATCTTCGCCATGCGGATCTCGGTATAACGCATCGCCGCAGCCGAATCACCATCGACTGAACCGAAGTTACCCTGACCATCAACAAGCATATAACGCATCGAAAATGGCTGGGCCATCCGTACGATGGTGTCATACACAGCACTATCACCATGAGGGTGATATTTACCGATGACGTCACCCACCACACGGGCAGATTTTTTGTACGGCTTATTCCAGTCGTTGCCCAGCTCACTCATGGCGAACAGCACCCGACGGTGTACCGGCTTAAGTCCATCCCGTACGTCTGGTAACGCACGCCCCACGATTACGCTCATCGCGTAATCCAGATATGACTGCTTCAGTTCATCTTCGATGTTAACTGGCAGAATCTCTCTGGCTAAATCACCCATAATAGCTCTGGCTATCCTTGAATCTGACTGCTGAGAATTAAGTGGTTAAACCCACCCTGAAAGCGGTAAACCATAAGCCCGCGAGTATACCATAAAGAAATTGCAATATTCTCGCAAAATTAAGACCTTGGACACCTGAATCAGGGTTCTGCGCAGTTCCCGATCAGACATTCTGTATTCGCCCCTTCAGCAGTGCTAGAATGGCGCAGAATTTTCACCCGACATCAGCCTTTGGCAGCAAATTATGACTGACACGCAGAACAACACCGGCGCAAATATCGACCCCCAGGAAATTGCTAAATTTGAAGAGCTGGCCAGCCGGTGGTGGGACCGTGAAAGCGAATTTAAACCACTGCACGACATCAACCCGCTACGGGTCGACTTTATCGATCGTATCGCGGCACTCAATGGCAAGTCAGTGCTGGATGTCGGCTGTGGCGGCGGCATTTTATCAGAAGCGATGGCTCACCGCGGCGCTGCAGTCACCGGTATAGACATGGGCGAAGCCCCCCTTAAAGTAGCTAAACTGCACGGTTTGGAAAGCGGCGTTAACGTCTCCTACCGCCAGGTGACCGTGGAACAACTGGCAACCGAACAACCGGCAAGCTTTGATATGGTGACCTGCATGGAGATGATGGAACATGTTCCCGACCCCTCCTCAATTGTGGATGCCTGCAGTCGGCTGGTAAAGCCAGGCGGTTTTGTCTTTTTCTCCACCCTGAACCGCAACCCTAAAAGCTACATGATGGCCATTATCGGGGCTGAACACCTGCTAAAACTGGTGCCCAAGGGCACTCACGATTTCAACAAGTTTATCCGCCCCTCCGAACTGGCCAGCTGGATACGCCAGAGCGGCTTACAGAGCGAGAAAATCACCGGGCTGACATACAACCCACTGAGCAAAACTTACAGGCTCAACGACAAAGATGTCGACGTGAATTATATGATCGCCACGCGGAAGCCTGACTGAGCGATGAATACTCTTCTGCCTGAGGCGGTACTGTTCGACCTGGATGGCACACTGCTCGACACTGCCCCGGATTTTCATCATGTGATTAATCTGCTTCTGGCCGAACACCAGCGCCGCCCTATCAGTTATGAGTTTATTCGCGGCTATGTTTCCAACGGGGCACGAGCCATGGTCAGTGCAGCCTTTCAGACAGATGAACAGGCCGATGGCTTTGACCTGCTACACCAACGGATGCTGGAACTCTACCTACAGCACCTGGATGTTAAGACCAAACCGTTCGCCGGCATTCCTGAACTACTCAGATGGCTGGGAGACAACCAGATCCCCTGGGGAATTGTCACCAACAAGCCGGAACTCTACACCACGCCGGTCATAGTAGGCCTCAACCTGCAACCCCCAGCCAGCACCGTAATTTGCCCGGATCACGTTAAAGAGAAAAAACCCCACCCGGAAGCGCTATTTCTGGCCTGTAGCGAACTCGGCAGTGCACCGGAACGTACTGTCTATATCGGCGACCACCGCAGAGATATTGAAGCAGGTCTGCGTGCTGGTATGCAAACCATTGCTGTCAGCTATGGCTACCTTGACGAAGGTGAAGACATTAATAGCTGGAACAGTCATTTTCAGGCAGATCACGCCAGCGAGATCCGCCCCATACTTGAAACACTTTATCGCCACAACTAAGCGATCAGACAGAGGAGCGGTCATGTACGAATATCAGGCACCGGAAAACTTACTGCAAGATAAAATCATCCTGGTTACCGGCGCCGGTAGCGGTATCGGACGGGCTGCTGCTCTGAGCTATGCCGCCCACGGCGCCACCGTTATCCTGCTGGGCCGCACCGAAGCAAAACTCGACGCGGTATACGATGAAATAGAAGCCGCAGGCTATCCTCAGGCCGCCATCATCACCCTGAATCTTGAGACCGCGAGCGAAACCGATTTTGACAACCTGGCTGCCACCCTGGAACAGGAGTTCGGCAGAATTGACGGCATTCTCCACAACGCCAGCCTCCTCGGCATTCGCACCCCGATTGAAAGCTACGACCCGATCGTCTGGCAGCAGGTCATGCAGGTTAACGTCAATAGCGCCTTTATGCTGACACAGGCCCTGCTCTCACTAACCAACGACTCAGAAGATGCTTCTATTATCTTTACCTCATCCGGTGTTGGCAGAACCGGCAAAGCCTTCTGGGGCGCCTATGCGGTCTCCAAATTCGCAACAGAGGGAATGATGCAGGTGCTGGCTGACGAACTGGAACACAACCCCAGCATCCGCGTTAATGCGATCAATCCCGGCGCCACCCGCACCGATATGCGCGCCAACGCCTACCCTGCAGAAAATCCGGAAGACAACCCGACTCCGGAACAAATTATGCCGCTTTACCTTTACCTGATGGGACGGGATAGCCGCGCCATCAATGGCCAGTCTCTGAACGCGCAGTAAACCCGTTAAAAACAACAACCATTCCTGCAAAAAAAACGCAGCCCTGTGAAGTGACTGCGTTTTTTCTACCCACTATTAAGCTATCCGCGACTGACTAGCGCTCAGACTTTTTAGGCCCCACCGACCGGCGTGTCTTCTGCCGTTTAGCCCGACGCACTGCAGTTTCCTGATCCTGAACCGACAGCGGCTTATTATGCTTCTGCTTCATATCCATCATACTGGAGAGCATATTGATCTCTTTCTGAGACAACTCCTTCCAGTGACCCGCTTTCACCTCACTCGGCAGGAAGAAGGGCCCGTAGCGCACCCGCTTTAGTCGGCTAACCTGAACTTCCTGAGATTCCCACAACCGTCGTACTTCGCGGTTACGCCCTTCCATAATACAGACGTGATACCACTTGTTAGCACCCTCTCCATTAAAGAACTGCACATCAGTAAAGCGCGCCATACCATCTTCCAGCAGCACGCCTTTCTTTAACCGGCCAATCATCGCTTCGTCAACATCACCCAGAATACGTACCGCATACTCACGATCAATATTGGCCGATGGATGCATCAGATTGTTCGCTAATTCACCATCCGTCGTGAACAGCAGCAAACCTGAAGTATTGATATCCAGACGACCTACCGCAATCCAACGCCCCTGCTTAAGCGGCGGCAGATGATCAAATACTGTTGACCGCCCTTCGGGGTCATGACGGGTAGCCACCTCACCCAACGGCTTGTTATAAATCAGCACCCGGCGCTCACTATCGCGCTCAAACACCATTTTCTGTGCCTGCCCGTCAACCTCAACCTCATCCCGAACTGAGATTCTGTCGCCGAGCGTTGCAACCTGACCGTTGACTAAAATACGGCCAGCTTCAATCCAACGTTCCATCTCACGACGTGAACCTAATCCGGAACGCGCCAAAACTTTCTGAAGTTTTTCGTCTATCACCGACGCATCCTCACATTAAGAAACCTGAAACAGGTTCCTGATAAATAAATAAACAAAAAAGCCCTTCGACGCTTCGCCGAAGAGCTTTTTAATCCTAACGGAAGCAACTTATTAAATTAAGAAGTCTTCCTTGGTTTTGCCTTTAGCGAATTCAGCCTGAAACGCAGCAGGCGTACGACCCCGACCAGACCACTGGTATACATCACCATTTTCATCGGTTACCTGATATTTAGGCGCAACCTTTTTCTTAACCGGAGCTTCAACCATGCTCATAAGATCATCAAGACCAATGCCAGCATCCAGCATACTCTGCTTAATGGCTTCAATTTTTTCTGAACGCTCACGCTCAACAGCGATCAGCTCCTCTTCCTGAGCCTGTTTTTCTTCCAGAATCTCAGTCAGATCTGCAATTGCCTTTTCGATATCAGCACTGGAAAGTTCATTACACTGTTTACGCAGTGAATTTTTACGGGTAAGAAGTTTTACAAAGTCGGTCATTATAAATCACCAATGAAAATAAGTTTGGGAACAAAAGAATTATTAATTAAGAAATACATTTTTTCAATAAAAAAACCATGCATATTTATTCAAAGTCTGACACATCACCCGCACCCCGACGAATAACGACCGGCACATCATCAACCAGGTTAATTACGCTGGTTGCTTCCATACCGCAATATCCACCATCAATGACAAGATCAACCTCATGCTGTAACAGATCCCTGATTTCATATGGATCAATCAGAGGAAGTTCCTCTCCCGGCATAATGAGCGAAGTGCTCATTATCGGCTCACCTAATGCTTCCATCAGCTGCAGCGCAATATTATTTTGCGGAATCCGAAGACCTATTGTACGCCGTTTAGGATGTAATAATCGACGAGGGACTTCAGTCGTAGCATTTAAAATGAAAGTATACGCGCCCGGAGTCATCGATTTTAACAAACGATAAACTGAATTATTCACTTTAGCATATGTGCCAATCTCTGAGAGATCACGACATACCAGAGTAAAATTATGTTTATCATCCAGTTTACGAATGCGCTTAATTTTCTCAACGGCCGACTTATCACCCAGATGACAGCCTAACGCATAAGCACAATCAGTAGGGTAAACAACAACCCCACCTTTTTTTATAATCTCAACAGCCTGACTAATCAGACGCGGCTGGGGATTTTCAGGATGGATCTGAAACAGCTGGCTCACAGGAAAATCTTCCACTAATTAATTAAATGCATTTTACTTAAAACTCAGTTAATGCTGAAGCAATTTAGAAAGCACATGGGGATTATTACTGCTATATCGTGGATATTTTCCAATTCCGGTCCAGTGAAACTGTCGTTTATGGAAATCACTCCCCGCAGACACCATCATTTTATGTTTTGATGCCAGTTTATCCAGTTGCAACAGATGTCCGGATTCCACCCCGGGATAGCTTATTTCAATCGCATCACCACCCTGCTGAGAAAAACCATCCACCAACAACCTTACTTTGGTAAAGGTCATATTATATTTTGTCGGATGCGCCAAAACAGCAATACCACCCGCCTGGTGAATAATATCTATTCCCTGCGTCATTGTAGGCCAGTCAACTTTTACATCACCAATTTTACCCGCACCTAAGAACCGACTAAATGCCTGTACCTCATTATTAACAATACCCGCTTCTACCATTGCCAGCGCAAAATGAGGGCGCCCTATCTGACCGTTTCCCGCCAATTCAACCACCCGGGGTAAAAGGTCCGGCATATTGCGTTTACACAGTTTTTCCGCAATCAGTCCTGCCCGCATCAGTCGCAGTGCATCAAGCTGCGTTAGATAGTCCGCTAAAGCCGGGTTGTTTTCATCAAAACCCAAGCCAATAATATGCACCATATTGCGCCCCCACTGACAGGTCAGTTCGGTTCCCGCAATCGCCTGGATACCATACTCAACCGCAGCCAACTTCAATTCACTAACCCCGGCCACAGTATCGTGGTCAGTAATCGCGAATACACCAACCCCTTTATCCGCTGCACCTTTAAGCAGCTCAGCAGGGGTCAGCTCACCATCGGAATAACAGGAATGACAATGGAGATCGCTGAAAGGCAATTCCTCACAGGTTTCGGGTTTATAACTTAACTGGCTCACTCTATAATCAACCCACTTCCTAATCAAAAAAAGTTGCTATGAAAATACTTCTCGATTTCTTACCCGTCATTATCTTCTTTATTGTTTATAAAAGCACCGATGATATTATTCTGGCAACCGCCGTGCTAATTCCCGCTACACTGCTACAGATGCTCTATACTTGGATCAAGACCCATAAGATAGAGAAAATGCAGCTGGTAACACTGTTACTGGTAGTTTCTCTTGGTGGCCTCACCATTGCCCTGAATGACGAATCATTTATCAAGTGGAAGCCCACCATCGTAAACTGGTTGTTTGCTCTGGCCTTCCTTGGAAGTCAGTTTATTGGCAAGAAGACCATTGTTGAACGTCTCATGAGCAGTGCAATTGAGCTGACAACCGATGTCTGGAGAAAACTGAACCTTGCCTGGGTTACTTTTTTTCTCATCATGGGTGCGGCCAATCTCGCCATCATAAAGCTCTATCCTGATAACAACGATCTGTGGGTCAACTTCAAGCTATTTGGCATACTCGGCCTTACGCTTATTTTTATTATCCTGCAGGGTGTCTATATTTCCAGACACATAAAACCCGAGCCGACAGAAAACAACAGTGAAAACTAAGGAAGACTACCGATGTTCTACGCCATCATCTGTGAAGACGCCCCCGGAACACTTGAACAACGAATGACTGCAAGGCCCGACCACCTTGCTCGTCTGGAGGTTCTTCGCGATGAGGGCCGACTATTAGTCGCCGGGCCTCACCCCGCGATTGATAGCGAAGACCCCGGTCCTGCAGGTTTTACAGGCAGCCTGATCATTGCTGAATTTGGCTCTCTGGCACAGGCTGAGTCCTGGGCTGATGAGGACCCCTATAAAAAAGCAGGGGTTTATCGACAAGTGATGGTAAAACCATACAAAAAAGTTTTACCATAGTGTCTCTTTTAGGCTTAAATGCCCTCTATCAGCCCACTCTGTTTAAGTTAGGTTCAGGTTGAACTGGTATAAATAGCCGACAAAAGAACGAAATTACAACATAAGGATGTATATGATGAAGAAACTTGCACTTTCAGCCGCTCTGGCTCTGACCATGGGAATTTCTGCAGTAGCTAATGCCCACCCAACCAACGCCGGTTATGCTACCAGCTCTAACGACACTGTTTGGAAAACCAGTTACGGCGAGTGCTGGGAGCACAGCTACTGGACTGCAGAGGACAAAACTGTTGAGTGTGGCGCTGAGCCTGTCGCAGCAGCACCCGCTCCGGCACCTGCACCAGCACCTGCTCCTACAATGGTCATGAAAATGGTTGATGCTCAAGAGAGCCACATTGTTTACTTCGACTTCGACAGCAGCAAAGTAACTGACGTTAGCGCTATCGTAAACTATGTGGGTTCCCTGGCTAAACTGAACTCTATCGAGCTGAAAGGCTACACTGACTCAATCGGCACCAACGCATACAACGATGCACTGTCTAAGCGTCGTGCTGAAGCTGTAAATACCGCGCTGGTTAACGCTGGCATCGAAACCAGCAAAGTAGTTTCTTACTCTTTCGGTGAAGCAAATCCAGTGAAGGTATGTACTGATGCAGGCGCATCACGCAAGGCTTGCCTGAGAGAGAACCGTCGCGTAGAAGTCTCTATCAGCGGTCAGAAGCAGGTCAAAGTTCAGCAATAAGAGCTTGAAAAGAGCTCCTAAAAACAGCTCAGCTCTAATATGAACTAGCATCAGTGCTTTATCTGCACTGCAGTAATAAAGCCTGATATAAACCGGTTACCGCACTATTCTCTTGAGCGATAACCGGTTTTTTTTATCTCTGAATACTTAAAATACTATGAATAATATCTCTTTCTCATACAGCTTCCTGATGAGCGTTTGCCGAAGCCAAACACAGGCCCCGGCCAACCGATGACCTCAAACAAAAAAGTATCCGGATGGTTTAGCTGGCTTCCTTTCGGCAACGTTGCCTCGATCTCACCTGAAAAAGCTGCCCGGCTGATTAATAACTACCTATTGATTGATGTCCGCACACAGATGGAGTTCGATAAAAGCCATATACCCGGTGCCATATCACTGCCACTTCAAAGCCTCAACACAGATCGAATCAACGAACTGCCCACAGATAAACCGGTCATCTGCATCTGCCTCTCTGCCCATCGCAGCAAACCGGCAACCCGCAAATTTATCAAAGCGGGTTTCGAAGCTCAGGAACTTGAAGGCGGGATGTTAGCCTGGTGGAAGCTTAAGCTACCGATTAAAGAGTAACCGTAACTCACTTTTCGCTATAAAAAACAAACGTCTACTTCAAGAGCACTACCTACCCCCTCCTTCAGGCGACAAATTGACGCATGTGCGTTTCTGTCACACCTCCCGCTAACCTTCAGGCTTTACCATAGCAGCGTCAAAATCACTGATGGAATGTAAGGTTATGAAGTACGTGAAAGCATATGTTTTGTTGGGAGTCTACGGCGTATCGGCGCCGTTAGCAGCGGCAACAAATTCTGTTGACAGCACCATCGTTGTCACCGCGACTCAGGTTGAGCAATCGATTCAGGATGTGGATGCCTCTATTGAGGTTGTCACCCGGGAGGAGATCGAATCATTCTCCAGCCGCAGCCTTGCCGAGGTTTTGAAGCAGAGTACGGGACTGGAGGTCACCGATGGGGGATCAAGCTCATCTGTTTCTATTCGCGGCTTCAGCGGTACACACACACTTATTCTGGTTGATGGTATGCGCCGGACTGAGAAATACGCAGGCAATAACGTCAACAACATCTCGCTACAAAACGTTGAGCGTATCGAAATTGTCCGGGGACCGATGTCAGCACTCTATGGTTCCGATGCCCTTGGGGGTGTCATCAACATCATTACACAGAAACCGGACAAAGACCTGTCACGCATCCGCCTGACCCTTGGCGGAGCTGAATCACCCGCCGGACGGGAAACAGTCATTGTGCATGCCAGCCGAGATTTTGTAACTGATAACAGTAACCATAGTATCGGGATCGAATATAAGCAGCGTAACCCTTATGAAAACGACAACGGCACACTGAATGAGGAGCAACGCACCTTTCTCAACTATCGTGGCCGGTATGATCTGCGGGATGATATTCAGCTATCCGTCGGTGCCGAGTATCTTGACCAGAACGATGAAAACCCTGACGCCAGCAGCGGCAAGTTTGAATCGGAAAAGCGTTATCAACTCAATGGTCGCTATACACAGCAGTTCGACACTGATCAGTTTGATCTGGATCTCTCTCAGGGTTACAGCGATGCGCTGGTCAACCGGGGCTCAGGTGAGGAAAGCACCGACTTCAGGCAAACTCAGTTAGAGGGACGCTATGCGGGTCTGTTCAATGACGTCCATCTATATAACCTCGGTGCGGGTTACCGCCAGGATAATGTGGATATCAGCATCAACACCCAAACCGTTGATCGTGATAACTACTACCTGTTTCTGCAGGATCAGTGGAGCCTGACCAACAGCGTCAACCTGACACTAGGCATACGCCACGACAACTATAATGACTTCGGCAGCACCACTAACCCCCGCTTATCTCTCTCCTGGAGTGAAGGTCCGTGGAAAATACGCGGAAGCTACGGTACCGCATTCAGCGCCCCCTCGCTGGTGCAGATGTATTCCACCTTTATCCGCAACGGTTATGGCACCAGCATCATCAATGGCAATCCGGACCTTCAGCCTGAAGAATCGGTCAGTTATGAGCTTAGCCTTGGATATCAACTGGACAGAGGCGCGCTGGAGCTCACCCTATACCGCTCTGATGTAGATCAGTTAATTGCCGCAGAACTGAATAGCACTTCAGGAACCTGTCCGGGCTTTACCTGTACAAAAACCTACCTGTACACCAATATTGATAAAGCAACGCTGGAAGGTGCAGAAGCAACTCTTTCCTATGCATTAACCTGGCAACAGAAGCTTAGCGCTTCCCTTGAATACCTTGATGCCAGGGACGCCACCACCGATGAGCGACTGACTGAGCGCGCCCGCTGGCAAAGCAGGATATCCCTTGACTCAGAGTGGAGTTCCACATGGTCTAGCAGCGTCAGATTTCGCTATACAGGCTACTACTACGCAACACCCACCCGTTTAATGTCTCCTTATGATTCACACTTTACCAGTGTGGATACCCATCTGAACTATCAGCTCAGTGACTCTGTGCAACTGATGGCGGGCATTGATAATCTGTTTAACCGTGAACTGCCGGAAAATATGGAGTTGCGCGGCACCCCACAAGACCCCGGTTCGCGCTATTACTCTGCAGGCATCAGCCTGAGCTTTTAAGAGCCAGTGTATTGCTATAAAAAAACGCGCCAGCGGCGCGTTTTCCTCACCACCAGCACATCATTAAACGAGGCCTGGCGAGCTGTAAAGCGGGGGTCTGAAGACTAAATCAGCCGACCCAAACCCGAGCATTACGGAACATCCGCATCCAGGCACCATCTTCTTCCCACTGATCCGGCGCCCAGCTATTGGTGACCGCACGGAACACCCGTTCAGGATGAGGCATCATGATAGTGACCCGGCCATCGGTGGTTGTCACACCACTGATACCCATAGGAGAACCATTCGGATTAGCAGGATAGGCTTCAGTCACCTTACCGTAGTTATCCACATAGCGTAGCGCCACAGCACCAGAACTTTGCAGATTTTCCAGGTGTGTCTGATCAGCAAACTCGGCACGGCCTTCACCGTGAGCCACGGCGATTGGCATCCGCGATCCGGCCATACCCTGAAGGAAAACCGACTGACTTTGCTGTACTTCAACCATCGCCACCCGGGCTTCAAACTGCTCGGACATATTACGTACAAAATGTGGCCAGAGATCGGCACCCGGAATCAGCTCGTGCAGGTTAGACAGCATCTGACAACCGTTACAGATACCCAGCGAGAAGCTATCTTCGCGATTAAAGAACGTTTCAAACTGGTCCCGGGCACGGCTATTAAACAGAATCGATTTAGCCCAACCTTCGCCAGCCCCCAGCACGTCACCGTAGGAGAAACCGCCGCAAGCAACCAGACCTTTAAAGCGATCCAGATCAACCCGCCCCTCAAGAATGTCACTCATGTGCACATCCACGGCAGCAAAACCAGCGCGGTCAAAGGCTGCACCCATTTCGATCTGACCGTTAACGCCTTGCTCACGAATGATCGCCATCTGTGGCCGCACACCGGTCTGTATATAGGGTGCAGCCACATTATCATTCTGATCAAAGGTCAGCTCGGCACTCAAGCCTGGGTTTTGTTTGTCCAGTAGTCCATCAAACTCCTGCTGGGCACAAGCTGAGTTATCCCGCAGGGATTGCATGCGGTAAGAGGTTTCCCCCCAGGTACGCTGCAATGTGGTACGGGACTCGGAATAGATCTCTTCATCATCAAAGTGAACCCGCAGCTCATCATCCATATTGACCGAGCCAATCACCTTGGTAATCTCGGCCAGGCCGGCTGCGTTCAGCTCAGTCAGTACAGCCTGAATATCATCGCGTTTAACCTGAATAACCGCACCCAGCTCTTCAGAGAACAGCGCCGCGGCAAATTCAGAGCTGTCAGTCGCCAGCATATCCAGGTTGATATCCACACCGGTATGCCCCGCAAATGCCATCTCCGCTATAGTGGTAAACAAACCACCATCGGCACGGTCATGGTATGCCAGCAGCAAGCCCTGTTCGTTGAGTTCCTGAATAGCCGTAAAGAAGGCTACCAATTGCTCAGGATCATCCACATCAGGAACATCCTGACCGACTTCATTATACACCTGCGCTAGGGCAGACAGACCCAGTCGATTCTGACCGTTACCCAGATCCAGCAGGATCAGGTCGGTGTTTTCAACATCGGTCCGCAGTTGCGGCGTCAGCGTCTTACGCACATCCAGTACCGGGGCAAAACCGGTAATAATCAGCGAGGTCGGCGCGGTTACCGATTTATCTTCACCGGCATCGTTCCATACGGTGCGCATCGACATAGAGTCCTTACCTACCGGAATAGTGATTCCCAGTTGTGGACACAGCTCCATACCCACCGCTTTAACGGTGTCATACAGTTTTTCATCTTCACCCGGATGACCGGCAGCACACATCCAGTTGGCGGACAGTTTAATATCGATAATATCGCTGATGCGGGCGGATGCCAGGTTGGTCACGGTTTCACCCACAGCCATCCGGCCAGACGCAGGCGAATCAACCAGCGCCAGCGGTGTACGCTCACCCATCGCCATCGCTTCACCGGCATAGGTATCAAACGATGCCGTCGTGACTGCACAGTTCGCCACCGGCACCTGCCATGGACCCACCATTTGATCACGCGCCACCTGGCCGGTAATCGAGCGGTCACCGATGGTGATCAGGAACGATTTAGAAGCAACAGCGGGCAGGTTCAGTACCCGTGTGGCCGCTTCTTTCAGATCGATACCGCTGGCATCAAAGGCCGGGACTTCATAACTGATGCGGTTAACCGAACGGTGCATTTTTGGCGGTTTACCAAACAGCACGCTCATCGGCAGATCAACCGGTTTATTCTCAAAGTGAGCATCGCTCAGGGTCAGATGTTTCTCATCCGTTGCCGTACCCACGATAGCGTAGGGGCAACGTTCACGGGCGCAGATCGCTTCAAAACGGGCCATATCTTCCGGCTGTACCGCCAGCACATAACGCTCCTGTGCTTCGTTACACCAGATCGCCAGCGGCGACATACCCGGCTCATCGTTATTCACATTACGCAGTTCAAAGTCACCGCCACAACCGCCATCTTTAACCAGTTCAGGGAACGCGTTAGACAGACCACCGGCACCCACGTCATGGATAAAGGCGATCGGGTTAGCATCACCCTGTTGCCAGCACTGATCAATCACTTCCTGACAGCGACGTTCAAGTTCCGGGTTATCCCGCTGTACCGAAGCAAAATCGAGATCCGCAGAGGAAGTACCAGAAGACATTGAAGAGGCAGCGCCACCGCCCAGACCGATCTGCATGGCAGGACCACCCAGACAGATCAGCTTGGCACCCACTTCGATCTCACCCTTATCAACGTGATCCGTCCGGATGTTACCGTAACCACCGGCGATCATGATCGGCTTGTGATAACCACGCACCTCTTCACCCGCTGCACCGTTAACCTTTTGTTCGAAGGTACGGAAATAACCGTTCAGCGCCGGACGACCAAATTCGTTATTGAACGCCGCTCCACCGATGGGGCCTTCTAGCATAATATCCAAGGCAGATACGATCCGCTCGGGTTTGCCATAATCAGATTCCCATGGCTGAACAAAGCCGGGGATTTTCAGGTCAGAAACAGTAAACCCTGTCAGACCCGCTTTTGGCTTAGAGCCTTTACCGGTAGCCCCCTCATCACGAATCTCACCACCGGAACCGGTGGCGGCACCCGAGTGCGGCGCAATCGCGGTCGGATGGTTGTGAGTCTCAACCTTCATCAGGATCTCAATACTTTCCTGATGATAGCCATACTCTTTGGTAGCAGGATTCGGGAAGAAACGCCCCGCTTCTGAGCCTACCATCACAGCCGCGTTATCCGAGTAAGCGGAGAGAATATTCTCACCGCCCAGCTCATTGGTGTTACGGATCATCGCGAACAGCGATTTATCCTGTGCTTCACCATCGATATCCCATGAAGCATTGAAGATCTTATGCCGGCAGTGTTCTGAGTTTGCCTGAGCAAACATCATCAGCTCCACATCCGCCGGGTTGCGTCCCAGCTCGGCGAAACTACTCACCAGATAATCGATTTCGTCATCCGCCAGCGCCAGGCCCAGATCGGTGTTGGCTTTCACCAGCGCATCACGGCCACCGGACAGAATATCCACCAGCGTCAAAGGGGCTGGCTGATCAGCACGGAACAGTTGTGATGCATCATCGACCGCGTTAAGCGTCGCCTCAACCATCCGATCATGGAGTGCAGCACGCACCTCATCCAGCTCCGCATCGTTCAGTGGCTGCTCAGAATGCACAAAATAGGCAGTTCCGCGCTCCAGCCGCTTAATGCTCTGCAGGCCACAGTTTCTGGCGATATCAGTCGCCTTTGACGACCAGGGCGAGATCGTACCCGGACGGGGTACGACTAAAATTAATTGACCTGAAGGCTCTTCCACTTTAGCTTTAGGGCCGTAGCAAAGGATACGCTCCAGCGTGTTTTGCTCCTGATCAGACAGGTTATTTTCCAGGTCAGCGAAGTGCATAAACTCACCGTAAACACCGGTAATGTGGGCAATTCGGGATTTCAGGGCAGACAGCAGCTTATCGTGACGAAAAGCAGAAAGAGCAGGCGCTCCACGCAGTACCAGCATGTTAGTTTCAAGCCTCTTGAGTGTGTCTAACAGATAGGTTGTATGTAGGAGAAAATTAAGGCCGAATTTTACTGAAATAGCGGATTGGTTACCAGAAAAAGCCCATTTTCTTATGCGAATAAATTCATTTCACGTTAAAGAGCTACTTTTCCTGCTGATTTCAGTATCGCTGTTTGTCGCTCTATTCCTCTATAACCAGAGTATCAGGACGCAGGTTGAATCGATCCAGAAAACCGGAATTCTCAGGGTTGCCACCCTTAACACACCGACAACCTACTACCAGGATAACAACGGAGAGCCCACCGGATTTGAATATGAGTTGCTGAAATCATTCGCCGATTACCTGGGTGTTGAACTCGAGCTGATCATCCCGGATACCTTCGGTGATATATTCACTCTGGTGAAAAATCGTAGCGCCCATATTGCTGCAGCCGGGCTGACAGTAACCGATGAACGTAACCAAAACTTTCTTTTCTCTCCCGCCTACGCATATTCCACCCCCACTCTGATCTACCGTGTTACTCAGGGCAAACCCGAGCCAAAATCGGTTGCCGATCTCGAGAATAAAAACATCAAGGTTATCGCCAATAGCAGCCATGCAGAACTGTTACGGACTCTGAAAAACACCTACGGCTACCTGAAGTGGCAGGAAACAACCACCAGCAGTGTTACTGAGCTACTTGAAGATGTGTATGAGCAGGAGATCGACTACACCGTCAGTGATGACTTTATATTCGACGCCCAGAAATCCTATTTCCCTGGTCTCAAAAAATCCCTGGCACTGAGTAAACCCAAGCCAGTCGCCTGGCTGCTGATTAAACAAAGTGACCAGAGTTTGCAACGCGCCACCCAGCGTTTTTTTGAGCGTCCAGCCACTCAGGAACTACTGGTTAAATTAAAAAAGAAGTACCTCACCCGACAAACCCGACTCGGTTATGTTGATATCGAAACCTTTCGCAGAGACCTGGAAACCCGTTTTTGTAAACTTGAGCAATATTTCATGATGGCTGAACAGGAAACCGATATCGATTGGCGTCTACTCGCCTCCATTGCATACCAGGAATCCCACTGGAATCCGAATGCCGTTTCACCCACTGGGGTTAAAGGAATCATGATGCTAACCCAGGCAGCCGCGAAAGAAGTAGGGGTCGCCGACCGCACTGATCCCGTACAAAGCGTCATGGGAGGTGCCCACTATCTGGAGAAAGTTATGGGCAAAATCCCTGACAGAATCCAGGGTAAAGAGCGGATCTGGTTTGCGCTGGCCTCATACAATATAGGCTATGGCCACCTTGAAGACGCTCGTGTTCTGACCGCCCGCGCGGGCAGAGACCCGGATAAGTGGAGTGATGTAAAAGAGTTTCTGCCACTACTGACCCAGAAAGAATACTTTCAAAGCGTACGCCACGGATATGCCCGGGGCTATGAGCCCGTATTGTATGTCAAAAACATCCGTAACTATTACGACCTGCTCGACTGGGAACTGCGAAAAGCCAAGATAGAAGCCGCTAAGCCGCCGCTAGGCCCGGCCGAAAATGAGGGCGAAATCTTCATGCCAGGGGCCTCTCAGGATAATGGTGCAGATGCAGTACAGGAGATGATCGATACTATTCCCTCAACACTCTGATCAGCACGGAACTGTGATACCTGTCCCGCTTTAGTCGGCGGTTTTTTTCATCATTCGTGCGAGCAGATCTCCATATCCGTAGAAAAGCCCATTACAATGCAGGTCTACACTATCCTGCAGAGTAAGCCAGACCCCATGTTTCATCGAATGATAACGATACTTGTCACCGGACTGACTCTCGGTATGGTTCCACCTGCGCTTAGTGAACCTGCAGACCCGTTGTCACTTTACACCGATGCCTCACACTCAGAAACCAATAGTCAATCAAACCAGATAACTATTGCTGATCAAAAACAAATCTCTGTGTTACAAGCGCATAGAGAGCCTGACATCGAGACAGTGTTACCAACAACAGCCTCGAAGCTAGCAAATACCTCAGACACACCAGCGGTCTCTGAAGTCGATACGGATGCTAAGATCGAAGCTATTCTTACATCAGATACTCAGCCTAAAATACCCACTGAAACAGACGCTAAAACAGAAACAATCTCACAGGTAAAGACAGCCGCTACAATAGAAAATGCGCCTGATAAAACCTTTACACCTGAAGTGGTCACCGGTCCCCATGAAGATGTTATCAGCATCTGCAAACAGATCGGTGAAAAACTTGGCAGTGTCTCTGCAGAAGAGTGTCTCGCGGCTGAATTTTCGCCCCCTCGCTTTTATTCACACAACCACCTGCCACTGTTAGAAAAACATTTTCCGGCATCCCCGAACCGGGAAGATCCCCCCAGAATTCTGTTTCTCGGGGGTATCCATGGCGATGAATACTCAAGTGTCAGCATCTCGTTTAAATGGCTGAAAATATTGCAGGAAAGCCACAACGGCACTTTCGACTGGCACTTTATGCCCCTGACCAACCCGGACGGACTACTGCAAAATAAATCGACCCGGGTGAATGCCAATAAAGTCGATCTAAACCGTAATTTTATCCCGGCAGAAACGTCGATTGATCCCCTGCAGCACTGGCAAAATTACGCCAGAAAACGTGCCCGCTATTACCCCGGAACCAAACCTCTGAGCGAACCGGAAACCCAGGCGATCCACCAACTGATCGACCGGCTACGACCCGACGTCATCGTTTCCGTTCATGCGCCCCACGGAATATTGGACTACGATGGCACAATCACCCCACCACGAAACCTCGGTCCACTGCAGTTAAAACAGCTGGGCACCTACCCTGGTTCACTCGGTAACTATGGCTGGTTTGTCAAACAGATTCCCGTGATGACTATCGAACTAAAACATGCCGGCATTATGCCCGGGCAAAACGATATCGACAGAATGTGGGCCGATCTGATCCAGTGGATACAACAACGTACCGAAGGGGATGGCACCCTGTTGGCACGCAAAGAGAGTATGCGTGAGAGGAAGCCTACTTTATAAAGCAGTGTTTAAAACCCGTCACTGAGGTCGAACGGCTGACGTTTTTTCGGCCTGCTTGGCAGCCTTTTTTTCAGCGCGTCGCTGACGAAAAAAAGCACTGATGGCATCGCTGCACTGTTCCGCCATCACCCCTCCGGTATATTCAGGCCAGTGATTCATCCATGACTGATCAAACATCAGAGCATTACTAATAACCGCACCTGCCTTGGGTTCAGACGCACCAAACACGACCCGCTTTACCCGGGCATGGATAATCGCTCCGGCACACATCGTACAAGGCTCGATAGTGACATAGAGCGTAGCCCCCGCCAGACGATAATTGGCGATCTTCGCAGCAGCCTCACGCAGCGCCATAATTTCAGCATGAGCGGTTGGATCATGGCCGGAGATCGGCTGGTTCCAGCCCTCACCAAGCACCTGCCCGTCCAGCACCACCACCGCACCAACTGGCACCTCGCCGACATCAGCCGCCAGCTGAGCCAATCGCAGCGCATGTTCCATCCAATGTAAATCGTCGTTATCATTCATGCGTTGAAATATACTCAGGAAACTATGATTGCAGGTTGTTCTAATACGATTCAGAGATTATATCACCCTGAAAAACATTGAGGGATGAAGAGATTCCCTCATGAAACACTTCGGATCGGCCTCTGGCTGAATCCCCCCCTTCTACTCCTGTATATGAACATGCACCTCCGTTCGTGTAAAACCATGTTCCTGCTTATCCTTAGCCAGTCACTTTAAACAGAGGTCAGTACAGTAGTATGTACGACAACGAACAGACTAAGCCTATGCATACGACTACCTTTGATCCCACAGTCGAATTTCAACTTAATACAATCCAACGACTTATGCTCAACCGATAAGGGAGTCTGAAGATGTACAAAATTAGCAGTTATTTCAGCACACTGATGTTCTCGGCAGTCGCCATCGTCTTGATGAGCACAATGGCACAGGCCGGTGCAGCAAGCGCAGAGGACCTCGACAAGGAGTCCCAGCAGGCCCTGAAAACCCTTTATGAAACCCAACCCTTTACTAAAACACTGTTGCAGAATGCCAAAGCTGTACTCGTATTTCCACATATCGTGAAGACAGGTCTGGTGTTCGGTGGCAGCTATGGCGAAGGGGAGTTAATCCAGGGATCACTCATTGTTGATTATTACAATTCTGTTTCCGGATCATCAGACCTGCAGCCCGGAACCCAGCCCTATGGTTACGCTGTCTTTTTCATGACGGATAGTGCCCTTAATTATCTCAAAGAATCGAAAGGTTGGGAGATTGGCGTGGGGCCTACCCTCGTTGTGGTTGACGACGGCATGGTAAAGAACCTGTCTACATCGTCATTGAGGGATGATGCTTATGCCTTCATCTTCAGCCAACAGGGATTGATGGCAGGGGTCAGTATCGATGGCACCAAAATATCCCGCATCAATCGATAGACCTGTAAAAAGTCAGATGCAGTTTGCATTCATCCTTAATGGATCACCGCCGAAAGACCAAAAACAACAGCAAAACCATCACCCGACGATAAACGTATCGGTAACAGATCAATAGCTTGTTCACCTTCACGGGAGCACCAATTTTGACTTCATGCCTGGGCAAAACACTTTAATGAAAACGAGTTCCTGCACGCCCTGTATTAACAACATGCGAGCATCGCTTTAGCTTACCCAACCGTGCCCATCATCAGGAGAATAATATGCCGCATCCAATGCTCGCTCAGGGAAAAAACCACCTGCTCGAAACTTTGACGCGCAAAGACAGGCAGCACTTTCTGGCAAACTGCACACCGGTTGAACTGGTGTTTGCTGATATTCTGGCCGAACCCGGCGAACCTATCAGCCACGTGTATTTCCCCACCGACAGTTTCATTTCTCTGGTGACACCCACCACTGCCGACTGTGCTCCTATGGAAGTAGGCTTGGTTGGCGATGAAGGGATGCTTGGAATATCTCTTATACTGGGTGTCGACATATCACCGCTACATGCTTTGGTACAGGGAGCAGGCATGGCGCTTCGCATGGAAGCAGACCCGTTTCAGCGCGAAATAGAGCGAAACCCCACACTACGGCGGGTACTGCAGTGCTATCTCTACGTGATGCTGGGTCAAATCGCACAAACCGCCGCCTGCAGCCATTTCCATATGATCGAGGCCCGCCTCGCCCGGTGGCTGCTGATGACACAAGACCGCGCACATTCAGATACATTTCATATAACCCATGAGTTCCTCGCCTACATGCTGGGCGTGCGTCGTGTGGGCGTCACCAAAGCCGCCTCTGCTCTGCAGCAGCGTAAACTGATCCGTTATAGCCGCGGGGAGATCACTGTTCTCCACCGCATAAATCTGGAAGCTGCGTCGTGTGGATGCTACACAGCAGAGATAGCCGCCTATACCCGAATACTAGGCTAAGAGCACCGTAAAACTATCAGGCACGTATATTCAGTGCCGTCAGCAACCCCTTTACAAACCCCTCATTTGTCAGCAGAAAGAGCGTTTTTTTGTCCATAGTACAATGTGCAATACCGTACAGAAATTAAACTCTATTGCAGGTAACTTTTATTAGATTACAGTGCCCGGCGATAACGTTACAGACCCGGGCTGCACCAGCACTCCCTTTTGCTTGAAAAAACCGTATACATCCGTGATGAACAAGACCGAACGTTTCAACAGTATTTCACATCTGATCGGTGCCGCGCTGGCACTGGTGGGTGCCGTTGCGCTGATTCTGGTCGCATTACAGGATGGGGATACGTACCGCATAGTGTCGTTCAGTATTTATGGCGTGACGCTCTTTCTGCTCTACTCGATCTCCACGATTTACCATGGGCTGCCCCCTGGATCTGCTAAACGAGTGTTTCGTATGCTCGATCATCAGGCCATCTATCTGCTGATCGCCGGTAGCTATACCCCCTTCATGCTGATTACACTCAAGGGTGTCGTAGGTTGGTGGATGCTCGCTGCGATATGGAGTATGGCATCTGTAGGACTGGTGCTCGATGCACTGCCGCGGTTTAGCAAGCGGGTACTGCAGATGGGCCTGTATTTTGTGATGGGCTGGTTAATCCTGCTGGCAATCAGGCCACTACTCGCGGCCCTGCCACAGGCGGGCTTCGTGTGGCTGTTAACCGGCGGGATCCTCTATTCATCGGGAGTGGTCTTTTACGCCCTTGACCAGCGCTACCCCTAGATGCATGGAGTGTGGCACCTATTCGTACTGGGGGGCAGTATCAGTCACTATGTGGTTATTCTGATCTATACCTGATAACAGTTAAGAATGCTCAACATCATGCAGAGAAAAGCCCGGCAGTGTTTGTCTGTGATTGCGGAATATTCACTTCCGGTAGCAGGCGATCAAACTCCCGCTTCAGCAACTCGCTACCGGAACCATAAAGGAAGGCCCGAGAGGCATCTGACTATGAGAAATAGTGTGTGCTAACAGACAGACGTGGGTGTTCTTCATTGCTAAGCTGAATTTGCAAGACCACCCGGTTCTGCACGCCTCACTCACAGTCATTAACGCAGATGAACAGTTAACTAAACACGACTAAAAACACCCTTAATACACAGTAATGGAGTGACGAAAATGCTTGAAACAATTGCAATTTTCTTAGTTGTCCTTTGGCTCCTGGGCTTGGTTTCTTCGTATACCTTAGGTGGATTTATTCATATCCTCCTGGTACTGGCTGTCATCGTTGTGGTGCTGCGTGTGATTAAGGGTAGACGGATAACCTAGTTAACTTGATAACTTCACAATGTTTGTATCACCAGGAATAACAAAATGAGTGGAATAAAAATCTTAGCCATCCTGCTGATCGTGGCTGGCAGCCTCGGCTTGATCTATGGGGGGTTCACATACACCCAGGATACCCAAACAGCCAAAGTAGGCCCATTAGAGTTAACTGTGAAGGATACGAAGACGGTCAATATACCAATATGGGCTGGAGTCGGAGCGCTAGTGATTGGTGGTTTATTACTGGCTATACGTAAGTAATCCCGGGCAGCGTTTATGGTTGGTACCGGCGGATGTCAGAACGGGCATCTGCCTTTTGACGGGCGTCCTTTACCATCACCGCCAGTCGCATTTAGAGAAGAGAAGTTGAGTACGAAAGTGACACTTTTCAGCGCGTTCTGAAGGGCCAGAATCGGGCATACTGATAGCGTACCATGCTGAAGATTCCCCATGCACGAACCAGCTGTCCAATCCGGTGCAACCGGTTGGACCGGGTTGCAAACACAAGCAAGGTACCTGTAGCCACCACCAGTGATGGGTGTGCACGCAGTGCCTGCCCAACAGCATAGACTCTGTCGACCCACTGCAGCTGTGTTTGCAAATGGGTTGCGATAGTGGATAACTCATTGCGCTGCACAGTGGCCTGCAACACCAGCGTCTCGCGATGTCGCTGCAGATATTGCTTACGTGTACTCATAACCCGGACTCCAGGCGTTCAACATCTTTGCGCAGTTCCGCCAGACTCGCGCTAAATAGCGGTGGACGGTTTCTCAGCTTACGCTTCAATACCCAAGCGCTAATGAAGCCAACCAGCAGATATAACAAGGCGAAGGCTGCCAGTGCGGTCAGACGATAGCTATCCCAAAATAACTGGACGATGAGAATAGTCGCCAGTAACAGTCCCAGTCCAAGAAAGAACAGCGACACCTGCTGGAGGATAAACAGTTCCCGAACTCTGATCCCCTCTTCTTCCAGCTCCGTAGACAGAATTTCTACCCGGGTACGCAGAACCTCAACAGAAGTGCCAAGCAACCGCTGCAGCGAAGCCAGCAGTCCCTGTGATCGGGATTTGGAGGGTTGTGCACCACTGTCGCTGTTCGTCATATGTCTAGCGCCGACCGCTTAACATACCCAGTAGTAAACCAACAGCACCGGCAATCGCCATCGCCTGCCACGGGTTTTGATGCACCAGTTGATCCGTCGCTTTGGCTGCGGCTTTGGTCTTGACGATAAGATCATCCTCCAGCACATTGAGTTTGCGCCGCGCCTCACGCAGATTCACTTCGGCGCGTTCACGTACCCCAGCAATTTTTCCACCGGTCTCATTCGCGGTGAACTTAAGCAACTCTTCAGCATCATCAATGACCTTCTTGAAATCCTCGACCAGCTGATCCCGTGTTTCCTGTGTTTCAGTTGTCATACCGTACTCCATAAAGTGTATTCGTAAGTCATACTATTCAAGATCGCATCGTCAGAATGAAGCGTGCATTCAATGGCGTCGAAGTCATATTTTAAAGGAGAGATCTCTTCGCCGTCTGTCTGCTGACGTACATACAGAGTAATTGCTCCACACCTTGTTTGTCGTGCTCGACATAACCCGGAACCGGGATTTAAAAAATTAGCGAACGACCGACGGATATCAGCGTTTGTCTGTTTGAATCAGCCGGCTAAACTCTGTCACTGACAATGCTTGACTGAAATGAAAGCCCTGTGCCTCGTCACACTGATGACTGCGCAGAAACGCAAGCTGCTCGTCCGTTTCCACCCCCTCGGCAATGACCCGCAGTTTGAGGTTTCTCCCCATACCGATCACCGCCATCACAATGGTCGCATCGTCCATATCGGTGACGATATCGTGCACAAAAGACTGGTCGATTTTCAGAGTACTGATCGGAAAGCGTTTCAGATAACTCAGGCTTGAATAGCCGGTGCCAAAGTCGTCAATCGCCAGCCGAACCCCCATCTCTTTAAGTGCCTCCAGCAATGACACAGCAGTGGAAACATCCTGCATAAGGATACTTTCAGTCAGCTCCAGCTCAAGATAACCAGGGTCCAGACCCGTTTCCTGCAGAATGCGGGTGATACCGGCGAGAAACCCCTTATTCCTGAACTCTGCTGCGGAAATATTGACCGCCACAGGCACCGCACACAAACCGGCATTCAACCACTCTTGTACCTGCTGACACGCTTCCCGTAGAACCCAGTTACCAATCGGCACAATCAGACCGCACTCTTCCGCGATGGGCACGAACTGATCCGGATAAAGCAGCCCGAGCTCAGGATCCTGCCAGCGAATAAGCACCTCAGCCCCGACCATCGCCCCGCTAGCCAGATTGATCTGCGGCTGGAAGTGCAGCAGGAATTCGTTTTCCGTGAGGGCGCGGCGCAGGCTACTTTCGATGGCCCGGCGATGCACTGCCTGAATATTCATCTCTGCCTGGAAATATTGATAATTGTTGCGGCCGTTTTTCTTGGCATGAAACATGGCGGTATCCGCATTCTGCATCACACTCTCCGCATCACAGCCGTCATCCGGATAGACGCTAATGCCGATGCTAAGGGTCACATAAAGTTCATGTCCGTCGATGAGATGGGGCGTATCAAACGCGACTTGCAAGCTTTCTGCTACCAGCCCCGCATCCTGGTTTTTTTCAATTTCAGGCAGCAGGATAACGAACTCGTCACCCCCCTGGCGACAAACCACATCGGTGCTGCGTACGTAAGCAACCAGACGGGCAGCAACTGACTTTAAAAGTTGATCACCGACTGTATGGCCCAGTGCGTCATTAATGTGTTTAAAATTATCCAGATCGATAAACAGCAACCCAACCTGTTTACTGTGCCGGTTGGACAGCCCGATCGTCTGAGAAAGTCGTTCTGTCAGCAATGCTCTATTGGACAAACCCGTAAGAAAATCATGTTGCGCCAGGTGAGTCATCTTCGCGGCCATCGCCCGCGACTGACTAACATCGTGAAATACAATCACTGCGCCGGCCACCTGGCCGTCCCGTTTATGGATAGGTGCGGCTGAGTCCTCGATAGCGGATTCAAACCCATCGCGCCGAATCAGCACACAATTAGCCGCCAGCCCCACGGTCTGATCCTCATAAAGGGCTCGCCGTGCCGGGTTATCAGCGGGCTGGCGGGTACTGCCATCGATAATATTAAACACCGTCGTCAACGGTTGACCCAATGCCTCCTCGCCAGACCAGCCAGTCATGACCTCACCGGCCAGGTTCAGATAGGTGACGTTGCCGAGAAGATCGGTAGCCAGCACAGCGTCACCGATGGAGTTAAGGGTAACCTGAGCTCGCTCCTTCTCCTCAAACAACTCTTCTTCCGCCGCCAGCAGTTCGAACTCCGTTGCTTTTCGCTCACTGATATCCTCTACCGTCAACACATGACCATGCCGCGAGGTCCCATCGTTGATAACGGCGCTATTGACGCGCGTCCACACCACACTGCCATCTTTGCGCTGAAAGCGAAACTCAGTACGTAATGGCGCTTCGCTGTGGGCTGCAGAATGCCAATCCGTGATGACCCGCTGACGATCCTCGGGGTGGATAGCTATGCTCCAGCGAGTGCCCAACGCCTGAGTAAAGCACAACCCCGAGATCCTCTGATATGCAGCATTGGTATAGATGCAACCGCCCTCTGCATCGGAAACGAAAATACCCAGTGGGGACGCATCGATGACCGCGCGAAAGCTCAGCTCACTCGTCAACACGACAACCCTCTCAACCAGATCTGACGAGCGTCGACCAGGGTGTAGTGATAATAACGGAGCTTCAATAGTTGCAGGTAATCGCTTACCTGACTCACGTTGGTGAACGCCAATCGTATATCAGCTATTGATGGGGCTGGCATTATACGGCTCCATCTTGTACTCCTAGTACTCCGCGACATCTTCGTCTTTTATCAGGTTGACATAATTACCACTAAGCTTGCCCCCCTCAGCTTTCACTTTGCCAGTAAACTGTTTCCAGTGACCTGCTGCTGTATCTATGCGCATATTAAACCTCCGTGTTGGTGCTCTGTCGAACTGTTCGAAAAAGGTTAACCGGACAGCTCTCAACGGTCAGTCATATAACAATTTATCCGCAGGAATAACATCAGTCTGTGCGTTACCGCACATTACATAGTGGCGCCGGGGCAAAGGTTATTAGCGTAGCTGTGCGTTTTCAGGCTGTTTTATTGTTGCGCTATGTGCGGTGGCAAACAGACGATGCGAATATGGATCAGTAGACTATACTCATTCATGCGTTGCACAAAAACAGTAAACGCATTAACTCAGGGTGGTGCCGCCTGGCAAAATATCTCTGCGATGCCAATTACTCGAATATTTTCTCAGTTTGACGTTCATTAAAGGAATAAGTGCATGAAACCAATTAGACAACACATTTCACAACTAGCGATTGCAGCCGTTGCATCAATAGCGCTGATTCCGCTAACCGCAATGGCCGAAGGTTATCTGGTCGACAGCAACGGTAAAAACGTGATGAGCAGTGATGGTCTGTGCTGGCACATAAGTGAGTGGTCACCTGCAAGCTATCGTGAGCCCTGCGACCCGGCTTACAAACCGGTAGCTGCGGTTGTTCCTGCTCCTGTCGTGGCCCCAGCGCCAGCGCCAGCGCCGCCGTTACGCAAAAAAATAAGTTTTTCAGGCAGTGCGCTGTTTGCTTTCGACAAGTCTGCACTGAAACCTGAGGGCATGGCGTTGATGGACAACCTGGTGCAACAGCTTAACAGTACAACCTACGAGACCATTGAGGTCACCGGCCACACCGATCGCATCGGCTCCGACGTTTATAACCAAAAGCTCTCAGAACGCCGCGCCCAATCGGTTAAAGATTACCTGGTCAGCAAAGGGGTCCCGGCAAACAGCATTACTGCGATAGGTAAAGGCGAAACAGCCCCCTCCGAAACGGGTGAATGTAAAGGGATGACCGTCTCAAGAACCAAGGCCTGTTTACAGCTCGACCGCCGTGTTGACATTGAGATGATAGGTACCAAACCGGTCGCCGGTAGTAACTAAATAGTTGTCACGCAGGAGCATTAAGACCTGTCAGGGATGACGCTCTACAATCCAGATAATAACGACAGCGGGAAATTACACCGGTAATTTCCCGTTTTTTTTGAAAAAAACCTTTCTGAAACAGTTATTCTTACTACCCGAACATCCCTTCAAAGCATTCTGAGCCGGGCGTCGTCCCACTAGTTCAGCGCTTCAAACCCGGAAAGCACATCAAACAGTTCTTCATCGATACTGCTCTGGCGCAGACGGTGAAAGGTTAAGTTAAGATCGTCTTGTAGTTCATCGATATTTTTTTCTGCCCGCTGCATCGCCGCCAGACGACTGGCATTTTCGCTGGCAAGTGATTCAGCACAGGCTCTGAAAAGGCTGACAAACAGATATTCACGTACCAATGCCCGCAAGGTAGCTTGTCGATCCGGCATCACTTCGGGGAGGTTGCTGGCAGGCCAGGGGATGTTAACCAGCTCATCCCGCCAGGCTTGATCCAGTGGTAACAGCTGTTGACTCATCGGGGTATAGATCGCATCGGCACGCGGGCTGTGATGAAACAGATAGACCCGTTCAATGCTGCCCGCTTCCCGCCGCGCTTCAAGCGCAATAAGAATCTGGCCCACCAGCGCAGTCACCGCATGAATCGAGTTAGGCAGAGTAAAACCTGGCTCCTGCTTCAGACGGGTTTCCGAAAGGCGCGACTGAAGACGTTCACCCACCGCCCAGAGGATTTTTTTACCCGACAACGGTGCCAGTGTATGCTCTACAAACTCGACCATCGCTTCATTGAACTGACCCACCAGCCCCTGATCTGAGCCGAACACGATCACGCCAATCGCAGCGGTACCGGGCGCCTCCCTGCCGGTTATCGCGCCGGACAGGTTATCTTGTTTGAAACAGGCGGATAACCCTAATTGCACTGTTCGGTAATAATCATCCAGCGAGCGGACCGCATTCTCATATTGAGTAATACTCGATGCCGCCATCGCCTTCATCGTCCGCACCACCGATTCGAGCTCTTCCGCACTGTCTATTTTGTGCCGCAGACTGGCAACACTGTCACTCATATGCTCCCACTCTCCTGATCTGGCATAAACGCTGTCAATGCGTCCCGCGCGAGCTGCACAATCGCGGTTCGATCCGGGTCACTCAGCTTATCTGCATGCGCCAAACGCTCCACAACCCCGGCAGGCAGTTCTGTTGCGCCGTTGCGCACCGCCAACTCTGCAGCAGGCATCTGCTCCAGCGGTATCTTGTCAAACAGTTGTTCGGTCAGCGCCAGCAGTATGGCAATCTGTGCGGCCATGCCAACCGGGGTAAATTCCGGCTGTTTAAGACAGGCGCGAATACGGCGGCCATGTTCAATCACTTCCAGTGTGTCATCATCCAGACGTGCGCCAAAACGGGCAAAGGTTTCCAGTTCTTCGAACTGCGCATAAGCCAGTTTGAGGTCGGCGGCAACCGCACGGTAGGCGGCGCGTTGTGCTTTACCCCCCACACGGGAAACAGATTTTCCGACATCCACTGCGGGCAATACACCCAGTTCAAACAGCGATGGCGAAAGATAGATCTGACCATCGGTGATCGAGATCAGATTAGTCGGAATATAGGCGGAGATATCCTGCGCCTCGGTTTCAATAATCGGCAGTGCGGTGAGTGATCCGCCCCCCAGCTCCGGGCGCAACCGGGTGGCGCGTTCCAGCAGCCGCGAGTGGATATAAAATATATCTCCGGGAAAAGCTTCACGGCCGGGAGGACGACGCAGCAACAGTGACAGTTCCCGATAAGCGCGGGCGTGATGCGTCAGATCATCATAGACAATCAGTACATCGCGCCCCTGCAGCATAAAATATTCAGCAATACTGGTTGCCGCATAGGGCGCGATATACGCCAGGCCGGGCGGGTCATTACCTTCGGTCACCACGACGATGGTGTACTCCAGAGCACCCTGTTCACGCAGCCGGGCAATCACTTTGGCAACCCCGGAGGCACGCTGACCAATAGCGCAGTAAACGCAGAGCACATTCTGGTCACGTTGATTGAGTATGGTATCCAGCGCTATCGCGGTCTTGCCGGTCTGCCGGTCTCCGAGAATCAGCTCACGCTGTCCCCGACCCACCGGAATAAGTGCATCAATCACCTTAATACCGGTTTGTAAAGGCACACTGACAGGGGCACGATCCATAATCGCGGGAGATGGCCGTTCAACGGGCAGACGCGAGGTAGCAACCAGATCGCCTTTGCCGTCCAGCGGCTGGCCTATCGGATTGATAATGCGCCCGATAAGCCCCTCTCCCACCGGCACATCAACCAGATGATGACAGCGTTTAACTTCATCACCGGCCTGCAGATGCCAGTAGTCTCCCAGCAGCACAACGCCGATCTCATCTTCATCGACATTGAAGGCGATGCCATAGATCTCACCGGGAAACTGAAGCACCTCTTCAAAGCCCACGCCGGGCAATCCGGACACGTTGGCTATACCGGTGGAGATACTGGTGATAGTACCCACTTCGCAGAGCTTCAACTCAGCGTCAAAAGATTGCCGGGCCTGTTGCAACGCGGAGAAAGTGTCGTCAAACATCGTTTGTAGCAATTCAGGCGCCTTTTTCATGGGTGTCCTGTCCTGCTTGCGACGGTCTGTTTACCTGATCAGCACCCTCCTCGACAGGGTCGGAGGATCGTAACAAGGCGTCAACACTATCCGCCAGTGCGACCAGATAGTCGTCAATACTCCACGCAATTTTCTGCCCCTCAGTCCTGATCTCAATACCGCTCACCAGATCCGTTTCAGTGGCAAACCCGATCTTCACACTCTCACCTATTTTTGTCCTGATCGCGGTTTCAAGCAGCGCGCACTGCTCTTCTGGCAAGGGATAGGCTGTGCGAACCACTAATGGCTGACCGGAGGATGAAAACGCTGACTTAAACTGCATTATCTCCTCATCATCTAATGTCTCTAAGCGCCGAATAAAAACATCTGTTATACGGGCTTCCAGCGTCGTTCCGGCAAGATCGCCGAGCGCCTTACGCGCTATCGCAAATACCTCTTCCCGGGTGCGCTGGCTCAACGCCTGCTTTAAGTTATGCTGCTCGTTTTTCAGTGCGGACTGTAACCTGCTGCGCAAGGTTTCCGACTCAGCTCTGACGCCTTCAAGCAGGCGCGCCCGCTCAGCGGCCACCTCCTCGGTTAGCTGACTCATGCGCTCAGACTGTTGTTTGTCGAACGCTGAATTTTTCTGTTGATATTTGTCGCGCAGGGCCTCTGCCCCACTCTTTGTCGCAGCGGCACTGGCGAGTTCAGTCGCAATCCTTTTTTCACGGGCATCGATCGCGGTGAGAATAGGTTGGTAGAGAAAACGCTTTAGTAACCACGCAAGCACCAGAAAATTGATCACCTGAGCCGTGACGGTAAACCAGTCGATTAGCATGACTTATTTACCTGCAACCTGAGTGACGGCAAAATTCCAAAAGGGGTTAGCAAACAACAAAATCATCGACACCACAAAGCAGTAGATCGCCGTGGATTCGATCATCGCCAGACCCACAAACAGTGTGCGGGTGATCGTAGCTGACGCATCTGGTTGCTGTGCTAATGAGGAAAGCGCAACGGCAACCGCCCGGCCCTCGCCCAGCGAGGGCCCAATCACACCGATAGCGATGGTAAGTCCGGCAGTGATAATTGATACCATTGCAATAATAGTCATGCTGTCCATAGTATCTCCATAGATCATATTAAAGGTCGTCTTAATGATTGTTGCGGTGATTGTGTGAGTCGTGGCTTCATTGCTCTGACTCCGCTTTATGACTTTTTAAATCGGGCTTATCTGCAGCCGTTTGATTTGCCGGTTTTTGTGACCGGGTTGCCGCTGCGATATACACGGTTGCCAGAATAAAAAAGATATAGGCCTGCACGATGCCGGTCAGCAGTCCCAGCAGCGTCATGACGATGGGAAACAAAAACGGCGTAATACTAAGCAGAATCGCAATAATCATGGCACCACTCATCATGTTGCCAAACAGACGCACCGCCAGGGCCAGAGTCCGTGACACTTCACTGATAATGTTAAACGGCAACATGATAAAGGTCGGCTTTGCATAGGAGGAGAGATAGCGGCTCACCCCCTGCTCCTGAATGCCGTACAGTGGCACCGCCACAAACACACAGAGAGCCAGTGCCGCCGTGCTGGAAAGTGATCCGGTGGGCGGTTCAAAACCGGGAATTATGGTCCCGAGTGCAGAGACAGCGATAAACAGAAACAGCGAGCCCAGAAAGCTAAGATAGCTACGAGGATCACTCAGGCCAACCTCTTCTATCTGCTTGCTGATGTTGATAACCACCACTTCCAGCAGGTTTTGCCAGCGCGAGCGATGCAGATCGGTCGATAGTTTCCGGGTGATCAGTACAGAACCGATCACCAGTACCAGCATCACCGCCCAGGTAAACACGATAGTGGAGTTGAGCTTCACAAAGCCCATCTGCCAGAAAATAATCTGATCGGGACTAAGGTGCATAATGACGCTTCTGTTCTGAGGGATGGACAGATTCTGTTTTAGCAACCCATCGCATCGCCACTGTGCGTACCGCAACAAACCCCAGCAGACCGGCGACCAGGCCCGGCCAGCTGTCCCCCAGAATAAAATAGAAGCCAACCACGACGATGCCGGTTCTCACCAGCATGCTACACAGAAACAGCAGCGCAACATGTTGACTGGAGCCCAGTTGCCGCACGGTCCACCACAGCCCCGCGAAATAAAACAGGCCCAGCAACGCCCCTGCCAGAAGTGATCCGGCCAGCGAGGCATAGCTCCCATCGACAAAGCTCCCTTCGACAAAGATACTCATCATATAATCAATCAAGATCATCTCCCTCCTCATGTCGGTGAATCTCCCGGTCCTCTTTATCAACCCAGCGCCAGGCATTGAAACAACCGAGACAGAGACCCACGACCAGTAACATCAGTGTCCAGGAGCGCCCCCCCGGATACTCTTTATCCAACCAGACGCCGAGCGCCGCACCCAGCAGGGTTGGTATGGCCACCGACCAGCCAATCAGCCCCATCATTCCCAGACCCGACCAGACCGTTTTATTGACATGTCGCTGAGCCTTGAGTTTACGTTCGGCCCGGCTTCCCACCTGTTGGCTAAACTCAGTGTTACCTGATCCGCAAGGCTTATTCTCAGCCTCAGCCATACTTTCTACTTCAGGCTTATTCTCTGCCTCAGGCTTGTTCTCTACTTCAGGCTTATCACGCATCACGACGCTCTGTCCTGATGCAGTGACACCAGGCGTCGGATAAAACCGCTGTCCATTTTTGCCAACACCGAACGCAACTGTCGCTCCTCATCATCAAGCTGCATAAATTCCTGTTCGACCGCCTCACGCAACTGGCTCAGTTGCATACCTCCGATGGCGTTACGTACAGAGACCCGCACATCAAAGCCAGATTTAACCAGCACACCCTCATCAACGGCGACGTAGCTTTCCTCCTCACCTTCAGTCTGAAAAACCAGGATGCCCGCCGTCAGTGATGCCACACAGTCAAGCCGGTGGGGCAAGATACCGAAAGAACCCGCAGGGGTTTCTGCAACGATCCGCTGCACCTGATGCTCCTCAGCAAAAACCTTATAGGGCAGAATAATTTTAAGTGTCATCTGTGCTGCTGACATCGTTGCCTTCCTCCGTCGCTACCGGTTCAACATCTTTGCGGGCTTCATCAATCGAGCCGATCATGTAGAGTGCTTTTTCCGGATAGTCCTTAAACTCGTCACGCAGAATACGTTCACAACCCTCCAGTGCATCCTCAAGACTGACCAGCTTGCCCGACATACTGGTGAACTGCTCGGTGGTGAAAAATGGCTGTGTCAGAAAGCGCTCCAATCGACGGGCGCGTCCCACCACTTTATGATCTTCCGGTGATAACTGCTCCATCCCCAGCATCGCGATAATATCTTTGAGTTCCGCATAGTGAGCCAGGGTGCTGCGTATCTGTTGTGCCAGGTCATAATGGCGCTTACCAATTACCCCCGGGGTGGCCATTTTCGAGCTCGACTGCAATGGATCAATAGCAGGATAAAGTCCCTCACTGGCCCGTTTGCGTGATAACACGATGGACGCTGAGAGATGAGAAAAGGTATGCACGGCGGCGGGATCAGTAAAATCATCGGCGGGCACATAGACCGCCTGAATTGAGGTGATCGCACCGCTGCCGGTATTGGCAATACGCTCTTCCAGTTGGGACAGCTCGGTGCCCATGGTTGGCTGATAACCCAGGCGCGCAGGCATCTGCCCCATTAAACCGGAGACCTCCATACCCGCCTGGATAAAACGAAAGATATTGTCGATCAGTAGCAGCACATCCCGATGCTCATCATCGCGAAAATATTCAGCCATCGTCAGCGCCGCATGACCCACCCGAAAGCGCGCACCGGGCGGTTCATTCATCTGACCGAACACCATCACCATATTGTCCAGTACGCCTGCTGCTTTCATCTCACGATAGAGCTCTTCACCCTCGCGGCAGCGTTCGCCAATACCACAAAATATACTCACCCCGGCATGCTGCCCGACCATGTTATGAATCATCTCGGTCAGCAGTACTGTTTTGCCGACACCCGCACCACCAAACAGACCCGCCTTACCGCCCCGTTCCAATGGCATCAGTACATCGATCACCTTGATACCGGTTTCGAATACTTCGGTTTTAGTGGCGCGCTGGGAGAGCGGTGGGGGTACGTTATGTACGGAACGCCACTGAATGTCGGTGGGTGCTGGCTGCCGGTCAGTCGCGTTGCCAAACACATCGAACATACGCGACAAGATCCCTTTGCCCACCGGCGACTGAAGCGGACCGCCGCTGTCTTCAACCACCATGCCACGGGATAACCCCTGAGTCGGCGTCAAAGCGATGCAGCGCACCCGCTGCTGATCCAGTTGTGAAAACACCTCTATCAGAATCTGCTTTTCAGCGCCGGTCTTTAACAGAGAGCGAATCGGCGGTAACTGCCTATCAAATACAACATCCACAACACTACCGCGCACGGAGATAACAGTGCCTGTGTTATGCAACACAGACCTGCTGTCGATATCCTGAGGTAACGGCTCATCAGTGAGAAGAGGCGCTTCCGTGTTGCTGACCATACTCGTTCACCTTTTGATTCAGGAAGCTAAGAGCCAGGCAGATCCGTGCCGATCTCATCAGCTCTTCGTCGACCTGTGACGTGAAATCAGTTGATGTAAGCGGTATAGAAACAGGCCAGTGGTAGTAATTCCACTGGCGAAAAGCCTAGAGAAGTGATCTCTAACAGACTCACCTTATAAGCTAGTTCAATAAGTGCAGGTTGCAACTGCTGATGCTTAACTGTCAGTCCTAATTACCCCTTAACAGCACATTCTATGACACCAGCGGTACTCGCTCTGTACGTTAGCGTACAGACTGCATACTTCATTTGAAGGGGTACGAGGTTTCGCTATCCATCACTGATGCTACGACAGCGACACAACTGGTAATAAAATTGAGGATGTGAAAAAAGTTCATCAGGAAGACCTGAAACTACCCCCGGATTGGAGGGAATAAGGTTTCAGTCTGAAAAAGTGCAAACTATGCCACCGGTTTTAAAGTGAACGTTTCGTAGTTTGCTAAACGATCCGTTTCTTTTTTCACCACGGCATAACACTCGCAACTCAGCGCTTCGAGTTTGGGCCGGTCGAGTACGGTGATTTTGCCTCGATGATATTCGATGACATTTAGTTTTTGTAATTTACCGGCAGCCTCCGTAACCCCTTCACGGCGAACGCCAAGCATATTGGCTATCAACTCCTGAGTCATGGTCAACTGGTTGCTTGATAAGCGATCCAGTGACAGCAGCAGCCATCGGCAAAGCTGTTGATCAATACTGTGATGGCGGTTGCAAACGGCGGTCTGGGCCATTTGCGTCAGCAGCGCCTGGGTATAGCGCAACATCAGGTAGAGCATATCCTGGTGTCGATTAAACTCTTTTTTGAGTAACTTGCCGTCCAGTTTGTATGCACTGCCGGCACTTTGAACAATAGCCCTGCTAGGGGTAGATTCCCCCCCCATGAAAAGGGATATACCCACCACCCCTTCATTTCCAACCACAGAAATTTCTGCAGATGAGCCATCCTCCATGACATACAGGAGTGACACAATGCAATCTGTTGGAAAAAAGGCATCTTCCAGTTTGTCACCGGACTCATACAACACTTTGCCTAACGGCATCGTTGTTAGTTTAAGGTGAGGAAATATTCGCCGTTTAACCTCTTCGGGGAACGCTGCCAGCATCTTATTTTGCAGGGGTGAAGAGGCATCCGGTTGATTAATAGTCATATAAGAACCTACATAAGCCCGATACAACAAGATGAATTATCAATGATAATTTTAACAAAAGGGGTCACTTGAATTTACGAATCTGATTGTAAAAGAATAGCATTAACGACTGATGCTATCTGTGCTGTTGAACATATAACACTTTACCCACCTACTTGCCTTATAAATATACCCTGGTCTACCAGTCGTCACAGATACCACAAGCCCGAAATAAAAAAACCCAGCCTTTACGCTGGGTTTTCTGAGACTATTTCTGGTGAATATCAGTCTGTATAAGAGGCAGAATCATTCCCACTCAATCGTTGCCGGTGGCTTAGAACTAACATCGTAAGTCACCCGGGATACGTGGGGGATCTCGTTAATGATCCGGCTGGATACCGTTTCCAGCAGCTCATACGGCAGGTGCGCCCAGCGAGCGGTCATAAAGTCGATGGTTTCAACGGCGCGCAGTGCAATGACGTACTCATAACGACGGCCATCACCGACCACACCCACCGATTTCACCGGCAGGAACACGGCGAATGACTGGCTGGTTTTGTGATACCAATCAGCACGGTGCAACTCTTCCAGGAAGATGGCATCGGCTTCACGCAGAATATCTGCGTACTCTTTCTTAACTTCACCGAGAATACGTACACCCAGACCAGGGCCCGGGAACGGATGACGGTAAACCATATCGTATGGCAGCCCCAGTTCCAGACCGATTTTGCGGACTTCATCCTTAAACAGCTCACGCAGAGGCTCTACCAGATCCATCTTCATATCGTCCGGCAGACCGCCAACGTTATGATGGGATTTAATCACATGCGCCTTACCAGTCTTGGCACCGGCGGATTCAATCACGTCAGGATAGATCGTGCCCTGCGCCAGGAAGTTTACATCCTTCAATTTGGTTGCTTCCTCATCGAACACTTCGATAAAGGAGTTACCGATAATTTTACGCTTAGCTTCAGGATCACTTTCACCCTTCAGACGACCGAGGAACAGATCTTGAGAGTCAGAACGGATAACACGTACACCCATGTTATTCGCGAACATCTCCATCACCTGATCGCCTTCATTCTTACGCAGCAGACCGTTATCAACAAACACACAGGTCAGCTGATCGCCGATCGCTTTATGCAGCAGAGCTGCCACAACTGATGAATCCACGCCGCCGGACAAGCCCAGCAGAACTTTCTGACTGCCTACCTGCTCCTGAACCTTATCAATCAGGTCAGCGATGATATTGGCGGGGGTCCACAGGGTGTCACATCCACAGATTTCGCGAACGAAACGTTCCAGAATACGCCCACCCTGTTTGGTGTGGGTAACTTCAGGGTGGAATTGAACGCCGTAGAAACTTTTACCTGGATGGCACATCGCTGCAATCGGAGCACTGGCGGTGCTGGCGATTACGTTAAAGCCTTCCGGCAGGGTACCTACCTTATCGCCGTGACTCATCCAGACATCCAGCAATAGCGAGCCATTATTGGCAATCTGATCTTCGATCCCTTCCAACAGGCGACTTGGGCTATCTTCCAGACGCACCTTGGCATAGCCAAATTCACGCTGATCTGAAGTAGTAACACTGCCACCCAGCTGCTCAGCCATGGTCTGCATACCGTAGCAGATACCCAGCAATGGGATGCCCAGCTCAAACACCACCTGTGGTGCGCGCGGCGAGTTACATTCGGTAACAGACTCAGGGCCACCCGCCAGGATCATACCCTTAGCGTTATAATCACGGATCGCAGCTTCATCCATATCCCATGGGTGAATCTCACAGTAGATACCAATCTCACGTATACGACGGGCGATTAGTTGAGTGTATTGCGAACCGAAATCCAAAATCAGGATTCGTTGAGCATGAATATCTTGTGACATTTCGATGACTCCGAAATCATCGCCAATACCCATTCAGGTTTATTCTGGCGATTGGCTGTTTTAGCAGCGTGTTAAAAAAGAAAAAGTGGGAGGGCCGAAGCCATCCCACCTGTTTTATTCATTCAGAAGCAATTATCCAACGCGATAGTTCGGCGCTTCTTTGGTAATACTGACATCATGCACATGGCTTTCAGCCATACCAGCACTGGTGATACGAACAAATTTAGGCACGGTACGCATCGTCAGGATATCCGGGCTGCCGGTGTACCCCATAGAGGAGCGCAGGCCACCCACCAGCTGATGCACAACACCGCCCATCGGACCTTTACAGGCGACCCGACCTTCAATACCCTCTGGCACCAACTTCTCAGCACCTTCGGAAGCATCCTGAAAATAACGGTCTGAAGAGCCCGAGGTCTGTGCCATCGCGCCCAGTGATCCCATTCCACGATAAGACTTGTAAGCACGGCCCTGGAACAATTCAACTTCACCCGGCGCCTCATCCGTACCGGCCAGCATAGAGCCGATCATCACTGCCGAAGCTCCGGCGACAATCGCTTTGGACAGATCACCGGAGAACCGCACACCGCCATCAGCGATACAAGGCACACCGTAGGGCTCAAGCGCTGCAGCAACATTGGCCACGGCACTGATCTGTGGCACACCGACACCAGCAACGATACGGGTAGTACAGATGGAGCCCGGGCCGATACCCACTTTAACACCATCGGCACCGGCTTCCGCCAGGGCAACAGCAGCCTCAGCGGTAGCGATGTTACCACCGATTACCTGAACATTTGGATAAGTCTGCTTCACCCAGGCAACCCGATCAATAACACCCTTGGAGTGCCCATGGGCGGTATCAACAATAATGACATCAACACCGGCCTTAACCAGAGCATCAACACGATCTGAAGTTTCAGCTCCGGTACCCACCGCAGCGCCAACAATCAGACAGCCTTTACCATCTTTCGCCGCGTTTGGATGAGTCGAGGCTTTATTCATATCCTTAACAGTCATCATACCGCGCAGGGCGAACGCCTCATCGACTACCAGAATTTTTTCAATACGGTGTTTGCGCAGCAAATTGCGAACATCATCAGGATCTGCGCCTTCCAGCACCGTTACCAAACGTTCTTTAGGGGTCATAATAGAGGCAACAGACGCTTCAAGTTTCTTTTCGAAACGCGCATCACGGCCAGTCACAATACCGACCAGTTCACCATTATCGATCACAGGAAAACCTGAAAAGCCAAGACGGGCTGATAGCGCGTTAAGTTCGCCTACCGTCATATCCGGACTACAGGTCACCGGATCACTAACAACACCCGCTTCATATTTCTTAACCAGACGGACCTGTTCTGCCTGCTTTTCGATGGTGAGGTTCTTATGGATAATACCAATACCACCTTCCTGAGCCATAGCAATCGCCAGGCCGGATTCAGTGACTGTATCCATAGCAGCAGAGACAAGGGGGATGTTCAGGGCGATGCCTTTGGTCAGGCGAGTCTTTAACGAAACGTCTTTAGGCAGAACCTCGGAGTAACCGGGAACCAGTAGAACATCATCAAAAGTGAGGGCTTCTTCAGCGATTCGCAACATGGGTGAGATTGCCTGTAGTGTCTAAAAAAATAAGACGCGGGATTATAGCCTTTTGTCGAACCATCGACAATCAAAATAGATTAATCCCAACCATTTTTATTGATTTCGTTAATTCTGCCAAACTGTCGTTACAAAGCGATGATCGGTTGGTTTAAGATGCGCACTATGCAACCTTACTCACACCCCCAATATTCAACCAGCAGCGGCCCGGCAAACAACGCCCTGAGCGTTACCGAACTTAACCGCCAGGTCAAGTCTCTGCTGGAAAGCTCGTTCCTGACCATTCATGTGGAGGGCGAACTATCTAACGTGGTTAAAGCCAGTTCCGGACACTGGTACTTCACCCTCAAAGACAAAGACGCGCAGGTGCGTTGCGCCATGTTCCGCAATCGCAATCAATACCTGAAATACCAGGCCAAAAATGGCGACAAAGTCGTCGTCAGGGCGAAAGTCAGCTTATACCCGGGCCGCGGCGACTATCAGTTGATCTGCGATTATATGGAAGAAAGCGGTGTCGGTTCACTGCAGCAAGCCTATGAAGCGCTCAAACTCAAATTGCAACAACAGGGATTGTTTGATCCGGCATTTAAAAAACCGATCCCGACTCACCCAAAACACCTGGGCGTTATCACCTCACCAACCGGAGCGGCGGTTCACGATATTCTCACCGTTCTCAAACGCCGCTTCCCTTCACTACCTGTGACGCTTTTCCCAACCGCCGTGCAGGGGAATGAAGCGGCGGCTCAGATCGCCAATGCTATCCGTCTGGCAAATGAGGATGGTCGTTGCGATGTGCTGATTGTCGGTCGCGGTGGTGGCTCTCTGGAGGACCTGTGGCCCTTTAACGAAGAGATCGTGGCACAGAGCATCTTTGATAGTGAGATACCGGTTATCAGTGCTGTAGGCCATGAGACCGATGTCTCTATTGCTGACTTTGTCGCGGATATGCGCGCCCCTACCCCATCGGCAGCCGCCGAGTTGATCAGCCCTGACCAACAGCAAATACTGCTACGTCTGCAGCAGATACACCAGCGACTGACAGATGCCTGGAAACGCAGTCATCAACAGCGCCAGCAACAACTGCAATGGACCCGCGCCCGGCTGCGCCACCCCGGCGATAAGCTCAAAGAGCAGGCACAAAAACTGGATGACCTTGAACTGCGGATGCAGCGCGCTGTCAGACATATCATTGAGCGGAAAAAACAGCACCACACCCAGTTACAGCAACGTTATCTGCGCTGTTCACCGCTACCCAGGATTACCGCAGAGCAGCGACGGATGAATGAACTGCAACACCGCTTAACCACGCTGGTTCATAACACCCTGAAACAAAACTCGCTGAAACTCAGCGGTCTGGCAGCCACACTCAACAGCGTCAGCCCACTGGCTACCCTTGACCGGGGTTATGCTATTGTTCAGGACGAAGCGGGCAAAGTGATACAGGACATCAACAATATTGCAACCGATAACACCGTTGAGACACGGCTCAGCAATGGTCGTTTTCTCAGCAAAGTCACTCAGGTTATAAAGGAATAAGGAACCCCTATGCGCCTCGTTAGTTTTATATTTACACTGTTATTCAGTTTCTCAGCTGCCGCCATTGAACTGCCACAAGAGTCCCGGGTACCCGGAGGTATCGCACTGGTTCCGCTGACAGGACTTAACAGTGAAGTCGCTCCGTCAGCCTGGTACCGGGGCAACCGGGTCATGGTTTTACCCAGCCAGGACACAACCTACGCCCAACAAGCCCCCTGGATCGCGGTGATCGGCATCCCACTGTCAGCCAAACCAACCGAGACCCAGCTAATGAAAGCGGATGGTGAGAGTTTCCCGTTTCAGGTTCAGGGTAAGGAGTATGAAGAGCAACACCTGACAGTCACCAACAAACGTCACGTTAATCCAAACGAACAGGATCTGGCCCGCTATAAACGCGAAAAGGAAGAGATGGTCGCCGCGTTCAAAACCTGGAGCAGCCCACCCCTCTCCAGTGTAAATTTCAACCTGCCTGCCACTGGTCGCTTCAGCAGCCCGTTTGGTCTCAAACGGTTCTTTAACGACCAGCCCCGCAACCCTCACAGCGGTCTGGATATCGCAGGTGGACAGGGGGGCGCTATCAACGCACCCGCACCCGGACAAGTGGTTGCCGTAGGCGAATACTTTTTCAATGGCAATACTGTCATTGTCGACCACGGCTATGGCCTGACCACCATGTACTGCCATATGAGCAGAATTGATGTGAAAATCGGTGATCAGCTGAATACCGGCGACAGTATCGGTGCCATCGGTAAAACCGGACGAGTCACCGGCCCCCATCTTCACTGGAGCGTCAGTCTTAACAATACCCGGGTCGATCCGCTTCTTTTTGTTAAAGAGTAGATGAATATGATAGGCTTCGCGTTCTTAAAACCGAACCGACAGAGTACTCATGTCTGATATTAAATTTGAAACAAGTGAACAGATCGCCAGCTACGGTATCGGCCGTCAGATGGGCGATCACCTGGCAACACAAAGCTTTGATGGCGTTGAATTGAACGCAGTGATTGCTGGCATCAAAGAATCATTTGCCGGTGAAGCCCTGAGCATCGAAGGCGAGAAGATTCAGGCAGCATTTAACGAGATTCAGGCGCGCATGCAGGAAAAAGCTGAGAAGCTGGCTAAAGAAGCCGCAGCTGAAGGCGAGTTGTTTCTGGAAAAAAATGCTCAGCGTGAAGAAGTATTTGTGACCGACTCTGGTCTGCAATACGAAATTATCACTGCGGGTGAAGAGGGTGGCGAAAGCCCTAAACGTGAGTCTACTGTTCGTACCCATTACCACGGTACCTTCACCGACGGTAAAGTGTTCGACAGCTCTTACGATCGCGGTCAGCCAGCTGAATTTCCTGTTGGCGGAGTGATTGCCGGCTGGACCGAAGCACTGCAACTGATGACTAAAGGTGCTAAATGGCGTCTGACAGTTCCCTATCAGCTCGCTTATGGCGCTCAGGGTTCTCCAGGTGGTATCCCACCGTACTCGACGCTGGTATTTGATGTAGAGCTGCTGGATATTCTGTAATAAGTTATCCACAACTGTTGTAATACTAAAGACCGGCCGCTTCTGCCCCGGTCTTTTTTATGGAGCGAACCTATGCAACTTAACCTGCAGGTCTCCGGTAGCGGAGCACCCCTTATCATTATGCACGGCCTGTTTGGCACCCTGCTGAACTGGAGTGGACAGATCAAAGCCCTGTCTGAGCATCTCACCGTCTACGCTGTTGATCTGCGCAACCACGGACGCTCCCCCCATACAGAGACAACCAGCTATCCACTCATGGCTGACGATATTATCGAACTGATGGATCAGCAGGGACTCGAGAGTGCGCATATTCTGGGCCACTCAATGGGCGGCAAGGTTGCTATGCAGCTGGCCATGAACCACCCCCAACGGGTGAATAAGCTGATCATCGTGGATATTGCTCCGGTGCAATACCCTAATCATCACAGTGATGTCTTTACCGGTCTGAACGCCGTCGACCTCGATAACCTGACATCCCGCGGAGACGCCGATAAACAACTGAGTCAGTATGTTGAAGAACTCAGTGTCAGGCAATTCCTGCTGACCAACCTTTACCGCACAGAAGCGAAACAGTTTGCCTGGCGAATGAACCTGCCGGTGCTGGAAAGCTGCTACGATGAGATCAGTAAAGCCCCTAGCGGACCTGCTTTTGAACAACCAGTGTTGTTTATCAAAGGCGAAAACTCAGATTACATCACCACTGACTACCGTGAGCAGATACTCAACCTGTTTCCTAAAGCCGATTATCGGCTGATACAGGGCACCGGACACTGGCCTCATGCCGAGAAGGCTGCGATTTTTACCCGAATAGTCTTAAATTATCTGATGAAGTGAATATCACAGAAGGCAACAGAGCTGAAATCCACACGTTGATGAGCGTCTGACGCAGAATCCTCGATAAAGAAATGAATTAGATTAAATTAAATTAGATTAGATTAGATTGAATAGGATGAATCTGAAGAGATCAGGTGAGTTTTTTAACTACCTCGACTAACCCCAATGAGAGTGCCGACATGCACTCTCAGCAAATATGGCTGAGGTAAAGCCGATACCGCCTAGAACTTATAGGACATCCCCATACCAAAACGCCCGTTGACACTCCCCAGCCATAAGCCAGGGTCCTTCCGATCTTCGGAATTAAGACTATAAAGCGCATATACACCGGATGACACCCGCACCAGCACAAACTGACCGGTATCGACATTCAAACCTGAACGACCTCCCCTTGCCAACTGATAGAATGCACCTGAGAAATCAGCTCCCGCGTCAGTCTGTGCTTTAGACTGAGTGGATTGTTTCTCGTCGCTTTGCTGCATTTCAGTGCCACCTATTGCGCCTGAAATCATGTCCAATAAACCGTCCAGTCCGGCGCAGTTTCCGCTGCAGGGAAGCAGCAGAAGGAGGGACATTACTGGAATCAGATATCTGTTCATAGCCTTACTACCTATTCAAAGCTAATGAAGTTTCAATCAACTCACGCGTTGTTAGCCCCCCCCAGGCCTCAAACCTCTTTACAAACACTTGTTTGATCACGTTACGAACAGAAGATAACACAGCCTACTGTATAAAAAGTGATCTCCATCAGTTTTTGCCAGTTAAATTACCCAACTTGGGTACTGCATAGCAAGGCTGTTTTATAATGGCGACAAGCCTTTAAAATCGGGTGTATTACATTGGCGTCGAACGGTGATTCACCGCTAAAAAGGCATATCTTTCGATACACCTCTGATTATTACGTTGGTAGCGGGGGCCAGATCTAAACCGACGACCTTCCTGCCCTTATAAAGAGCCGAGCCCGACGCTTTCTTCGCACCACTATAAATAACTAAATTTCAGGCAAAAAAAAGACCAACCATTAAGTTAGTCTGATTTTATACGTTGGTAGCGGGGGCCAGATCTAAACTGACGACCTTCCCGAGCGCTTATAAAGAGCCGAGCCCGACGCCTGATCTCAAATTTCAGACGAAAAAAAAGCCAATCTTTCGATTAGCTTATCTTTCCGTTGTGGTAGCGGGGGCCAGATTTGAACTGACGACCTTCGGGTTATGAGCCCGACGAGCTACCAGGCTGCTCCACCCCGCATCAACGTGGCACGGATACTACTGGCACACTCAAACAAAAGCAATTAATAAATAATCTTTTCAATCAATTAGTCCGTTTTATCTGATATAACTAAACTGTATCAAGAACTTCATCAAGACCTTCTATGCGGAGTTTTGTATGGCACTGATTTACGTAATGGATCCGATGTGTAGCTGGTGCTATGCATTTCAGCCTCATCTGCGGGATATGGTCAGCCGGTTACGACCGGGGATCAGGATTTATTGCTACATGGGCGGACTCGCCCCGGATAGCGATAAACCGATGCCAAAAGAGCTGCAACAGGCGATATCACAGACCTGGAGCGATATTGAACAACGCACCGGGACCCAGTTCAACCTGGAATTCTGGGAAAAATGCCAACCCCGCAGATCGACCTACCCGGCTTGCCGGGCAGTCATCAGTGCTGAGCAGATCACTACCGGAAGCGGCATGCTAATGGCCGAAGCGATTCAGCGCGCCTATTACCGGGAAGCCCGCAACCCTTCCGATATGTCCGTGCTGACCGAACTGGCGGAAGAGATCGGTTTAAATCGCAAACGTTTCAACACTCAGATGCATAGCGACAAAACAGCCAAGATCCTGTTTGAAGATCTAACCTTCTGTCAGCAAGCGGGGATTCAGGGATTCCCGTTTCTCGGGCTGGAAACACAAAAAGGGCTGGAGGTCATCAGTGCCGGATACTGTGATCTGGATGAGTTACTGCAGCGCTGCGCAGCTCTGGAACTGATCTGATCGAAAAAAGAGAAATAAAAAGCCGGGATAAAAAAACGGGAGCCAGGGCTCCCGTTTTTCAATGAAGGATAGACTCAGGTACGGGCAACAGAAACATCTTCTGCCTGCAAACCTTTATCACTCTCTTTCACAGTAAACCGCACACTTTGTCCCTCTGTCAGTGAACGATGCCCCCTGCCACGGATATTACGAAAATGAACGAATACATCGTCACCATTTTCGCGGGTAATAAAGCCAAACCCCTTTGACACATTAAACCACTTTACCGTACCTAACTCGCGGTCATCATTTTCATCGATTTCCTCTTCACTGCCGGAACCCAGGCCTGCAATAACACAGCTAACCAGCACAACCACAAACACAACGCCAATATCAAAAAAAGGCAGCCCGCCTTCACCTGGCAATGATCCCTGAAGAAAGAGAATGATTGCAGTGGCAAGTGCGCTGACAACTACACTACGTATAAGTTGATTAACACTCATATAGATCTCTTATAATTAATTAAAGTTATTAAATAGAAACAGGATTCATAAAAAAAAGAATCCAGACCACCCTGTATACCGACTTTTATGCTTTTTTTCAATCGCTTAGCTACTCAAACGCTGATACAGGCCCTGAATAAGGTATAATTACGACTAATTCACTGGCTAATTGTCAATCACTGCGGGAAGCGAAATTATTTATGAATCAGCAACAGTTACTCGAAGAGCTCGAATCACGGGTCGCTTTTCAGGAAGACACTTTAGATAAGATGAGCGAAGAGATGGCCAAGCAGGGTGCCGAAATTGCCCGCCTTACCCAGATCATTAAAGTACTCCACCAGCAGGTTAAGCAGTTTTCACCCGACCAGATCAGTGCACCGGAAGATGATGCCCCACCACCCCATTACTGATCGGCCTGCGGGGTAACATTAGCCAGCCTTACCCCAGGCTTTTCAGCGTATATATATCGTAACGACTTGATTTGCCATTCAGCTGATAACTGGGGGTCTGCCCCTCAATAGCCGGTGCTTTGCGGGGCCGCTTCACCACCACCCGATATTCAGCCAGCTTCAGAGCAGCTTCAAGCAATGCCGCTGAATCCTGATCATCCCCCACCACATCGCGAAAAACCCGCATCTCTTTTTTTACCAGTGCAGATTTATCGGTATGCGGGAACATCGGATCAACATAGATCACCTGCGGCGGTTGTGGTGCAGCCTGTTGCTCCGCCAGCCAGCTGATACTATCAGCATTGACTAAGTGCATCCGTGCAGCAATATCGGCCACCTCCGGGTCGCTCTGAGCCTGTCGTAAACCACTTTCCAGCAGCGCGTGGATAATTGGCGAGCGTTCCACCATCTGCACCTCGCAGCCTAAGGTCGCCAGCACAAAACTATCCCGGCCCAGGCCCGCAGTCACATCGGCTACCCGTGGACGAACAGAACCTTTAATACCCACCGCCTTGGCGATCATCTGCCCTTTACCGCCACCAAATTTGCGCCGGTGTGCCACTGCACCTGAGACAAAATCGGCCAATACCGGCCCTGGTGCTTTACGGCCAGTCTGTTGCAAGCGCCGAGTACCTGTTTCACAAATGAGTAACTGAGCGTACTGTTCGTCTCGCAGGTCATACTCTTCCAGCAACGGCAGACCTAAACGAACCGACAGCTGCAACGCATCCTGCCTGCCCGCCTCATCGGCAAAACAGACAGCAATCTCGGTGGCGATAGCAAGGGTTGGTTGCTGTATCAAGATAGTTCCTTCGCGGCTGCGCTAATCTAATCAGACAATAAAGTACACGCCGAGCAGAACAAATCCCAACAGCATGCGATAGATAACAAACGGCAACATACCGACTTTGTCGAGCCACTTCAGAAACAGATGGATACAGGCGTAGGCACTGATAGCCGCGAGCACCGTTCCACTCACCACCATAGTCCATTGATCAGGGGTGCCAGACTGTAACAATTCCAGCCCTTTCAATAACCCTGCCCCCAGAATCACGGGAATCGACAGCAGAAATGAGAAACGCGCTGCTGACTGACGGTTAAGACCCAGCATCAGACCGGCGGTGATGGTGATACCCGAACGAGAAGTACCCGGAATCAGAGCAACCGCCTGAGCCAGACCAATAATAACAGCATCCCTGAGGGTAATCTTTTCCAGCGCCCGGACCTCTGTCCGACTGAAATCAGCCCACCAGAGCAGCGCACCAAAGATCAGGGTTGCGCCAGCGATCACCAGAATACTCCGGCCATAATGATCAACAGCCGAATTAAACAAAAAGCCCGCTACAACAGCCGGTATAGTAGCCCAGATAACATACCAGGCCAGCCTAGAATCGGTATTGGTGCCACGTCCAACCAGGCTACCGGTCCAGGCAACGATCATGCGCCAGATATCCTGGCGAAAATAGATCATAACGGCGGTCAGAGAGCCGATATGCACCCCCACATCGAATGCCAGCCCCTGATCAACCCAGCCAAACAGCTGCGAAGGCAAGATCAGATGCGCCGAACTCGATATCGGCAAAAACTCTGTCAGACCCTGCAACAAGGCCAGAAATATTACCTGAAACCAATCCATGATAAACACGTCCCCTTCCAATATTTTGATGCTATAAGTTTAATGGTTGCACGTTGCAGGTTGTATCTTACCGGTCTCTATATTCGAGCCTCTATAATCGGGCCTTTCTTACCGGTTTTACTGGCTTAGCAATTACTGATTTTTCTTTTTCTGTTCACTGATTTTCTTCCAGGAAACTTCGTCACGCAGATAAACCGGCTGAGCCAACTCTGCTGCGATCCCCTCCCCGCGGGAATAAGCATCCATCGCCAGTTCACACATCACGCCGGCTGCCGGGTAGATATCCAGTACCGGTGTTGCAACCGCCTGCTGCACTTCGGCCGACATCTGTTCGAGATAGACCCAGCCTCGTCCGGCGGCAAACCAGCTATCGCCATCGGGCAAGACAATATTCTCCGGCGCGCTGACCGTCTCATTCACCAGCGGCACCGGTAAACCATCACGCATCAGATAGGTGCAGCTGTAGAGCTCATTCATGCGCGCATCCAGAGTACTGACAATGCGCTCAACGTTATGTTCCCGCGCAGCCTTGAGAGCAATGGCGGCCAGGGTTGATATCGGCAGCACCGGCAGATCGGCAGCAAACGCCAGCCCCTGGGCCGTACCGGTGGCGATGCGGATGCCAGCAAACGATCCCGGCCCCCGACCAAAGGCAATTGCATCCAGCTGAGTCACTTTCAACCCGGCAGCCTTCAACATCTGATCCACCATCGGCAATAGCTGACGGGTATGCTGACGGGGAATTATGCGGAAATCTTCCTGAATAACGCCGTCAACTGAAAGTGCCACAGAACAGGCGTCCGTTGATGTATCCAGGGTAAGAATTTTAGCCATCTATAATATCCGGTATCTCTGAAAAAGCAGGTTCAGTGCAATTAAGCCTTTAAATTGAGCCTTTGCGCTGATCCGTGGAGTTGAGCCTTTGAAAAAGGCTGCATTTTAAGCGCTATGCTCAGGAAAGGCTATCCTCACCCCAGCGCGGCAGCAGCTTTTGCTCGATCTGCAGCTGATTCAGAATCCTCGCCACCACAAAGTCGATCATATCCTCAATGGTTTGAGGCCGGTTATAAAAACCCGGACTGGCAGGAATAACCACGCAGCCCATGCGGGTGAGTTTGAGCATATGCTCAAGGTGAATCTCTGAATAAGGCGCTTCGCGGGGCACCAGAATCAGCTGACGCCGCTCTTTCAGCGCAACATCCGCGGCCCGTTCAATCAGGTTATTACTGGCACCGGTGGCGATAGCCGAGAGCGCTCCGGTGGAACAGGGGCAGACCACCATCTTACTAGGCGCACCAGAACCGGACGCCACCGGCGCCATCCACTGCTCCCGGCCAAACACACGAATCTGGCCGGCGGAGGCTGCAAAGCGTTGTGTCAGCCAGATCTCCTGCTCTTTAGCAGAACCCGGCAGTGCTTCATCGGTTTCCGTCGCGATCACCACCTGTGCCGCTTTGGAGATCAGCACCAACACCTGACAACGCGCCGCCACCAGGCATTCCAGCAAGCGTAAACCATACTGCGCCCCTGAGGCACCGGTGATCGCCAGGGTAATTCTGTCCTTATAGGAATCTGTCACCTTCAACTCCACTTCTGTTGCAACGCATTAACCAGACGGGTGTGAATGCCATCAAAGCCGCCATTACTCATAATCACAATATGGCTTCCGGGTTGAGCCTCGGCAACCAGTTCAGCGATAACCTCAGCGGTATCCCGGGCCAGCAGTGCCGGATTTGTACAACTATCGACCACATCCTGCAGCGACCACTCAAGTCCCGCAGGCTGATACCAGTATACCCTGTCAGCCTGACCCGCAGAGGCCGCCAGGTTTTGCCGATGCATCCCCATACGCATAGTATTGGATCGCGGTTCAATCACCGCAATAACCGGCGCATCACCCACCTGTGCCCGAATACCCTGCAGGGTGGTTTCGATAGCGGTCGGATGATGGGCAAAATCATCGTACACCCGGATTCCGGCGACCTCACCTATCAGCTCCATGCGCCGTTTAACGCCACCGAAATTGCACAAGCCTTCAATCGCATGGGCAGTTTGCACCCCCACATGACGCGCCGCCACCAGTGCCATCAGACCATTATTCACCGAGTGCAGACCGGTCATATTCCAGTGAACCGTACCCACCAGTTCCCCCGAATGCAGCACTTCAAACGCAGAACCATCATCCTTCAACAGCCGGGCCTGCCATTCAGCCTCAGCAAGCTGCGGACTATCATCGCCAACAGCGGTTTTTACCAGCGGCGTCCAGCAGCCCTGCCCGATCACCTGCTCCAGCGCGTCGACACCCGCAGGCATAATCACCTGACCGTTGGCAGGCACTATTCTGACCACATGATGAAACTGCCGCTGAATCGCAGCCAGATCATCAAAAATGTCGCCGTGATCAAATTCGAGGTTATTCAGAATCAGTGTGCGGGGGTGGTAATGGACAAACTTAGAGCGTTTATCAAAGAATGCGGTGTCATACTCATCCGCCTCGATGACAAAAAACGGGCTCTCGCCCACCCGGGCAGAACAATCAAAGTCTTTCGGCACCCCACCGATGAGAAACCCCGGTGCCATCTGTGCATACTCAAGCAACCAGGCCAGCATCGTCGCAGTGGTGGTTTTACCGTGGGTTCCGGCCACCGCCAACACCCACTTGTCCCGCAACAGGTTATCCGACAACCACTGTGGGCCGGAGGTGTAGGGCAACCCCCGATCCAGCATCGCTTCGACACAGGGGTTACCCCGGCTCATCGCGTTGCCGACGATAATCATATCCGGTGCCGGGTCCAGCTGCGCCGGATCGTAACCTTCAATCAGACTGATCCCCTGCTGCTCCAGCTGAGTACTCATCGGCGGATAAACGTTGGCATCTGAACCACTGACGGTATGTCCCAGCTGTTTCGCCAGCACCGCCAGACTGCCCATAAAAGTGCCACAGATTCCCAGTATATGAACGTGCACGGATAAGTTCTCCAGATCAGCTTTTTTTATCCTAAAAATATGTCGCTATGATATCAGTTAAGCCGCCTGCGTTATGCCCTTTTTCGCGCCGAACCACCGCAGCAAAAAACTAAACATCTGAACGAATTAAACTCCCCCCCCCCAGCGGATCTCTATCAATCAGCGTAATTCGCGTTTTTTTGAGTTAATTATGCATGTTACGGTGTAATTACCGGCTCAATCAGCGTAAAATTATGCCAATTTTTTAACTCCTGAACCTATAGGTTTTTTGGCCACATGCGACTGCTAAACCAGTACCTCAAGCACCACGATACCCCCGATGATCTTATTGACCTGATTGACAGCCTGATGTTGTCCTGCAAAGAGATCGCCATTAAATTGCGCGAAGGCGCGCTGGCGGGCGTGCTGGGCACCTCTGAAGGCATTAACGTTCAGGGGGAAACCCAAAAGAAACTGGATATTATCTCTAACGATATTCTTAAAGCAGTTCTGTTGGATAACCCTACCGTTGCCGGTCTGGCCTCCGAAGAGGAAGATCATCCGGTCGGCGGCAATCCAGACGGTAAATACCTGGTCACCTTCGACCCACTGGATGGCTCATCCAATATCGATGTTAACGTTTCCGTCGGCACCATCTTTTCAATTCTGCTAAAACCCGAAGGCATGGATGGCGGCGATGAAGCGGCCTTTATGCAGAGCGGTCGCAATCAGGTGGCCTCCGGCTATGTCCTGTACGGCCCTTGCGCAGTGTTGGTCATCACCACCGGTGATGGTGTTCACATGTTTACCCTGAGCCATGGTGGTGACTTCATTCTCACCGAAGAGAATGTAAAAATTCCAGAACAGACTCAGGAATTTGGTATCAACATGTCGAACCAGCGTTTCTGGGAACCAGAGATGCAGTCCTATGTCTCTGACCTGTTACAGGGCGAAGAAGGTCCTCTTGGCAAGCGTTACAATATGCGCTGGGTTGCCTCTATGGTGGCTGAAGTACACCGCATTCTCACCCGCGGCGGCATATTCCTCTATCCATGGGACAAACGCGACCCAAGCAAACCCGGCAAACTGCGCCTGATGTATGAAGGCAATCCGATGAGTTTCCTGATCGAGCAGGCCGGCGGCCTCAGTACCACCTGCTATGGCCACATCATGGACGTCGAACCACAGAAGATTCACCAGCGGGTATCCGTCGGCCTGGGTTCTAAAGCCGAAGTAGAAACCATGATGAAATATCACGCTAAGGACTAACTGCAACGTCAGTTTATGATCTTTAAGTCGTATTCAATTATTCACTAAGGGCCGTATATAATGCGGCCTTTGGATTTCAAACAGATTTCACACTTAAACAGGAAGGCGACACATGAGCTTTGAAAAAGTCCCTGCTGGCAATGATCTGCCAAACGACATCAATGTAATCATCGAGATCCCAGCGGACAGCGATCCGGTTAAATATGAGATCGACAAAGATTCAGGAGCAATCTTCGTTGACCGCTTCATGGCCGCGCCTATGTTCTACCCTGCGAACTACGGTTACATCAACAACACCCTGGCTGACGATGGCGATGCACTGGACGTGCTGGTTGTTACACCTTACCCGGTTGTACCAGGTTCGGTTATCCGCTGCCGTCCGGTTGGCGTACTCAACATGACCGACGAAGCCGGTGAAGATGCCAAGCTGGTTGCGGTGCCCCACGACAAGCTGAGCAAAGCGTACAAAGATGTGCATGACGTCACTGATCTGCCAGAACTGCTGCTGGCCCGCATCAAGCACTTCTTCGAGAACTACAAAGGTCTGGAAGAGGGTAAGTGGGTTAAAGTTGAAGGCTGGGAAGGCGCTGAAGCGGCTAAAGCAGCTATCGTTGAATCTCAGAAAGCTTACGAAGCTGCTAAGTAATTAGCTCTACAGGCTTAAAAAAACCCGCAAATTTGCGGGTTTTTTTTCATGCAGGGTCAGCGTTAAAGGCCTCTCAATGGCTTCGGTAAAACAACATCTTACCGCTTTCCACAACCCCTAACACCACCGCTCCGGCAAGCAGCCCCACCAGCCCATCCAGCAATACCGGCACCAGCCAGTGCAGTACGGCATTCATATCGACTATCAGGCCTTCCACAAAGTGATGCAAAAACGGCAAACCATGCACCAGAATACCGCCGCCCACGAGAAACATGGCGATGGTGCCGACCACCGATAAAATTTTCATCAGCTTTGGCGCCGCCTGAACAATCCCCCGGCCAACCTTTCGGGTGAACCCCGCAGCATCGGGTTTGCGCACCATATACAGTCCTAGGTCATCCAGCTTAACTATCCCGGCAACCAGACCATACACCCCAATCGTCACCAACAGCGCGATACCAACCATCACCCCCAGCTGCACCGTCAGCGTTTCTGCCGCCACCGTGCCCAGTGTCAGGACGATAATCTCAGCCGACAGAATAAAGTCTGTGCGAATCGCCCCTTTAATCTTCTGTTTTTCAAACTCAACGATATTCACTTCACTGCTGGCCACCGCAGAGACCAGCTCAGCATGATGTTTATTGCCAGCCTCTCTGGAGTGAATAAACTTATGGGCAACTTTCTCAAACCCTTCAAAACAGAGATACAGACCACCCAGCATCAACAGCGGGATAATCAGCCAGGGAATAAAATAACTGATCGCCATCGCGCCCGGCACCAGAATCATCTTATTCACCAATGAGCCTTTAGCCACCGCCCAGACCACCGGCAGTTCACGATCTGCCCGCACCCCGGACACCTGCTCGGCATTCAGTGCCAGATCATCCCCCAGCACCCCGGCGGTTTTTCCCGCTGCCACTTTGGTCATACTGGCAACATCATCCAGTAGTGTCGCGATATCATCTATTAATGCAAGAAGGCTTGAGCCTGCCATGTTCCGGTCCTTTTAAACGACTAATTCCTGAGGGGTTCTATCCTTTGCAGAGGATACTCAATTATGGCGACGATTGTCTGTCACAGAACAAAAATATCTTATTTCAAGCCAACCGGCCCGTTATCCATGTGATAATAAAACCGATATTCGGGCAAAGCCTGGGCAGAAAAGAGGAGTTTTAACAGAGATCATGGCAAAAAGAGCAAAAGTATCCAACGAAGTCGTGGCTGAAGCGATGCAGGTTGCCAGAGCCACTCAGCGGCCAGGACAGACCAAAGAGCAGACCAAGCTTATTGCTCAGGGGATTCAGAAAGGGATTGAGGAGTACAAGAAACGCCATAAAGAAAAATCCCGCGAGCTGGATAAGCAGAAGCGCAAGCTGCAACAAACAGGTAACGCCGCTGCCAGCAACACCCCGGCAGAGCCCGAAACCGAAACGGTTTATGTGCAAAGCCGGGGGAGCTGGGCATTACTGCTATTAAGCTGGATAGCTTTCGCGGTTTATATAGCCTGCTTTCCTCCGCTCTAATCCAGCAGACACTCAGGTAAACACTTTTTAAAGAGATCCGCGATAACTAAAAGCGGTTTTCTATCAACACCTCACTGAGGGACAGCTGCCCGGCTCTGGGGTTAGCAGGCTTAGCCGCCTTACCGACCGTAATCACCATACTGATCAGATGGCCCGGCGGCAGATTAATGATGTCGGCAACCTGTTCACTGTCAAAGCCGATCATCGGACAGCTGTCATACCCCAGTGCTTTGGCCGCCAGCATCAGCGTCTGCGCGGCCATACCACTGGAGCGCAGCGCTTCATCCCGCTGCAACTGTTCTTTGCCCTGATAAAAGGATTCCAGCATCGGTAACATCACTGCCTGAACCTCAGCACTGGTATTAGCCCAGTATCGTTGAGGGTTATCACTCCAGGCCTGAGTATCCGCACAGAGAATAATCAGTTCTGCCGCTTCGGTTATCTGGGTCTGCCCCCAGGCTGCGTCCTGAATGTTAATTCGCTGCTGCGGATCGGTCACCCTGACAAACCGCCAATGCTGAATATTGTAAGAGGTAGGAGACAGCAGCACCGCGTTCATAATGCGTTCAAAATCGGCTTCACTGACCGCTTCAGTGCTGGAGTAATGCTTAATCGCGCGGCGCGCTTCAATGGCGGTAAAAAGGTCCATAATAAATCCTTAACTGTTCATCGGTTGAGTGGGGCCTGACCGGGTCGCTTAGCGCCTATCAGACCATGAAGAACAGGTTATATTGTTTATTATTGATTGATAACACCCCTAAATATGAAAACAATGTTGAGAAAAAACGAACAGTGATCGAGTTTATATGTCGATCCCCTCCTCCCAGTAGGGGGTTTCACTACCAAAATACTCAATAGCAAAATCCAGAAACACACGGACTTTGGCAGGCATATACTGCCGCTCAATCAACACCGCATTAATCTCCACTGCGGCATCTTATACTCAGGAAACAGCGCCACCAGCTTACCGGTACGGATATCCGGCCCCGCGACAAATGTGGGCAAACGGGCGATTCCCAGCCCCTGGCGCACCGCTTCCAGCAACGCTTCACTGTTATTCACCTGATAACTACCCGACACCACCACCGAATGACGCTGATTATCTTTGCTGAAACTCCACTCTTTCACATCATTTGAGTAGCTGAATGAGAGGCAGTTGTGCTGCAACAGATCATCCAGCTGCTGTGGATAACCCTGGCTGCTCAGATAGTCGGGAGAGGCACAGAGCACACTGTTCAGGGTCGCCAGCCTACGTGCCACCAGCGTCGAATCCGGCAACGCGCCGCCACGGATAGCAATATCAAACCCACCACTGACCAGATCGAGCCGCTTATCATCCATCACCAGATCGATACGGATCTTTGGATATTTTTTCAGAAACTCAGGGATCATCGGAGCCATATGCAGACGACCAAAGGACATCGGGCTATTGATGCGCAGTCGCCCCTGGGGTTCACCCTGCAACTGAGCCACCGCATCCTCAGCATCCCGAACTGCCAGGTTGGCCTTCAGAGCATGTTCAAAATAGTGTTCCCCCGCTTCGGTCAGACTCAGCTTACGGGTCGTCCTGTGCAGTAGTTTTACACCGAGCTGCTGCTCCAGCAGTGAAACGCGCTTACTCACTGCAGATTTCGATATACCCAGAAAACGGGCCGCCGGAGAAAAACCTCCATACTGCACCACGGCAACGAACACCGGAATGGCACCTATAGTATCCATGAAATCCTCACTGTTCACTTTAGCTCAACAGTTATTCTCCAAAAACGGGGATTATCAGTCAATTGAAAACGGGTTAATCTGCGCTCCATCACTCCACTGCATTAATAGCAAAGCATTAATAGAAAGTACTAATAGAAAGCATTAACAGAGCACACTATGAACAACCAATCCCCTCAATATTCACGCGCATTGATTCACCTGCTGATGCTTCTGATGGTGGCGCTTATCGCCAGCTCCTTTCCTGTCGGCGCGCTGATCACATCAGGACTGCCGCCAGAGGTGATGATGCTGATTCGCTTTGCGTTAGCCGCGTTGCTGTTTGCCCCCTATGTATTTATCAAGAATGGCTGGCACCTTCCAGCAGCCAGGCGATTAATGGGTTATGCCATCCTAAGCATCCCTCTGGTGGTTTTTTTCTGGTGTATGTTTGAGGCCCTGCGCTATACCAGCGCCCTGAATACCGGCGCAATCTACACCACCGTACCCGCTATTACCGCCTTCTATGTGTTTTTTATCAACCGGGAGAGCACCGGAAAACGCCGGGCCAGTGGACTGCTGCTGGGCACCCTGGGCGCGCTCTGGATTGTGTTCCGTGGCGACCTCAACAGCCTGTTTCAGCTGGATATTAACCGTGGCGATCTGCTGTTTATGCTCGGCTGCCTGTTTATGGGCACCTACAATCCGCTGATCAAAAAACTCTATGCCGGAGAGCCGATGGAGCTGATGACATTCTGGGTGATCAGCTTCGGCGCCCTCTGGCTATTGCTTCTGTCCATTCCGAGCCTGAATCAGGTTGAATGGGCGAATGTTGATACCGGTGTCTATCTGGGGATTCTCTATCTCGCCGTATTTACCACGCTGGTCAGCTTCTTTCTGCTGCAATTAGGCACCATCGTACTGGGGGCAACCCAGGTGGCCGCTTACAGTTTTCTGACACCGGTGTTTGTCGTCATTCTCAACCTGTTTCTCGGTTCTGGGGGTTTCCAGTGGCAGCTATTACCGGGTATAGCCCTGGTGCTGATCGCCATGCTACTGGTGCAGCGGGAAAGCCGTTATCCACAACGCGCCTGAGCACAAGAGCGTATTAATGGTCCTTAGCAGGTTGTCCTAAAATGTTAAGCAGCACGCATATCCCGATACCACTTTTCTGCTAAGATAATCATCTTTGGTAACAGTTTCCTCAGAGGTTAAGTCAGATGAAGTTTGAAGGTACCGAACGCTACGTTGCGACCGATGACCTGCGGATGGCAGTCAACGCTGCCGCCACCCTGCAACGCCCCCTGCTGATCAAAGGCGAGCCGGGTACCGGCAAAACCATGCTTGCCGATGAGGTGGCACTGGCGTTTGGCAAAAAACTGCTGCGCTGGCATATCAAATCGACCACTAAAGCCCAGCAGGGTCTATACGAATATGATGCCGTATCGCGGCTGCGGGATTCCCAGTTGGGTGACGACCGGGTGCACGATATTAAAAACTACATCCGTAAAGGGATGCTGTGGGAAGCCTTCGATGCCGACGAGCAGGTGGTGCTGCTAATCGATGAGATCGACAAAGCGGATATCGAATTCCCCAATGACCTGCTGGTCGAGCTGGATAAGATGGAGTTCAGCGTCTACGAGACCGGCGAAACCGTGGTCGCCCGGCACCGTCCGATCATTATCATCACCAGTAACAACGAGAAAGAGCTGCCGGATGCCTTCCTGCGCCGCTGCTTCTTCCACTACATCAACTTCCCCGATGCCGAAACCATGAAGCAGATCGTCGATGTTCATTTCCCGAACATTCAGAAAGATCTGGTCAATGAAGCGCTGGAGATTTTCTTCCAGGTGCGCGAGATCAACGGCCTGAAAAAGAAACCATCGACATCGGAACTGATCGACTGGCTGAAGCTGCTGCTGGCGGACAATATCCCCGTAGACCTGCTGCAAAACCGCAACCCCAGCGAAGCGATTCCACCGCTCTACGGGGCTCTGCTGAAAAATGAGCAGGATGTGCATATGCTGCAACGACTGGCATTTATGGCCCGCCGCGAAAGCCGCTAAACCGGAGCCACTGATGTTAGTCGATTTCTTTTACATACTGCGCAAGGCACAGGTGCCGGTCTCGATCAAAGAGCTGCTGACCCTGCTGGAAGCACTGGAAAATCATCTCGCGTTTGCCAGCTGGGATGATTTTTACCTGCTGGCCCGCACCTGTCTGGTAAAAGATGAGAAATATTTCGACCGTTTTGATCTGGCCTTTGGCCACTACTTTAAAGGGCTGGCTGAGCTGCCTGACCCGTTCGACAATGTTGTTCCGGAACAGTGGCTGGAATCTGACTTTATCAAAAACCTGACCGAAGAGGAGAAGGCGGAGATAGAGAAACTCGGGGGTCTGGATAAACTGATGGAGACCCTGGCTAAACGCTTTGAAGAACAGAACGAGCGCCATGCCGGGGGCAGCAAGTGGATCGGCACCGGCGGCACCTCACCGTTCGGCCATAGCGGTTACAACCCGGAAGGGGTGCGTATCGGCGGTGAAAGCAAACATAAGCGCGCGGTTAAAGTGTGGGAGAAACGTCAGTTCCGCGATCTCGATGACAGCGTCGAACTGGGCACCCGCAATCTTAAAGTCGCGCTGCGTAAACTGCGTAAATTCGCCCGCACCGGTGCCGCCGACGAACTGGATCTGGATGACACCATCCGCTCCACCGCCAACAATGCCGGCCTGCTCGATCTGAAGATGGTGCCGGAACGGCATAACGCCGCCAAAGTCCTGCTATTCTTCGATGTCGGCGGCTCAATGGACCCGTATATCCGCCAGTGTGAACAGCTGTTCTCCGCCGCCCGCACCGAGTTTAAACATCTGGAATACTTCTACTTCCATAACTGTGTTTACGAACGGGTGTGGAAAGATAATAAGCGTCGCTGGAATGAGCATATCGACACCTTCGACCTGCTGCACACCTATGGCCGCGACTACCGGGTCATCTTTGTCGGCGATGCGGCGATGGCCCCTTACGAAGTCACCGAGCGCTATGGCAGTGTTGAACACCGCAACCCTGAGCCGGGAAGTGTCTGGTTGCGCCGGATTCTGGATACCTGGGACAAAGCGATCTGGCTCAATCCCAGCCATCAGCGCTACTGGGACTACACCGCCAGCACCCAGATGATCAAAAATATTATGGATAACAAGATGTACCCCCTGACCCTTGAGGGGCTGGAGGATGGCATTCGCTATCTGTCAAAGTAACCGGCCTGACCCAGTGTTATGCAACACTGAGCAGAGCCGCTTTGCTATAGATGAACCCCGAAGGAGCCACCCATTGAAAAACACCACCACAACTTTTCTGCTATCCATCGGCTGCGCCGCCATGCTCTCCCTGCCACTACAGGCCAGCGCTCAGGATTTATCAACCGGCTCTGCCGTCAAAGCCTTTCGCGACCTGAGCACCTGTTTTATCGATTCCCTTACCGGTAAAGAGCGCAAAGAGTTGGTTAAGTGGATCTACTTTTCAATGTCCGCACATCCGGAACTGGAATCCTACGCCAATATATCCCGAGGCGAGCGGCAGAACTCCGATAAGACCGTTGGCAATCTGATCACCCGACTGTTTTCTGAAGACTGCCCCAACGAAGCAAAAGCCGCCCTTAAGGCAGACCCACAGGCCCTGAAAAATGCCTTCGAGATGATCGGCAAAGTCGCCATACAGGATATCCTGTCAGACAAAAAAGTCAGAGCCAGCGTGAATAACTATGGCCGCTTTGTTGATCAGGAGAAGATTAAAGGGGTGTTTGTGGAGTAGGCCGTGTAAGGCTGTTGAGTGAAAGAGCGTATGCACCACAGAGAGCACCGAGGTAAAGCCTGAGCAGAAGGTTTTTAAGTGAAAAATAGACCTGCATTCTTTGTGCCCCTCTCGCCTTATACAGCCTCCGCTGATAGGCGCAAACTGTTACGTCTGATTATGCAGCGGTAAGCTCGACTTTTTGCACTCTATCCAGTTGAATGCGCTTACTGGCATGCCATAAATCATAGGCATCCTGCATTGCAAGCCAGCACTCTTGATTGTGTATCGCAGCACTCTGATACACTCTCAGCCCAGCAGTTCATAGTGTAAAAAGAGTCAGGTCTTGAATTTTGCATTAGAGCCAAACCCTATTTCCTTGCCCCTGCAAAATGCAAGACCCCATAATACTTTGACCCCATAATACTTCAGATGAAAGGCAGTCATTTTTTAGGTTTAGCGCAGCTCAAATGCCTCCTGACGGAAGGATAAGGGGGCCTTCAGGCTTTCACGTAACGCTTTTTCTAAACTGCTGGCCCAGCTTGAGGGACCACAAAACCAGACTTCCATCGCTTTGGTCTCAGGGTGTTCCGCGAGGAGCTGCTTTGCGGTAAGTTTGCTGCCCTGACTGCTGTCGTGTATATGCAGTTGGATGCCGCTTAAACCGTTACAGGCTTCCTGCAATCGCTCTACAAAGGGATCTTTCGCGCTATCATGGATACAATAATGCATTTCGGCCTCGAGAGATTTGTCTGCCTGGTTCTGTAAGGATTCAAGCCATGCTAAAAAAGGGGTTACGCCAATACCACCGGCGATCCAGATTTGCGTGGCATTCTGCTGACGTTGCTTGAAGTAGAACTGCCCATAAGGGCCCTCAACGGTGACAGGTTGTCCGATCTTCAGTCTATGACCCAGCTGACGCGTATAATCACCCAACCCTTTAATTTGAAAACTGATCTGACCATTTCCATGGTCTGCACTGGCAATTGTAAATGGATGGGCTCCCTCGCTGTGGTCAAAGGAAACAAAGGCAAACTGGCCTGCACGATGTCCTTTCCATTGACGCTCAAGCTGACACTCAACTTCGATAATACCCATTGCCGATGTTGAGATCGCTGTGATAGTGCCCTGAACCCGTCGTGATCGTCCTATCAGCCCTTTTATCGACAACAGACTGGCAACGCTTCCACCCGCAAGTAATAGCCCCATTAGCCAGCCAATAGGCTGTTGCCACCAAACCAGAGGTACTAACCAGACAGTATGGAATACCAGTGATAGATAAAGCAGCGGCATAGCACGGTGTGCATAGCGCCAGAGGTTATAGGGAAAACGTTTCCAGAGAGTCAGTATCAGCATGCCAAAAACAAGATAGACACCCCATTCGCCAATCGCTTCTGCAGCCTCTCTCATCATATCGGTAAAACCCGAAAAATCTTGTTCAGGTAAACGCCCAGCTCGTCCGAACAGTGCTTTAATCAGATCATCTCCCATTTCTATTAACCAGTGGGATAGGGCAAAAAGAACCGCCAGAATACCACTCCATTTATGCAGGCGATAAATCTGATCAAGACCGTTAAATGGTGCTTCTAACCAGCGCGGGCGAGTAGCCAGCATCATGGTCACTGACATGAATGCAATGGATAACAAACCGCTCACATAGAGACTGTTGTCATAAACCTCCCAAGGTAGCGACGCCTTTACGGTAGTCGTCATCTGGTAGCTAAAGCCCCAGACCATGAGAATGCCGGCGGTGATTAGCGCCAGCGTGATGCTTAGTTTTTGCTGTTTCATTTTAGTCATCCGGTGTTGCATTGATGGCCCATGATATCGCCCGTACCTGACAACCAGCTGAAAACGCAGCAGGATTAATCTGGGAGCGGAATCAATCCGATGCAGTAAACTGTAATAAACGCAGCGTGTTAATATTATTAACTACTGCTATTAACCACTGAGCTTTCAGCTTATTGTCAGCAACATTGATTACGATCAGCCGGACTGAGATGACCTAAGGAGAAGAGATGATCTAAGGATAAGAGATGCGATTATTGTTGGTAGAGGATGCTGAGGGCTTAGGGTAAGTCATACAGGATCAGATTAGCGATGAAGGTCACGCGGTGGATTGGGTTAAAGCCCTTTCCCATGCTGATGTTAGCCTGTGCAGCACCCATTATGATCTGATACTCCTTGATCTGATGCTGCCAGACGGCAACGGAATTGATCTGTTGAATAAAATACGTAAATCTGGCGAAACAACGCCCGTGATTATTTTAACCGCCAGAGAACAGCTATCTGACCGGATAGCGGGGTTGAATACCGCGCAGATGATTATCTGGTGAAGCCCTTTGATCTGGCAGAGCTCTCTAGGAGCAAGAAAATAACTCGTCCCACGCTGCCGCGTGAGAATGTATAACTTACAACTATGCAATCCATTGGCAGCGAGATATAAAGGTCTCTACCTTTAATGTAAGTATTTGACCCTTTAGATTTGGTTATGCAGCGGTAAGTTCAACTTTTTGCACTCTATCCAGTTGAATGCGCTTATTGGCATGCCATAAATCATAGGCATCCTGCATTGCAAGCCAGCTCTCAGGACTGCGCCCCAAAGCTTTCGATAACCTCAGTGCCATTTCTGGGCTGATGCCACTCTGCTGTTTCAGGATGCGATTTAATGTGGACGGTGAAACATCTAACTGCTGCGCCAGATAGCGACAGCTTAGCCCAAAGGGCTCCATATAAGTGGCAGAGATGAACTCACCGGGATGTGGGGGGGTTATACATAGCCATTAGTGATAATCCTCATACTCAAGCAGATACACATGTCCATCGCGAAACTCAAACGTCAATCGCCAGTAACTGCTGACTGAAATCGCCCAAATACCTTGACGGTCACCTTTCATTGGATGGAGTTTGTATCCAGGAATGTCGAGATCTGAGACTTCCAGCGCAGTATCCAAAACCACCAGCTGCATACGCAGGCGATTGGCGATTCGCCTGAATAGCCAGTTTCGTAGTAAAGCCTCATCCCCTATGCTTGAAAGTCTTAATCATGGACTATAGTGTAGCGCGTTGCGCAACAGCGCCAAGCTGCAAGTCATTAAACCAAGGGGTCTCAATGCATTATTCTGAGCCTATCGATTTCAGTCCAGATTAAAGATTTTTGACCCACCTTAACGCTTGGAACTACTTCATAGCACACCACAAATATCAGCGAAATAGTTTGACAACACCAGTAAGCGAATCATACCATGTATATACAAATGAGGCATCTAGTGTATATACAAGGAATCGTTTTTGAATTTTTTAAAACTTCAATTTCTTTTTCGCGACCATAAAGTTTCTGGGGAATCTGGAACCGGTTTGAAATATCCTTTTGTCCGATTTCAAACGGATCAATTTTTCCCGAAGAATTCAGCTGGTCCAGGCAGCACTGAAGGTCCTGTTTCAGGCCGAATATATTTTGATAACGATCTTCAGCATTTTTTGCCATGAGTTTTAAGATGATTTGAGAAAGAGCATCCGGGATTTGGCCATTTAAAACACTCGGAGAAACCGGCGTTTTGGCAATATGGCAGTGAATCAGTTCTACCACATCACCGGTTTCAAACGGTCTTTGTTTTGTCAGCAACCAGAAGAACGTTGCACCAAGTGAATAAAAATCAGTGCGATAATCCATGGTTCGGTTCATTCTTCCGGTCTGCTCCGGCGACATATAAGCCAGTGTGCCTTCCAGTACATTCGGATTACAGGCTTCCGGGTTTTCCCTGGTTAATTTAGTAGATATTCCAAAACTAATGAGCTTTGCCTGACCGGTATCCGGATTCCATAGAATATTTGAAGGGTTAATATCTTTGTGGATGATGCTGCACCGATGAATCTCGCCTAAAATATCGGTTATCTGAATCGATAGCTGTAAGAAGTCCATCAGATTAAATGTGTTTTCGGAAAACTGCCCTGCCAGTGATTTACCTCTGAAATCTTCCATAATCATGACCAGTGTATTCTGATATTTTTTAAGATCATAGACACGGATCACCCCATCTAAACGAATGTCTCGGGTTATTTCATACTCGCGTTTAAATTTAATAAGTGATTCAGTTGACGGATATTCGCCTTTCAAAACCTTAAGCGTGACAGGGATGCCTTTGTTTAGCTCTTTTCCTCGATAAATAATT
>NZ_CAKZLP010000041.1 GCF_937127095.1 uncultured Amphritea sp.
GGCCAAGATCCGATTGCGACGCGGAAAGTGGCCGCGTTGTGCTCGGAGGCCGGGCGGGGATTCACTGATGAGCAGGCCGTTCGTGGCGACGATGCGGTCGGCGAGCGCGACGTGGCCGGCTGGGTAGACGCGGTCGAGGCCGCCGGCCAGTACCGCGACGGTCGGGCTCCCTTGGCGGAGCGCCGCCCGATGTGCGAGGGCATCGACCCCGGCTGCCAGGCCACTCCAGATCGGCACACCGGCCGCGGCGATCGCGCCGGCGAAATCGTGCGCGGCGGCCTCACCGTACGGAGTTGGCGTGCGGCTGCCGACGATGGCGATACCACAGCGCTCGGGGGCGAGGAGCTGCAGGTTCCCGCGAGCAAACAGAAGGATTGGACGGAGCGGGTGGTCGACCAAGCGCGCGGGCAAATATTGTCCCATCACGGTTGTCAGCGCCTTACGCCCTTGGGTTTGACGGGCGGCTCTCAGGGCGGCCAGCAACCCATTCTGTGGATCGAGGTTCACGGAAATTGTATCTCCCGCGTGCCAGTACGATGACGTCTGCAGCACCGCCGGCCCAGACAGGCCGCGATGCGTGAACAAAAGCGCTTCGTCAAAAGAGGTGCCGTTGGTTGTGATCCGCGCAGGCAGGGCAACACCAGCAAGCGGTTTGAAACGCTCTTCGCCAAATGTAAACGGGACAAGCCCTGCGCGCGTTTCGACCAAGGGCAAGCCAAATTGCGCGGCGAGGCCAAGTGGCAAAAACGGGCGCAAAGGTATCCACGTCTTCATCGAGGCCGGCTAGGCTCATCAGGGAGTGGTCTGCATCTTCACGGATTACGTCGACCACGTCATCGATGGTGATACGCCCCAGTAGCTGGCCGTCTTCGTCTACCACCGGCGCAGATACCAGGTCTTCCTGTTCAAACAGTTTTGCTACCAGGGTGTCTTCCATGTCCGCTGGAATCGGGGGCTTATCGGTGACCATCATCTCCCGCACGGTACTGGAGGGGTCACTTACGAGCATCCGGGTTAGCGGCAGGCTACCGATATAAGTATCTTTACGACTGACAACAAACAGGCAGTCGGTCATGTCCGGCAGTTCATCATGGCGGCGCAGATAGCGCATCGCGGCCTCAATGGTGATGTCCGGTCGGATGGTGATGGTATCGGTATTCATCAGACCGCCGGCGGTATCCTCCGGATAGGAGAGAACCTTCTCCAGCCGTTCCCGGTTCTGATGATCCATCGACCGCAGCAGCTCGTGCATCACCGTTTCCGGCAGCTGCTGCATCATATCGACAAGGTCATCGGTCTCGAGCGATTCGGATATCGCCAGCACTTCTGAGGCGTTCATCTTGCTGAGAATTTCAGACTTTACATCGTCGCCGAGCTCTTGCAGAACATCGGCTTCGATATCTTTATGGATCAGACTCCATAACAAGCGCCGCTCTTTAGGGGGCGATTTTTCAATCAGATGAGCGACTTCAGAGGGGCGCAGGGTCTTATTCAGGGTGTAGCGTATCTGTCTGAAGGCTCCCTCTTCGAGGGCAGTATTCAGCTTATCCAGTTCGGTCTCGTTTGTGCTGGCGTTCATGGCCGGACCCCGGTCAGACAGATAAAATCAGAATGCCATACAGGCAGTCGGTGATGGCAGAAATCACCGACATTTATAGTTAGTGAGGCATTATAGCGTATTGGTTTTAAAGGAATAGGGTGTGACGGTTATTCTTCTTCGTCAAAGCGGTTATTGATCAGTAGTTCAATCGCATCGATCGCCTGCTGTTCATCCTCTCCCGAAGTGGCAATGATCAGCTCAGTGCCTTTACTGGCCGCCAGCATCATCACTGACATGATGCTTTTACCATCCACCGTGCGGCCATCTTTGGTAATTTTGATATCTGATGAAAATGAGCTGGTCACATTAATCAGTTTGGCCGCCGCACGTGCATGCAGACCGAGCTTGTTGATAATAGTGATCTGTTTTTCCAGCATCGTCTGAAATCCTTGGTCAGTTTAGTTCGCGATGTCTAATCTGGACATTATCCATAGTTGCCCGGAAATGACCAGCCAGACGTTCACTGAGAAATACAGAGCGGTGTTGTCCCCCGGTACAGCCTATCCCGACAGTGATATAGCTGCGGTTATTTTTTTCAAACAGCGGCAACCATTTCTCCAGAAAAGCAGTTATATCGGCCAACATCTCCTGCATTTCTGGTTGTTGTTCAAGAAACTCGATAACGGGTTGTTCCTGACCGGTGAAACCGCGCAGTTCAGGCAGCCAGTAGGGGTTGGGGAGGCAGCGAACGTCAAAGGTGAAATCAACATCGAGGGGGATGCCGTGCTTATAGCCGAAAGACTCGAACTGCAGTGACAGTTCCTGTTCTTGCCGTTTAGCAACTCTCAACTTGATGCTGTCGCGCAGCTCGTAGAGTGACAGGCGGGTAGTGTCAATGCGGATAGCGGCCAGATCTGAGACCGGTTCCAGTAGTTTTTTTTCAGCGTTGATCGCTTGTTGCAGTCCCTGTGTATCATCAGACAGCGGGTGCTTTCTGCGGGTTGCACTGTAGCGTTGCAGCAGGGTGGTTTCCGAGCTGTCGAGATAGAGTACTTCGCAGTCCAGACGGTCGGTTTCACACAGACGTTTGAATATCTCCGGAAACTGTTTCAGGTTGCTGTGCTGGTTGCGGGCATCAATACTTACAGCGAGTTTGTTGGGGTGATCCGGAGCGCGGAGGATCTGATTGACCAGATCAGGCAGCAGTGGCGCCGGGAGGTTATCAATACAGTAGAAGCCAACATCTTCGAGTGCCTGCAAGGCGGTAGATTTACCTGAACCTGAGCGTCCACTGATGATAATCAGCTTCATCTGTATTATTCCCGACTGGATTCAGTCATGACGGTGAAGAGCGCTTCGGCGGAGGTGGCGCTGCGAAGTTGTTCGCGAAAGTCTGCCTGGCTGAATAGTTCGGCGAGCTTGCCCAGTGTTTGCAGATGCTGATCGCAGGCTTCGGAGGGCACCAGCAGGGCAAACAACAGATCGACAGGCTTGCCATCCACGGCATCAAAATCAATCGGTTCGATAAGCTGGATCAGCAGGGCGGTTGCTTTCTCGCACTCATCAAGACGGCAATGAGGGATTGCTACACCATCACCGATACCTGTGCTGCCGAGTCTCTCCCGGCCTAACAGGCCAGCGAAGATGGTTTCAGCTTCAAGTCCGGGATGCAGTTCAGCGATCTGCTGACTGGCAATTTCGAGGATACGTTTTTTGCTACCCCCCTCCAGAGCACAGAGCACTCCGGAGGGGGATAGTAGTTCTGAAATTAGCATTGTCTGTTATTTACTTGTGAGTTTTGATCTTTTCTTTATGTTTAATGACCTGACGGTCAAGCTTGTCGATCAGTCCATCAATCGCTGCGTACATATCATCCTGTTCATCGGAAGCAAACAGCTGGCCTCCGGCTATATGTACATCGCCTTCCGCTTTCTGGCGGTTTTTCTCAACACTTAAAGTAACCTGTGCATTGGTGATGTTATCGAAATGACGCTCAAGTTTCTCAAATTTATTCTGAACATAGTCATTCAGGGAATCAGTCAATTCAACGTGGTGACCAGTAATATTGATCTGCATGGTAATCTCCTAGTGTTATTGTACCGGGGGTATACCCGGTTCCCATGAATATAAAGTCATTAAACCAGACGCTTGCGTTCATTAGAAGGTGGAATGCTAAGTGATTCCCGGTATTTTGCAATGGTTCTTCTTGCAACGTTGATGCCTTGGTCCTCAAGGAGCTGGGCTATTTTGTTATCACTCAACGGTTTGACCGGACTCTCAGCCAAAACCAGCTTCTTAATCAGTGCTCTGATCGCAGTAGATGAGCAGGTCCCGCCTGTTACTGTTGTAACATGACTGGAGAAGAAATACTTCAACTCAAAAATACCCCGTGGGGTATGCATATATTTTTGTGTTGTCACCCGGGAGATGGTTGATTCATGCATCTCTACCGCTTCAGCGATATCGTGCAGCACCATTGGCCGCATCGCCTCATCACCGTGTTCCAGAAAGGCTTCCTGGCGCGTGACAATCTCACGGGCAACCTTCATCAGGGTATCGTTACGACTCAGCAGGCTTTTGATAAACCAGCGTGCTTCCTGCAGATGGTTCTTCAGGTAGGTATTGTCCGGGCTATTGTCTGCCCGTCTGATGAGGTCGGCATAGCCGTCATTAATACGCAGTTTAGGTGCCACTTCAGGGTTAAGGTTAACCTGCCAGACACCTTTCTCTTTGTGTACCAGAACATCAGGGATGACATATTCTGATTGCGAGCTGGTAATCATGGAACCCGGTTTCGGGTTCAGCGTTTTAATCAGGTTGATCGCTTGCAGTAGCTGCGGTTCGCGGATGCGTGCTTTACGCATCAGCTGTTTGTAATCATGGTTGCCCAGCAGGTGGATATACTGCGTGACAACTTTCAGTGCTTCAGCCCGATACTCAGTTTTCTCTGGCAGTTGCTGTAATTGGATCGCCAAACACTCGCTCAGGTCCCGTGCAGCAACGCCGGGTGGGTCAAACTGCTGTACCCGGCGGAGCACCGCTTCTATCTCATCCAGCTCAATACTGTTGAGCTGTTCATCATCCTGACTGTTGAAATATTCGAGTATTGAGTCCAGGTCCACGGTGAGATAGCCATCCACATCGATACCGTCGATGATATTGGTGGCAATCAACTGATCAACATGGCTCATGGGGGTGAGGTTCAGCTGCCAGTATAGATGGTCCTGCAAGGTTTCATCGGCGGTGTCATTGGACTCCATCTCCATATCGGAGAAGTCATGGGATGACGACGATGAAGATCCGGATGCGGTTTGAAAAGTGTCTTCCCAGTTGCTGTCTGTTGAAAGTTCATTGGGAATATCGTCGTTCCAATCGCTGTCAGGTGCCTGAATCTCTTCGGATTCGGTGGTTTGAGCAGACGCGGATACCGATTCATGGTTGCTGATTTCAGAGTCCGATGCATCGCGCTCGGCGCTGCCGTCAGATGCCCCTTCGTCCTCGCTGACTTCCAGCATCGGATTCGATTCAAGTGCTTCCTGTATCTCCTGTTGCAGATCAAGCGTAGATAACTGCAGCAAGCGGATCGCCTGCTGTAGTTGTGGGGTCATGGTCAGATGCTGACCCATTTTTAGTTGTAACGCTTGTTTCATAAAGAGTCGCTTTTATACCTGTTACAGCCTGAATTGCTCACCCAGATAGGCTTCCCTGACCTGTTGGTTCGCAAGTATATCCTCTGGCGCTCCTTCGGCAAGAATATAACCTTCACTGACGATGTATGCCTGCTCGCAAATATCCAGTGTTTCGCGAACATTGTGATCGGTGATCAGTACCCCGATGCCTTTGCTTTGCAGGTGTTTCACAGTTTGCTTGATATCACTGACGGAGATTGGATCGACTCCGGCAAAGGGTTCATCAAGCAAAATAAATGTTGGCTCAGTTGCCAGCGCCCGGGCGATCTCGACCCGGCGTCGTTCACCACCGGACAGGCTCATACCCAGGCTTTTGCTCAGATGAGTAATATGAAACTCTTCCAGCAGTTCTTCTATTTTCTGTTTGCGTTGATGGCGGCCCAGTTCTTTGCGGGTTTCCAGAATCGCCATCAGATTGTCGTGTACGCTGAGCTTGCGGAAGATGGACGCTTCCTGCGGCAGATAGCCAATGCCTTTACGGGCTCGGCCATGCATCGGTTCGTTGGTCAGGTCCTGATGATCAATTTTGATCCGCCCCTGATCCGCGTCGACTAGCCCGACAATCATGTAGAAACAGGTTGTTTTACCCGCTCCGTTAGGCCCCAGTAAACCTACAATCTGTCCGCTGTCGACACTCATTGATACATCTTTAACGACAGCCCGGCCTTTATAACTTTTTGCCAGATTCAGTGCTTCTAAACGACTCATTGGTTGCTGATTTCTCCAGCGGCTGCGTCAGAAGCAGACTTTCCGGTAGTGGTTTTATCTTCGACAGGTGTTGTTTGCTCAGCTGCTTTTGGCTGGATAATCATCTGCACCCGCTGTCCGTCAGCGCTGGTGTCGCCAAACGCGTTGACGGTACTTTTATTCATATCATAGATAATTCGATTGCCGCTAAAACTGTCACTGCCCTGGGATATTTTAGCCTGACCGGTTATTTCCAGCTCTTTGGTACGGATATTGTAATCCAGAACCTCACCGTATGCATGAGTTACTTCTTTATTGGCGGCCGGACGTTGCTGGAACTCGGCAGGGCGGCCTTTAGCGATAATGGTTGAGACGCTTGCGCCCGTCTGTCTTAGTTCGATACTGTCACCGGTGACTTTCATGCTGCCCTGGGTGAGTAAAACGTCACCTTTGTAGAGGGTTATGCCTGTCTGGTCATTGCGGGTCGCGCTGTCAGCTGTGATGTGAATGGCCTGCCGGGCATCATCAGGCATCGCCATAGCCATGGGGTGCCAGCTTAGCAGCATTGCGCACAAGGCCTTGGTTACGCTGTTAATTAACATTGTAAACTCCGGTTACATCAGACAGGAGGTTAAGAATGCCACTGTCGGTGTCTATTGTCATGCCAACACTGGTGGTTGTGCCGGAACTGTTTGAGATGACCACCCGGTCATCGGTTCTGGCGATGCTCTGTTGCGGCAGAATGGTTAATGAGTCTGTTCGCAACGTGGTTGCTATACTGGCATCGCTGTTATCCTGAAACAAGACCTTGCCTTCGAGAGTTACTTCATCATTGTTGTCGCTGATGATGCCCTTCAGGCTGCTGACTCTGCGGTTGGGCTGGTCAGCGTTAAAAATCTGCATCTCGGGGTTGGTGACCACGGTTTGCTGCAGAGCGGGCTGGTGTTCCAGTTGAGTTGAGCTGAGTTGCTGTTTTAGCAAGCCGGTGCTGTCAAAGTCTCTTATCTTACCGTTGACTATATAATAATCAGCCTGCTGATAGGCAGGATTGGGTTCCTGCTTTACCTGGATTGGGCGGCGTTCACTGTCCATCCCCAGATAGATGACTGCGGGGATCAGAATTGCTGCCGCTGCCGCCAGTCGCGCTCGCCCGGTTAGCATTCAGAGATACTCGCTTAACAGGGATTCAAGTTTTCCCTGAGCTGCCAGAATGGTTTCACAAAATTCGCGACCGGCGCCATTGCCTGCGGTTCGGTGAGTGCACCAGTCGGCGTGGGACGCGACGAACTGATGACCTCCGTTGACGGTAGCACCAAATGCCACGGCGCGAATGGCTGCGAGGTCCGGCAGATCATCACCGATGTAGGCGGTTTGCTCTGCGGTGAAACCAGTGTCGAGCCAGAGTTCCTGCAGCGCGATGAGTTTATCTTCACGACCCTGATGCAGATAGTCGATACCCAGTGCTTCAGCCCGCCGTTCTACCTGCGGTGAACGGCGTCCGGTAATGATGGCGGTTTTGATTCCGGCCTGAGCAAGCAGTTTGATGCCCAGTCCGTCGAGGGTATTGAAGTTTTTTACTTCACTGCCGTCCGCCAGAAAATTCAGCTTGCCATCAGTGAGTACGCCGTCGACATCAAATACAGCCAGCTTTACCTGTTGAATCTTGCTGACCTGTATCGCACTCAGATCCTGGATTAGCTTTTCAGTAAACAGCGCAGGCATCAAATTACTCCCGCTTTGAGCATGTCATGCATATTTAGTGCGCCAACCGGGCGGCGTTCTTCATCCAAAACGATCAATGCGTTGATCTGTTTGTCCTGCATGATCTGTAGTGCTTCTGCTGCCAGAATCTCGCTGGTAACGGTGGTGCATTGGGTGGTCATGACTTCGGTAATCGGGGTGCTTTTCATATCCACGTCATGATCCAGGGTGCGACGCAGGTCGCCGTCGGTAAAGATCCCTTGCAGAATACCCTGGTCATTGACGACGGTGGTCATTCCCAGACGCTTATGGGTCACTTCCATCAGTGCTTCACGCAGCATGGTTGAGTCACTGACCATCGGGATATCATCGCCGCTATGCATGATGTCTGAAACTTTTAGCAGCAGGCGTCGCCCTAAGCTGCCGCCCGGGTGGGAAAAGGCAAAATCTTCGGCACTGAAGCCACGGGCTTCCAGCAAGGCGATGGCCAGTGCGTCACCGATCACCAGGGTTGCTGTTGTGCTGGAGGTTGGTGCCAGTCCGAGAGGGCAGGCCTCCTGACTGATAGTGACATTCAGGTTGGCATCAGCACAGCGGGAAAGGGTTGAGTCGGGGTTGCCGGTAATGCTGATCAGTGGCGCTTTCATTCGCTTGATTAGCGGCAGGATTGATAGCACCTCGCTGGTTTCGCCGGAATTAGACAACGCGATAACAACGTCTGCCCGGGTGATCATGCCCAGGTCGCCATGGCTTGCTTCACCCGGATGTACAAAGAATGATGGGGTGCCGGTGGATGCCAGAGTAGCGGCGATTTTGTTGCCGATATGGCCACTTTTTCCCATCCCGGTAACAATAACCCGGCCTTTGCATTCCAACGCCAGTTTGCAGGCTTTTTCAAAGTCCGGATCGAGATAGGTTAGCAGGTCATTAACGGCATCCCGCTCCAACTCAATTGTACGTCTGGCGGAGGCCAGAAAGTCGAGTTTGTTATTCATCATTCTATATTGTTTGCTCTTTGTTCATCGCACTTAACTGGCAAGTGTTTAGCTTAAAGTGCCAGGGTAGAGCGGGCCGTGCCCGATCAATTCATTAAACGCTCATATTGTATAGCAGAGCGAGATAACCTGCATAGGCTACCAGGAGTAATCCGCCTTCGAATCTTGAGATCTTCGGTGGCCGCTGATACAGCGCCAGTGCAGTGAGTAACAGCGTCAGACCCAGGGTTGCACCGTAATCACGCCAAAAGACCACTGGTACCAGGTCAATCGGTGCCAGCAGGCCAGGCACCGCCATAACGGCGGCAATGTTGAAGATGTTTGAGCCGACGACATTTCCCAGCGCAATATCGGTATGGCCTTTCAGGGCACTGACAACCGATGCAGCGAGTTCCGGCAGGCTGGTGCCAATGGCAACGATTGTCAGGCCGATGACCAGATCGCTTACACCGAGGGTGAGGGCCACCTCAGTTGCACCCCAGACGAGTAGTCGTGAACTGGCCGCGAGCAGCACCAATCCGGTAATTAGCCAGAAAATAGCCCGGCCAATCGGCAGCTCAGGCAGTTCGTCCTCTTCATCGTGGATCTCATCTCCTTCAGAGTTGCGCTGGAACCGGGTAAACAGGAACAGACAGCCGGCCAGGGACAGGCAGAGGATGATCGCGTCAACCCGGCCGAGATAAAGGTCGTAAAGTACGCCGCCCGCCAGCAGGGTGATTGCCAGCAGTAGAGGAATCTCTTGTTTGAGCACTTTGGAGCGTACCGGAAGTGGCGCAATCAGAGCAGTTATGCCTAAGACCAGGCCAATATTGGCGATGTTAGACCCCAGTGCGTTACCGACAGCAAGGTCGCCTGCACCGGTGGTGGCCGCCATGATTGAGACCAGAATCTCCGGCGCGGATGTGCCAAAAGAGACCACGGTCAGCCCGATCAGCATAGGAGACATGCCAAAGTTTTTAGCGGTTCCTGCGGCACCGGCGACGAACCGGTCGGCACTCCAGACAAGAATGATGAAACCTAATAACAGTGCGATAATGGGGTATAACATTGGGTTGTTTGTTCAGCTCTGGTTAAAACGGAGGCCTATTTAATGAATAATCTGATACATGTGCAAGAGGTAGCTGCACCTGTCGCTGATTTTATTCAAGTTTAAGAGCAAGAGTGGTATAGTCTGCACGCATTTTTTATAGGAATACGGCGGTTCTGAGCCGGTTATCGCTTGCTTAGCCGTTTCAGGTTCGCCTCGTTGTCGTTAACGCAGTATTAACCTGAAACCCTTTACCGTTTTGGATTGAGTCATCGTTACTATGGATTTTTTTGACGATATCATCATTGATATTAAACAACTTACCTTCAGCAGGGGTGAACGATATATCTGTAAAAATATAGATATACGTATACCCCGAGGTAAAGTGACGGCGATCATGGGGCCCAGCGGTACCGGTAAAACGACACTGTTGAAACTGATTGGCGGTCAACTTAAACCGGATTCCGGTTCTATCTTCCTCGATGGTGACGATATACCCCGTCTGGGGCGTTCTGATCTGTTCGATGTGCGTGAAAAAATGGGCATGTTGTTTCAGAGCGGCGCACTGTTTACCGATATGACTGTGTTTGAAAATGTGGCTTTTCCGTTGCGGGTGCATACTAAACTACCGCAGGATATGGTTCGCGATATCGTCTTGATGAAACTGCATGCTGTAGGCCTGCGTGGTGCAGCTGAACTGATGCCCAGTGAGCTTTCCGGTGGAATGGGGCGCCGTGTGGCGCTGGCCAGGGCGATTGTGCTGGACCCGGCACTGGTGATGTATGATGAGCCCTTTACGGGACAGGATCCGATTGCGATGGGGGTGCTGGTTAACCTGATCAAGAAACTTAATCAGGCTCTGGGGCACAGCAGTATTATCGTCTCCCACGATATTAAAGAGACCCTGAGCATCGCGGACTATATTTATATTCTTGCGGATGCCAGTGTGATTGCGCACGGCACGCCAGAACAATTGAAACGGAATGATTCTGAGCAGGTCCGGCAATTTATGCAGGGCTTGCCGGACGGCCCGGTGCCGTTCCATTTTCCGGCCGCCGATTATGAAACTGAATTGATGGAGGGATGTTGATGCAAGCAGTAGCTGATAATTTAATCCTTCTCGGTCGTTTTGTGCTCGAAAGAATTGCAGCGATTGGCCGTTCAGGCATGATTCTGATGCATGCAGTAATTGCCAGACCTGACCCGGCGACCTCTTTTCCTTTGTTGGTGCGCCAGCTTTACTCGGTGGGCGTACTGTCAATGATAATTATCGTTGTCTCCGGCCTGTTTATTGGTATGGTGCTGGCGCTGCAGGGCTATACCATTTTAGTGGATTACGGTACTGAACAGGCGGTCGGGCAGATGGTTGCGCTCAGTCTGGTGCGCGAACTGGCGCCTGTGGTTACCGCGCTGCTGTTTGCCGGTCGGGCGGGATCTGCGCTGACCGCTGAGATTGGTCTGATGAAGACCACTGAGCAGCTTTCCAGTATGGAGATGATCGGTGTTGATCCGCTGCGGCGTATTATTGCACCGCGCTTCTGGGCCGGACTGATCAGTTTGCCGATTCTGACCATGATCTTCAGTGCCGTGGGTATCTGGGGCGGATTGTTGGTGGGCGTTGAATGGCTGGGGATCTATGAGGGGTCTTTCTGGTCAAATATGCAAAACTCAGTCGATTTTTTTGATGACATAGGCAACGGGCTGATTAAGTCCCTGGTGTTTGGTCTGGTGGTGACCTGGGTCGCTGTGTTTCAGGGGTATGATTCGGTGCCGACTTCAGAGGGTATCAGTCAGGCGACCACAAAAACGGTGGTCTACTCATCCCTTGCAATCCTGGGGCTGGACTTTATTTTGACCGCTTTGATGTTTGGAGATCTTTAATACATGCGTAACCGTGGAGTTGAGTTAGGCGTCGGTATTTTTATGTTGGTAGGGGCTCTCGCACTTGCCATGCTGGCGATAAATGTGAGCGGCCTGAGTCTGTCTAATCAGCAGGGTACATATAAAATATATGCCCGGTTTGAAAATGTTGGGGGGCTCACCGCTCGCTCAAAAGTGACTATGTCTGGTGTAACTATCGGCAATGTTAGCAGTATCACCATCGATCGTAAAAAACTGATGGCGCTGGTGGAGATGGAGATTAACGCGGATGTGAACTATCTGACATCTGATAGCTCCGCGTCCATTCTTACTGCGGGTTTGCTGGGTGAGAAGTATATCGGTGTTACCAGTGGCGCTGCCGATGATGAGATATTGAAAGAGGGTGACTTTATTGAAGATACCCAGTCCTCTCTGGTGCTGGAAGAGTTGATTGGTAAGTTTCTTTTCAATCAGGCCTCTGAATAAAATTTGTAAGATCGCGTTGTATCGGTATGGGAGTTGTAAATATGAGAATTTTGAATCGTTGGATGGTATTGCTGACGCTGGTTTTGGTGTCTGTAACTGCGCAGGCTTCATGGGATGAAGCGCGTGCTTCAGTCGAGCATGCTTCAGCTGAAATGATGAAGGTGCTTGAAAATGAAGCCCTGAAAGCTCCGGAACAGAGTGAGCAACTGATCGCTGAGATTGAAGCCATTCTTAATCCGGTAGTGGATTTTGAGTATGTTTCCAAACGGGTTATGGGTAAATTTTATAACCGGGTGGACGAAAAGCAGCAGCAGATTTTCGCGGTTGTTTTTAAAGATACCATGGTGCGGACTTATGCGAAGTCGCTGACCGGTTTTGATATCGTCAGATATGAAGTGGCTCCGGAAGGTCCGCCAAGTCCTGAAGCGGATAAGCAGGTGGTCAGTGTCAATGTATACTCCGCCAAAGGTGATGGTTATACGCTGGTGTACTACATGCTGAAGCAGGATAGCGGCTGGAAGCTGGTGAATGTGCTGGTGGACGGGATTAACCTGCGACTCAACTTCAAAAATCAGTTTTCTGATATGGTCTCGCGTACCAATGGGAATGTTGAACAGGTCATTACTGACTGGAAAGCGGCTGTCGCCAGCAACGGTAGCAAGGATAGTTGATGACATCTCAGGTTGAGGTTAGCGGGGATGTTATTCTGCTGAAGGGCGACCTGCTGTTCAGCACGATAATGTCGGTACGCGAAGCGCTTGCAAAAGCGGTTGCCCAGACTGATAAGGGCTGTGTCATCGATTTTGCCGGGGTTGGCCGGGTGGATAGCTCTGCTGTGTCACTCTGGCTCTGCCTGGAACGTAAAACCCGGGCGCGTCAACTCACGCTGAAGGCGGTTAATATTCCGGCGGAGTTGAGCTCAATCGTCAGTCTGGTCGGGCTTGAACATACAGGTCTGAATCCCTGAGGCAACGCTAGACGACGCATCAGGGAACGATGGCTGCTTGGCCGCAGTCATCGCCTTTTGTTACATTTTCCGCTATTATACGCGGCCTATTATTTTCCCCAATTCTCATTGGTATCACGTATGCAAATCGAAGACGTAAAACAGATTCTGGAAGAAAAACTGGAAGGATGTGAAGTATTGCCTGAAGGCGAAGGTTGTAATTTTCAGGTCACTGTCGTCGGGGATATATTTGAAGGTCTGCGGCCAGTTAAAAAGCAACAGATGGTCTATGCCTGTCTTGCTGATCAGATTGCTGATGGAAGTATCCATGCGCTGACCATCAGAACCTTTACCCGTGCCCAGTGGGCAGAACAGAACTGAAGCGCTTAGAGACCCAATATCAATGGATAAACTGATTATTACCGGTGGTAATCGCCTGGAAGGTGAAGTACGCATTTCCGGAGCGAAGAACTCAGCGCTGCCTATTCTGGCTGCGACTCTGTTAGCCGATGAACCGGTTACTGTCAGTAATCTGCCTCATCTGCACGATATCACTACTATGCTCGAGTTGCTGCGGCAGATGGGTGTGGAACTGACTGTCGATGAAAAACTCAATGTTGAGATCGACCCCCGCACGCTGACGTCGACTATCGCGCCGTATGAGTTGGTGAAAACCATGCGCGCGTCGATTCTGGTGCTCGGTCCTCTGCTGGCGCATTTTGGCCATGCTGAGGTCTCTCTGCCCGGCGGTTGTGCCATTGGTAGCCGGCCTGTCGACCTGCACCTTAAAGGTCTTGAGGCACTGGGTGCGCAGATCACTGTTGAGGAAGGTTTTATTCGTGCGACCTGCGATGGGCGTCTGAAAGGCGGTCGGGTGTTCTTTGATATCGTCACGGTGACCGGGACAGAAAATATTCTCATGGCGGCGGCGCTGGCAGAAGGTCAGTCCATTATTGAGAATGCGGCTCGTGAACCGGAAATCGTTGACCTGGCTGAGTTTCTCATCGCCATGGGCGCCGACATAAAAGGTCATGGTACCGATACTATTATCGTTAACGGTGTTCAATCACTGAAAAACTGTACTTACTCGGTGGTTGCTGACCGGATTGAAACCGGCACTTATCTGGTTGCTGCGGCGGCGACCCGGGGTAAGATTAAAGTTAAGAATACCCGCCCCGATATTCTCGATGCGGTGCTGCAGAAACTGGAAGAAGCGGGTGCTGAGATCGAGTGTGGTCCGGACTGGATTAGTCTGGATATGAAAGGCAAGCGTCCTAAAGCCGTCAGTGTGACAACCGCACCCTATCCAGCGTTTCCTACGGATATGCAGGCACAGTTTGCAGCGCTGAATATTATCGCCGATGGCGTCAGTGTGATTAAAGAGACGGTGTTTGAGAATCGCTTCATGCATATGCAGGAGATGCTGCGTATGGGGGCCAAGATCACCATTGATGGCAATACGGCGATTATCGAAGGACGAGAAGTTCTCACCGGCGCACCGGTGATGGCAACCGATCTGCGAGCGTCTGCAAGTCTGGTGATCGCGGCAATGGTGGCGACAGGGGATACGGTGATTGACCGTATCTACCATATTGACCGTGGCTATGAGTGTATCGAAGAGAAGATGCAGCTGCTGGGTGCTAAGATCAGACGGGTTCCGGGCTAAAAGGGTTAACGGGAACTTTGGTTGACAGGAACTTTTGTTAACATGAGCTCTGTTTACAAGAACTCGGTTTAACAAAAGCTCAGCTTAACAAGAACTTAGTTTAACAAGAACTTAGCATTACCAGGATAGGCTGTGTGTCTGTACTGAATATTCAAGTGGTAACGAAACAGCAAATATGAAACAGAACCTGACCATTGCGCTATCCAAAGGGCGTATTCTGAAAGATACGCTGCCCCTGTTAGAGGCGGCTAACATCATTCCGGCTGAAGATATTTTTAGCAGCCGCAAGCTGATTTTCGATACCAACCATGACAACATCAAACTGGTGGTTATCCGCGCTACCGATGTGCCTACCTATGTTGAACATGGTGGCGCTGACATGGGTGTGGCGGGTAAAGATGTGTTGCTGGAGTACGGCGCTAAAGGGCTGTATGAGCCTCTGGATCTTGATATAGCCAAGTGCAAGCTGATGGTTGCCGGCATGAAAGACGCCGGAGAAGTTGAAGGGCGGATGAAAGTGGCGACCAAATTCGTCAATATCACCAAAGAGTTTTTTGCCCGTCAGGGACGTCAGGTTGATATCATCAAGCTCTATGGCGCGATGGAACTGGCGCCGATCATGGGGCTTGCTGACCGCATTGTTGATATCGTTGATACCGGTAATACCCTGCGCGCCAATGGCTTAGTGCCGATGGAAGATATCTGCTATGTCAGTTCACGGCTGGTTGTCGGTAAGGCCGCTTTAAAGATGAAGCACCGCCAGATACAACCGATTATTGAGCAATTGGCCGCTGCCGTTGAAGCACGTAAAGAAAGGTCGGAATAACATGTCCAAACCAGAGATATTAAGGTTAGACAGCCAGCAGGCTGATTTCAGCGAACAGCTGGACAGATTGCTGGCGTGGGAGTCGGTATCTAATAAAGAGATAAACCGAACTGTCGAAGATATTCTTGAGCGGGTTAAAGCCGAGGGCGACAGTGCAGTGGTTGAGTTTACCAACCGCTTTGACCGTCTCAGCGTCAGCTCTATGGCTGAGCTGGAATTCTCTCAGGACGATCTGCAGCGGGCGTTGGATAACCTGCCAGAGGATCAGCATAAAGCCCTGACTATCGCCGCTCATCGGGTGCGTGATTATCATGAGCGTCAGAAAGGTGAGTCCTGGCAGTATCAGGAAGCCGATGGCACTTTGCTGGGACAGAAAGTTACACCTATGGATAAAGCCGGTCTTTATGTGCCCGGTGGTAAAGCGTCTTACCCCTCTTCGGTGCTGATGAATGCGATTCCGGCACACGTAGCGGGTGTTGAAGAGCTGATTATGGTGGTGCCAACGCCGGATGGTGAAGTCAACCAACTGGTGCTGGCGGCGGCAGCCCTTGCCGGTGTCAGCCGGGCATTTGCCATCGGTGGAGCACAGGCGATTGCGGCACTGGCATATGGTACTGAGACTATCCCTAAAGTGGATAAGATCGTTGGCCCGGGTAATATCTTTGTTGCCACCGCTAAACGTGCGGTATATGGCACTGTCGGTATTGATATGATCGCCGGCCCCTCCGAGATTCTGGTTATCTGCGATGGTCATACCGATCCTGACTGGATCGCTATGGACCTGTTCTCTCAGGCGGAACACGATGAAGATGCTCAGCCGATTCTGGTCAGCCCGGATGCTGACTTCCTTGACCGGGTGAGCGCCAGTATCGATAAACTGTTACCAACCATGGAGCGGCAAACGATTATCAGCCGCTCACTGGCGGATCGTGCTGCACTGATTAAAGTGGCTGACCTGGAGGAAGCTGCCCGGGTGAGTAACCGCGTTGCGCCGGAGCACCTGGAACTCTCGATAGAAGATCCTCAGGCGCTGTTACCGCTGATTAAACATGCCGGGGCTATCTTCATGGGACGCTACACTGCTGAAGCTCTGGGGGACTACTGTGCCGGGCCGAATCACGTGTTACCGACTTCAGGAACCGCGCGTTTTTCCTCTCCACTGGGTGTCTATGACTTTCAGAAACGTTCTTCACTGATCATGTTCTCTGAAGACGGCGCATCGGAGATGGGCCGGGTTGCTTCGGTATTGGCCCGGGGAGAAAGTCTTACGGCGCATGCCCGTTCAGCGGAATACCGGATAAAAAAGTAACGTCAGCGGTTGCTGTGTAAGCAAAGAGCGTTATAAAAAAGCCCTGATCGGGCTTTTTTTTATTGCACCCTGTCGCGGTGTTTGATTAAAGCGTTTTATTTAGCCGTTTCATCGATTGCAGGGCTTTCGTTAGTAGCGGGGCTTTCACTGACTGCTTCATCAACTGCCGGACGCTCCGCGACGGTAATTTCAAGCTCCAGTGCTTCGCCGTTGCGCCATACTTTCAGTGGCAGAACAGTGCCAGGGGGCATCCGGGCGACGCTGTACATTGAGTTGTAGCTGTTGATGATCTTCTTGCCGCCGATCTCCAGCAGAATGTCGCCGGGCAGCAGGCCGCCTTTGTGCGCCGGGCCATCCCGGAAAATACCGGCAATGATTAATCCTTTGGTATCTTTCAGTCCGAAAGACTCGGCCAGCTGTGGGGTAATTTCCTGAGCTTCAACACCCACCCAGCCGCGCACCACCCGGCCATGTTCAATCAGATCCTGCATGACCTGTTTTGCCTGGTCTGAAGGGATGGCGAAGCCGATTCCCTGAGAACCACCGGAACGGCTGAATATCGCAGTATTGATGCCGATCAGATTGCCTTCTGCATTGATCAGAGCGCCGCCGGAGTTGCCGGGATTGATCGCGGCATCGGTTTGGATGAAATCTTCATAGGTATTCAGGCCCAGCTGGTTACGGCCAGTGGCACTGATAATACCCATGGTCACGGTCTGGCCGACGCCGAACGGATTACCGATTGCCAGGGCAACGTCCCCGACACGCAGATTAGCCGATGAGCTGACGGTGATGCTGGGCAGGTCAGGGAGATCGATTTTAAGGACGGCCAGATCGGTATCAGGGTCGTTACCCACCACTTTGGCGGTAGCTTCCCGGCCGTCTTTCAGTGCCACTACAATGCTGTCTGCACCTGAAATAACATGATTGTTGGTCGCTATATAGCCTTCTTTGCTGAGAATTACTCCGGAGCCCAGGCTCGATTGAATCCGTTCTTTGTTACTGTTTTTGTTGTAGTGCTTTTGAATGTTGGGGTCGTTATACAGCGGTGGGTTATTGTTGGGGATAACGGTACGGGTATAGATGTTTACTACACTTGAGGCCGCATGTTCGACCGCATCAGCATAAGAATATGGCCCGCGTCGATCAGCAGGGGGGGAGCCTGCCTCATGGATCTGAACGGTATTTGCCTGCTGGGTAAACATATCCGGCAGGTAGATTAGCAGCGCAACCGCGGCGAGAATCCCGGATAGAATGGGCCAGACGAGAAAAGCCAAGCGTTGAATCAATTAATGACGCCTTATAAACAGTGGTAAAGTTAATCAGCTGTTTTAGAATTATACGGATAAAAAACTGTATTTGGGAATATAAAGAAAAGATTATGGCTGTATCACTGAAACAATTGGTTAATTACTGCGATTCTCTGCTAACGCCTGAAAAGTATAGAGATTATTGTCCCAACGGCTTGCAGGTTGAAGGAAGTAGAGAGGTGCGCCGTATCATTTCCGGGGTCACCGCTAGTCAGGCGCTGCTTGACCGCGCCGTAGAATTGGGTGCAGATCTTGTTCTGGTGCATCATGGCTATTTCTGGAAGGGCGAGCCTGAAGTGGTCACCGGCATGAAAAAGCGCCGCCTGCAAACCCTGCTGACCCATGATATCAGCCTGTTGGCGTATCACCTGCCATTGGATGGCCATCCGCAGCTGGGGAATAATGCCCGGTTGGCGGATAAGCTGGGATTGCAGATTACCGGAGGGCTTGAGCCGGATAACCCCTTCAGTATCGGTCTGGTCGGACGTTTAGAGCGCCCGCTGAGTGCAACCGAATTCAGCCAGCAGATCGCCACCGCCTTGGGGCGCGAGGTACTGCATATTGACGGTGGCCCTGATCAGATTGAAACCGTTGGCTGGTGCACCGGTGCCGCTCAGGGGTATATCGACAAGGCTGCAGCGCTGGGACTGGATGCGTTCATTTCGGGCGAGATCTCCGAACCTACGGTACATAGCGCCAGAGAACTGGGTATTCACTATTTTGCAGCGGGTCATCATGCGACCGAACGCTATGGTGTGCAGGCACTGGCAGAGAGGCTAGCGGAGCAGTTTGATCTGGAACACCAGTTTGTTGATATCAATAATCCGGTGTGATTATCAGTGCTCTTATGTCGGACTTTTGTGAAGAGCTCTTGTGAGGAGCTCTTGTGAGGAGCTCTTGTAAAGAACGCAAAGCTATAGACGAAAAAAAACCGGCATCCGGCCGGTTTTTCTAACGTTCGTTACACTCTGATCAGCTCAAATCTATCTGCTGTCAGGCTTTCTGCTTCTCTTCGCTGTCACGCAGGCTGTTGCCCGGGACATGATCCTTCAGCAACGTGGGAATCTCTTCATCTTCATCAGATTCAGGTTTTTTCTTCAGCCCGTATTTTTCAGACAGCGTGCCCTCCTCATCAGGCCCCTTGACGGCGTAATCCCGGGGAGGCTCAACGACCTCAGGCTCATCTGCAACAGGCGTAATCTGTTCCGTCACCGTAGGAATCTCTTCCTCTTCTGCCGCTTCATCTTTAACCGGTTCGGAGATTTTTGATTGAGTATTGCTGTTAAGCTGTGCAGGAGAGTGTTCACCCATGCACAGGGTTTCTGATCCCTGCGCCAGATGCTGGTGAACCTGTTTATAGCTTTCTGTCAGGTTATTCACCAGTTCGGCGGTTTTTTCAAAATGGCCGTTGACCTTTTCTTTGTATTCACTCAGATCACGCTGGGCATCATTTAGCTGATCAACCAGTTTCTTCTGGCTGGATGTATCGCCGGAACGGCCCATCAGGTAGCCGATTAACGCTCCTGCTATCAGAGTGACAATACCAATAATCCAGACGCTGTTCTCTTCCACGCTAACTCCTTAAATGCTCTGATTCAGAGCTGAAGAATACCGTAATTACCGGACAAAGCCTATGTTATTTTGGTGAGCGGTTTATGGGGATTTAGGTGCTGTATCCGCTTTCCACTGTTGTGCTTGTTGGGTTGTTTCACTCAGATAGCTAACCTGCTCAGCTAACACATTGCAGGCGAGGTCAGCATTTTTTTGTTCCAGCGCCTGCACGATTCGCTGGTGCTGGTCAATGACTACCGAGCGCTCGCGAAAGCGAAAAGAGACCATGTTACTAACCGGTTGCAGCGCTTCAATCACGCTGAACATAATAAAACTCAGCAGGGGATTGCCGGATGCTTCAGCGATCAGACGGTGAAAACGAACATCGGCGGCACAAAACTGTTCCGGTGTAAGGTTTTTATCTCGCTGTACTTGCAGCTCCAGGTTGAGTTGCTGGAGTTGTTGCTGGCTGATATGTATTGCGGCCAGCTGCAGACAATTACTTTCCATCAGAAGACGAGTCTGGTGGATATCATCCATGGAGAATGCATCCATGCCCACCAGCAGGGTGGTTGCGCTGGTGAGGGCATCGCTGAGGTCGTGAGCTGACGGGCGATTGATAAAGGTGCCGCCGGTCGGCCCGCGACGGGAGCGGATCAGGTTTTGTGCTCCTAACCGTTTAAGTGCTTCACGGATGGTCGGTCTGGACACCTGATAGCGCAGCGCCAACTCTCCCTCAGTGGGTAATCGGTCATCGGCTTTCAGCGACCCATCAATGATGGCCTGGCGGATCTGATCTGCAATCTGGCTTGGCAGGCTGCGTTGGGCAACCGGTTCTATTTCTAAACTCACAGAATCTCTCCTACAGTGGTAGTACGATTATTTCATATAAACGACCAATTGTTAATTTGTAAGATGAATAAAACTGGTGTAGATTTGTTTTATGTTAATTTGTAAGGCAAATAAGTCAGGTCAGCTCTTTGAATCAGCTAAGGGGCTGCAGGAATGAGATGCACGTAAGGAATTGCACGTAAGGAATAGCAGGTAAGTGATAGTAAGTTACGGAGACGTATGCCTGATTATCATGTTGAACCAGCACTCGTTGTTGTTCAATGTTCAAAACTCTAATTGATAAACCGTCAAAAGGTTAAGGTGAGGTGAAGTATGTTTAATGCTCTGGTACTGGAACAGGAAGAGGGGAAAACACTGGCCGCAGTCAAACAGCTGCAACTGAGTGATCTGCCGGATGAGGATGTGCTGGTTGAGGTAACGTATTCCTCACTAAACTACAAAGACGGTCTGGCGATTACCGGCAGCGGTAAAATTGTGCATAGTTTCCCCATGGTGCCCGGCATCGATCTTGCGGGAGTTGTTACTGAGTCCCACAGTCCTGAATTCCAGCCCGGCGATAACGTTATTATGACTGGCTGGAGCGTGGGTGAGCGATACTGGGGCGGATATAGCCAGTTCGCGCGGATGAAGCCGGAGTGGCTGGTGAAGATGCCTGAAGGGATGGATGCCGCTAAAGCGATGTCTATCGGTACCGCCGGTCTGACAGCAATGCTCTGTGTGATGGCGCTGGAAGAGGGAGGCATTACGCCCGAGCGTGGTACCGTGGTCGTTACTGGGGCCGCTGGTGGCGTCGGTAGTGTGGCGGTGGCGATTCTGAGTCAACTGGGATATACCGTTGCCGCGGTGACCGGGCGTGAGTCAACCCATGAATATCTGCGGGGCCTTGGGGCCAGCGAGCTGCTGTCCCGTGCAGAGATGGCTGAGCCGTGCCGACCGCTTGAAAAGCAGCGCTGGGCCGGAGGTATTGATACCGTTGGAGATACGATGCTGGCCCGGGTGCTGGCAGAAACCGATTATCGTGGCACGGTGGCAGCCTGTGGTCTGGCCGGAGGTTATAAACTACCTACCACGGTGATGCCATTTATTCTGCGTAACGTTCGTCTGCAGGGCGTGGATTCGGTGATGTGTCCGGTAGATATCCGTACTCAGGCCTGGAATCGTCTGTTGACCGATCTGCCGGATAATGCGCTGGGAGAGATCTCCAGTGTCATCGGGCTTGCCGAACTGCCTCAGGCCGCGGCTGATATTGTTGCCGGTAAGATTCAGGGCCGTACCCTGGTTGATCCTAACCGGTAAGAAATAATAACGCCGCAGCGCCTTGCCAGTGGTTAGAGGTCGCTGTGCGACGTGTTAGAAAAAGCAAAAAGGGGGCTGGAAAGTCCCCTTTTTTATTCATAACTGAGTTCACTGCGGGGCTATCGTTCCCTCTTCGGCGTTGAACAGGGCTTCCAGCTCCTGGTAACCTTCCAACTCTGTTAGTAAACGACTCTTTTCATGTTTGGCGATTTTAAGCCAGTTTTTACCCTCTATTGCGCCGACCATCGCATAGAGAAAGTTGAGGCTGGGTTTAGTGCTGCACTTCTTTTGGAGTCTGGTGAACGCTCTGACTGCTCCGATCTCTCTGAGTTCATCGGGGCTGGTAATTCCTACTTCCATCAGCCATGCCTCAGATTTTGGCCCTAATCCTGGCAGATCTCTTAACTTAACCATCTTAATATATCCGCTTACGTTTTATCGGCAGAGTAAGGATACCGGTCGCAACAGTGTTCTGAAAGGTGGATAGATTAGGTGACGTGTATCGCTTTGTTAAACAACATTTATTATGTCTTTAGGTTCGAGATTAAATTTGTGGCAATGGGCTTCATAACTCTTTTTCAGTTCAGCTTCACCCATCAGGTTTCCGGGCTCATCACGATAGGAACCGGTTCCGTCCAGAGGAGTCCCCTGCCATTTCTGTTCGATTGCGGTGCGTTCGCTCTGCTGTTTAAACCAACGGATAAATTGGTTTGCCTGAGCCAGCAGACGATAGCCAGAGGCATCGCCATTGACGACCATCGTATAGAAGAAAGGCCTGGCTGCCAGGTTGCCGGGAATAATCTCAATTTTATCAAACCAGGGGCTTGCCGGGTTTTTGCACGCCCAGTAATAGATCGGCAGATCGATACCGAAGGCGTCTACAATGCCATCAGCAAGACAGTGATGGATGCGTGACTGGTCTGAGTATGCGATCAGGTTGTTCAGCATGATGGTGCCACCGGGTTTCTTTTCGTTACTGCTCCAGCGGATGCCAAGGTCTTCCAGAATCATTAAACCTGCTGGGTCATTTACCACGCCGACCACTTTGTCCTGCAGATCGTTGATCGAGTTAATTCGGGCGTCACCTTTGCGCCGCGCTAAAATCCAGGGCAGATAGGTATAGGCTTCGGAGTAGGCAACATTGTCATACTCAGCCGAGGGTGGCAGTGCACTGATGATGATATCGGCCGGCGGCTGGCCGAATTTTTGGCCCGATGTCAGCAACTCTGTACACATGTCCCAGGGGGTTTCGATAAACTCGCACTCAACTCCGAGGTAGCGGGCAAATGCGGTGGCATAATCAACATCCAGACCTTTTAACGGTTCGCCCAGTTTTTCCCGGAATGATAAGCCAACAAAGTTAGGTTCTATCGCCACGCGCAGTTTGCCTCTGCTGAGCACATCATCCAGTTGGTCGTGTCCGGCATCGGCGACCAGATGTAATTTTTTGAGCGTTGTGTTAATCGACTGGGAGGCTGAATTGATATCGGCGCTGTGGATATCGACTTTATCTAATCCAAGGGACATCTCTTCGACGACTTTATTAATGAGCTGGCTTTTCCCGCCGATCCTTTGCATGGTTCCACTGCTCATATCTAGGGTTTCAAAGATCACTGCGGTATTGTCCATGACCGCACTGAGCTGTTCACCAATGGAGTTAAACAGTTCCGTTAACTGCCCCGTGGCTGATTGAATCACGTCAACAAAATTAGACAGTTTTTCCGTATTGGCACGACTAATATTATGCAGATCTGCGTTAACCTGAGTGAAGTCGAGTTGCTTGGCGGCCTGATGCGCTTGTTCAGTGGTCACGTTAGCCAGACGCCTGACTTCATCGGCGACAACCGCAAACCCGCGGCCATGTTCGCCGGCGCGGGCGGCTTCTATTGAAGCGTTGAGTGCCAGCAGGTTGACCCCTTTACCGATTTTGAGAATACCGTCGAGCACTTCATTTACATTAACGGATTTTTCCGAGAGAGCATTGCTGATCTCTTCCAGAGACTGATTAATAGAGGTGTTCACTTCCTGCACTTCAACCTCAATCTGTTGCTGTAATGCCCCCACCGTTGAGTTGGAACTGCTGAGGTAGTTATTAGCGACTTGCAGTTCCGTATCGAGTTTAGTCGCGCGCTGACTAATCTCAGAGAGAAAGTTTTCCTGGGCTTCCAGTGCTCTGAAAACCTGGCGGGAGAGTTGGGCGGTTTGTCCACTAATCAACTGTAAGGCACGATAGAAACGCTTTTCCTCGTCGGAAAAGTATTGATAGTCCAGGGTTTCGGTGGCCAGGGTGTTGGCAACGGAACCGCTCTTATCCGCCGCAGTGCCGTTTGAAGTGCCAAATAGTTTAGAAAATAGTGTCATTACTGATTCCATCAGAGGACCAAAGAAGCACTATTCACAAGCAATTACTGTTCCATAGGGAATATATAATTCATAACAGGAATAAAATACAGGGCTTAATATACAGCTCTTAAAATACAGATCTAACGGGGCTTCCTGACCTCAGAGCCAGTATTTCTGACACTGCGGTTCAGAACATCGATGGGCCAGAAATACGGAGAAACAATAACAGATCGCTTATTTGAGCGTTGTTGTGCACCAAGCTGACCCCTCCACTGGCACATAATTGTGCAGGGTTTACCTGTTCGGGTATTGGAGCCGTTGTGATCAGCCAAACTGTCCATCTATCCTGGGTTTTAGCAGAATCGGCGTATAGGGAATCAGGAACAGCAGCCAGGCGAGTATCCAGAGTCCGCCGGAAAGATGGATCGCCATTGTATACAGCTCAGGAATCATCGGTAGAAATACCCGGATGACACCCGCGACGATCATCAGTACAAAAGCCACTACCGTTATTTTTGCCAGTTTCAGCGGCCGCGCAGTATGGCCCAGCGCCACCCGGGCCATCATGCCCAGAGTCATCGACCCTATCGCACCAGCGGCGAAGGCATGGGTTGCTATATAAGGGGAGAAGGAAGTCAGACCATTGAGCGCTTTCAAGGCAAAACCCAGTACAATAAACAGATACGCCACATGCAGAATCCAGATCAGTGGATTGCGAATCATGCGCAGTTTAAACCAGCCCGCTAGACGAATCAGGTTAAGCGTTGCGTTCACTGCGGCGAGAATAGTGGCTATAAGGCTAAACTGCAGCAGATCTGCAACGAGCCAGCCAAATGCCAGTGGGATAATCGATTTTTCTATCCAGCTATAGCGTTTCGCGTCAAAGGCCAGCGCCCGCTCGGTAAAAAACGGGATCACCCGGCCGCCCATCATCACCATCACCACTACAATTAGTCCCACTTCTAGCTGTAACCCTCGGGCAAGCGTGGACTCAGTGATACCCAGCAGTTGAAGATGAATCAGCAGGTTAGCGAGTGTCATCGCCAATAGAATGACGGTGAAGATCAGGTTGCGGTAATTGCCAGAACGGATAATGGGCAGCGCTATCGACAGTGCCACCAGGGGTAAAAACAGAAGATCAGTGATCGCTATCAATGGCGCCGGAAGTGGCATGATATATTCAGAAAACACCGGCAGCAGACGGGCGGCCAGCCAGAGCAGAAACAGCGCAGCCAGTTTTGCGCCATAGGGCGTTTGTATTGAGGTCCAGTTGCGCACCGCTGTCAGCAGAAAGCCGGTGATAACGGCGACAGCATAACCAAACAGCATCTCGTGACCATGCCAGACCTGACTAATCTGATAATAGCTGTAGGTCGGCTGAGTTGATCCCAGCAACATCATCCAGTGGGTCATCAGCAGCAAACTGGATAGCGCGGCGAAGAGGAAGAAGGGACGAAAGCCCAGATTAAACAGGGCAAAACGCTTGCCCTGGTGTGGTTCCTGAATCTGCATAAAAGGTTCACCCTGTCTTTCCTGATGAAAGACGACTAAAAATAACGGTTTCTATACTATCTGTGACGGCAGCGGCACTTTTCGTAGCGGAGTAGAGTAAAATCTCAACTTTATCAGAACCCTCTCCGAACTATTTCAAAATCAGGGACCCGGCGATTAGTTATGCGTTTGACATTACCCGCTTTTATCCTGCTTGTATGCAGCCAGTTATTATCTGCTTCGGTGACCGAAGCGGGGATCAGTGTGACAGATAACCGGGGCCGGGTGATTGATATTGCTCAACCGGCCCGGCGGGTTATCGCGCTATCACCGCACATCACTGAAAACCTGTTTGCTATCGGAGCGGGTGATTACGTTATTGGGGTTGTCAGTCATAGTGATTACCCTTCTGAGGCGCTGAATATCCCCGTCATCGGCGATTCTCAGAGCTTTAATCTGGAAGCGATTATTGCCATGAAACCCGATCTTGTGGTGGCATGGGCCGGGGGAAACCCTCAACTGCCCCTGCAGCGGTTGGAGCAGATGGGGATTCCGGTGTACTACTCAGACCCTAAAGTGTTCAGTGATATCCCATACAACCTGCGGGCGCTGGGACAGTTGTTGCAACTGCCACAGGCAGAGGCTCAGGCGGTGTTATTTGAACAGCGATTAGCCACACTACAGCGGCGTTACTCAGACAGAACAAAGCTACGGGTATTTTATCAGCTCTGGTATCAGCCGCTGATGACGGTTAATCACAGTCAGATGATCGATCAGGTAATCCGGTTGTGTGGCGGTGAAAACCCGTTTAGTGGACACCGGGAAGCGATTCCCCGTTTAGGGGTAGAGTCGGTGCTGCTGACCGACCCGCAGATCATTCTGACCGGAGAGAATGTGCCTGAAGGTTGGGAACGGCAGTGGCAGGCCTGGCCAGAACTGACGGCCAGTCGTTACGGTCAGTTTTATCGTCTGAATGAAGATCGGTTGTACCGTCCTACCCTACGCCTGTTGGATGGCGCACAACAGATGTGTGAGGCGATGCAACAGGCCCGGGATAGGGTTGATCCTTAGGCGTGGCTGATGGGGGTTACTCTGTCAGCCCTTTAATGAATGATTTGGTGTTCTCTGCGGCTTTCTTGGTGGCATCCCAGGCGGTTTCTGCACCTGCCTGAGTGCTGCAGGCAGCGCGTTCAGCGACACACTTTGACTTACAGCCTGTTGCGGCTGCGTCATCCGTCATATGTTTAACTTCGCACTTAGTTTCACACCAGTTTTGCTCATCGGAGCAGTCTGCCTGCGCCAGCGGTGCTAAAAAAGTGGCTGAAAGAGCAAGGGTCAGTGGGGCGATTAAACGCAACATAGTGTTTCTCTCAATGTTTACTAAAGGCTTATTTAAGTGCCGTATTCAGAGCCGCTTAAAAGCTAAGTTAATAGCATCGCTGCTAATCACGCTCTGGGTCTATATTTTTTATTCAGCAGGCTTACGCGGCTGCCATAATACTTCATCGCCACCGTTCTGTCGGGCCAGCACCCGGGCTGCAACAAACAACAGATCGGACAGCCGGTTCAGATAGGTGGCACTTATCTGATTGACCGTTTCCTGGTCTGCCAGTTCCACAAACCGTCTTTCTGTACGGCGGCACACACTGCGTGCCTGATGGCACAGGGCGGCTGCCCGGTTGCCGCCGGGAAGGATAAACTCCCTGAGCGGCGGCAGATCACTGTTGATCGTATCGATCTGTTGCTCCATCTGCGTGATCACTTCACTGTTGATAACGGTGTAGCCCGGATCGGCGACTGCCAGTTCACCCCCCAGATCAAACAGATCGTTCTGGCACTGTAGCAACAGTTTCCTTAACGGTTGCTGAGCGGGAAGTTCAGCAATCAATACCCCCAGCAGGCAGTTCAGTTCATCGGTATCCCCCAGCGCTTCGATGCGGGGATGGTATTTGTTTACCTTGCTGCCGTTGGCCAAAGAGGTAGTGCCCTTGTCGCCGGTACGGGTGTAGATTTTGGTGAGGCGGTTGGCCATAGGTTTATCCTTGACATAAAAAAGGCTGAATAAAATCATTCAGCCTTTGGGTCTTTTTCCAGACGCTGAATTAAAAGCTATATCGCGCCGAAAAAGTTAGCAAACGGTTCTGAGTAGTATAGCCGGGATTGGTTCGATACTCCTTGTCGAACAGGTTTTCAATTCGACCGCCGAGTGACCATTCAGGGGTTGCCTGATAGGTAGTATAGAGGTTTACCAGGGTAAAAGCGGGCAGTGAACTGCTGTTGTCCAAGTTGGTATAGCGCTTACCCTCCCAGATGATTTCACTACCGGCAGACCATTGGCTGGCAGCGTAGTTAATCTGCCACTTGATGGTGTCCTGCGGCCGGAAACGCAGTTTTTTACCCGTCTCAGCGTCTTTGGCGTTAACGTACTGATATGCCAGTGTATGGTTCCAGTGGCCATAACCTATCTGATAACTGGCATCGACGCCTTCGATTTCCGCTTTGTTGGTGTTTTCTACGGTGGTAAACGTATCATTTGTGCTGATCAGGTTGCGGACATCTGTTTTGTAGAAGCTGATCTGCCACAGGGCCGAACCGTTGCCTGAAAAACTTAGCTCTGTGGTTTCAGATTCTTCAGGTTTCAGGTCAGGGTTACCCTGATAACCGAAGCTCAGGGGGTAATACAGGTCATCAAAGGTGGGGGCTTTAAACGCCGTGCCGTGGCTGAGCGCTACTTTTACTGGCTTGAACTGATAGGCATACCCGGCACTGTAGGTGGTGTTTTCGCCAAACTGCTCGTCGTCAGTGAAACGTCCACTGAGCTCCGCCTGGTAATTCTCCCCCTCGTGCAGCAGGCCGATAAAGGCTGCTTTTGTTTCACGGCTGGTCACCGTGTAGCTTTCGGTACTCTCACTCAGATCATCATTCAGATAATCAAGCCCGGCAGAAAGGGTGCTGTTGTTAATATAGACAGTGTTAAGCCAGTTAATCTGTTGGCGTTCAGTGACATAGCGGGAGCCATTCTTACGACTGATACCGTTGCCGTAAGTCAGGTTATCATCTTTAACATATGCGGTGCTCAGGGCGCTATCGAAGCGATCACCCGAGTAACTGAGACGAGCAGAGTATAGTTCGTTTTCAAAATCGGACTCGTTACCGCCCCAGGTGGTGTCGAACTCACTGTTGCCCTGCCACTTACTCGCTTGCAGGTTAAGACTAATGCGGTCAGTTAACTGTTGGTCCACCCCAATATTAGCGGACAGGTTGCGGTATCCATCTTTATCAAACTCTGCATCATCTTTGACATCTATACCATCATGATGATCGGCCGATAATGCAACAGAGAGGCTTCCGTTGTCGCTATAGGGCTGAGAATAGCTGCCGGATAGCTTTTGTGTGCCCTGATCACCCAGAGTAAGGGCAACCGAACCTGAGGCCTTTTTGTCACCATTTTTGGTGAAGATCTGAATAATCCCGCCAATCGCATCAGAGCCATAGAGCGCCGAGCGTGGGCCTCTGACAAACTCAATTTTTTCAATCTGATCAACCGGAATCAGTTCCAGTCGCGTACCGGCTGCGGTGGGCGTGCCTATGCGGATACCATTCAGAAGAATCAGGGTGTGATCTGACTCTGTCCCCCGGGTATAGAGTGCAGCAGCCTGGCCGCGTGCACCGCTGCTGGTGAAGTTTACCCCCGGCAACAGGTTGATCGCTGCTTTGGCGGAGTCCACCTGGGAGCGCTGTATCTCCTCAGCGGTGACGACTGAAACAGAGGCAATGGTTTCGGTAATCGGTTGTTCGATCAGGTTTGCTGATACGACAATGGTTTTCAGAGTGTTGTTGTCTGCGGGATAGTTTGCTTCGGTGTTACTGGATTGTGCTGCGGCCGTAGCAAAGATCAGCGAAGTGCCTAAAAGCACAGCCTGATAGAGACTGGATCGTTTCATTGTGTTTCCTGTTTAGCGCACCCACCGTGCACTTAAAGAGTGAACTGACTACTGGCCGGTCTCCGGGCTTGTAACCTGATCAGTGATTAGCTGATCGTCAGACAACAACTGACGCCTTCCCATGACAGTGGCATATGTCAGTTTTGCGGTTACTTACCGTTGCGGGGGCAGCGCTGGACTTGCTCGATTAAGGAGCGCACCAGACTTCCCGATTAACCCTGGCTGTAGAATCAGCGTCGGGCACCAGTAGAGCGAGGCGCTACTCTAAGTTGCAGTTGCGCTCTGGTCAAATGAAAATGAGTCAGCTGTCTATGAAGCGTTCTAATCTATTTTTTTAGTTAATCTCAGGTATATGTTTTTTGCTGAACTGTGGGGTGCGATCCATTGCCTCAGCAACGATGTTGCTGTCCGGCACCAGGTCAACCTTAGGGTCTTTGTTTTCATAGGGCAGGGCGTCCAGCACTATCCTCATCACATTAAGTCGGGCGCGCTTCTTGTCATCCGACATGATGGTTTTCCAGGGCGCGAATTCGGTATGGGTATAGTGGTACATCGCCTCCTTGGCTTTGGTGTACTCCTTCCAGCGCTCTACCGATGCCAGATCCATCGGGCTTAGTTTCCAGTGTTTTAGCGGGTCTTCACGGCGTTCGTCGAAGCGTCGTTGTTGCTCACGCTGATTGACAGAGAACCAGAATTTGAACAGGCGGAAACCACTCTCCACCAGCATCTGTTCCAGCATCGGCGTATGCTTGAGGAATAGCTTATATTCCTCCTCTGAACAGAACTCCATCACCCGTTCGACACCGGCCCGGTTGTACCAGGAGCGGTCAAAAAGCACAATTTCTCCGGCGTTTGGCAGGTGTTGCAGGTAGCGCTCGTAGTACCACTGTCCCTGTTCGGTACTGGAGGGCTTATCCAGTGCCACGATACGGGCGCCCCGGGGGTTGAGGTGCTCAGTAAAACGCTGAATCGCACCGCCTTTGCCTGCTGCGTCCCGGCCTTCAAATATGATGATGACTTTCTGGCCGGTCTCTTTGATCCAGTTCTGCATTTTCAGCAGTTCGATCTGTAGTTTTTGCTTCTCTTTCTTATACTTTTTCTTCGACAGCTTGCTGTCGTAAGGGTAATCCTCCCCCAGTCCTTGCGACTGGCGTCGATCGGAAGGGCTCATCTGTGCATGTTTCTTAGCCATTTAAAGATCCTTGTTATTACCTATAAACATGTTACAGAACTGTTTTTGCGCAGACAAACAGCCCTGCTATCGCGCGTCAAAACCCCGTATAGCGTCTAACACCAGATGGTTAGCCGGGGTGGCTATGTTGGCCTGGTCAGCGACCCCGCAGAGATAACCGGTGATGGTTTCAATCTCGGTGGGGCGCTTGTGGCTGACATCCTGTTGCATGGATGAGTGGTTGCTGCCGGTCAGCTCTGCCACATCCCAGGCTTCTTCCATCAGCTTACGCTCAAACAGGGTGATGCCCAGGGCTCTGGTTACATCATCTACCTCTTTACAGATCTGCGCCATCGCTGCCCGACGGTCGTCATATTTCAACAGCTCGCCATTACGGCAGTTAAACAGCGCCGTGAGTGGATTGATGGCACAATTAATCGCCAGTTTGCGCCAGAGCACGGTTTCAATATCGGCTGTATGGTGGAGCTGATCATCAACCCCTTGCAGCTCCTGAAACAGCAGATCGCTGCCACAAGCAGACAATCGGCCGATATGGGTTTCACCAATGCCCGCCCTGATAAGGCTAAAAGGATGATCAAAGTAGGCACCGTCAGTTGTGCTGCCTGCCCAGATTTCCAGCTGAGGGTGTTCTTCTGTCAGCTGTTGCTGTGGTCCCATGCCATTATGAAGCAACAAGACCCGGGCATTTTCAGTTAATCGCTGTTTTACTGACCTAAAGGCGTCAGTGACAGCAAATGATTTTGTTGTCAGCAGCAGATGACTGATGGGCGTATCGCTGTTGGCCAGTTCCGCTTCGGCCACAAAACGCTCGGTGTTTGCGTCATGGCTGATCTGAAAGTGGCCGGTGTCGATGTACTGCGCCAGTTTTTCAGGTGTACGCAGAATCAGAGTGACCTGGTGACCCGCCTTTTGTAATTTTGCTGCCCAGAGCAGGCCGATCGCGCCCGCGCCCAGAATATGCCAGTGCATATGTTCAGAATCCTATGCTGAATGGGGTATGTGTATGATCATCATAACGGTATGATAGGCAGGATCAAACGAATTAGACCGCCGGGCGAGCGGCAGTAGTGTTTTAAGGAGTAATTTCGATGCCATCTTTTGATATTGTTTCTGAGCTGGACATGCATGAAGTCAGTAATGCGGTTGACCAGGCTAACCGGGAACTGGGTACGCGCTATGACTTTAATAAGGTTGATGCGAAATTTGAACTTGCAGGAGAGGTTATTACCCTGCACGCGGAAGTGGATTTCCAGTTACAACAGATGATGGATATTCTGCGCAACAAGCTGGTGGGGCGTAAGATCGATATTAAGAGTCTTGATGTCGGCGAACCCCATAAAGCTAATATGCGGGCGCGTCAGCTGGTAACCCTGAAGCAGGGACTGGATCAGCTGTTTAGTAAGAAAATTGTCAAAATGATTAAAGATAAAAAACTCAAGGTTCAGTCTCAGGTGCAGGGCGATCAGGTGAGGGTGACCGGTAAAAAGCGGGACGATCTTCAGGAAGTGATGGCGATGCTGCGCGGAGAAGATCTGGAACTGCCACTGCAATATACCAACTTCCGCGATTGATTCTGGTTCTGGTACGGCAGTATTCAGCTGCCGTTCCTGTTGCTTAGCTAAGATCGGCTAAACGTTACCCAGAAAGGATTTTAAGTGGACGCGGTAAAAACTCCGGACAACAAACAAAACTGGTTAGACGCGGTATTTAACCGGCGGACACTGATCTGCATCTTTACCGGCTTCTCCTCGGGTATGCCGCTCTATGTGCTGTTTCAGCTGTTACCCGCTTATCTGCGGGCGGAAGGAGTAGGGCTGAAGGAGATCGGCCTGTTTGCCCTGGTTACCTTCCCCTACACCTGGAAGTTTATGTGGGCGCCGCTGATGGACCGCTATATTCCTCCATTCTTGGGGCGCAGGCGTGGCTGGATGATGATTATGCAGCTGGCTTTGCTGGGCTCAATCGCTGGCTTAGGTCTGTTTGATCCGACCTTGTCGATTATGAGTATTGCCTACCTGGCGACCGCCGTTGCCCTGTTCAGCGCCAGTCAGGATATCGTCCTGGATGCCTATCGTCGTGAACTGCTGCCAGAACAGGAGCTGGGTTGGGGTAACTCCGTACACGTGCAGGCTTATCGTATCTCCGGTTTAGTGCCGGGCGCTCTGGGGTTGATTCTCGCGGATATCCTGCCCTGGAGCAGTGTCTTTATTATCGTTGCGGCGTTTATGTTGCTGGGCGTGATCATGACGCTGGTGGTTAACGAGCCGATCATGGAACCCCGGGCGCCGAAAACCCTTAAAGAAGCGGTTGTCGAACCGTTCCGCGAATTTATTACCCGGCTGGGGTGGACCGGGGCGCTGCAGATCCTCTGTTTTATGTTTCTCTATAAACTGGGTGACAATATGGCCACCGCGTTGTCCACACCCTTCTATATCGATATGGGCTTCAGTCTGACAGAGATCGGAGTGATAGCGAAAGCCTCGGCACTCTGGGCATCGGTGGTGGGTGGTATTCTCGGCGGCCTGTGGATGATTAAACTGGGTATTAACCGTGCACTGTGGATCTTTGGTGTGGTGCAGGTGGTGACTATTCTGGGATTCGCGCTGCTGGCCCAGGCGGGGCCTGACAAACTAGTACTGGCGGTGGTCATCAGTCTCGAGTATCTCGGAGTCGGGTTGGGGACAGCAGCCTTCACCGCGTTTATTGCCCGTTCTACCAGTATCACCTTTGCCGCCACCCAGTTTGCGCTGTTTACCGCGTTGGCCGCGTTGCCCCGTACTTTCGTCAATGCCTTCACCGGTTATGTTGTCGATGCGGTCGGCTGGCATCTGTTCTTTTATATCTGTGCGGTATTGGCGATACCGGGGATGTTGTTGTTACTGAAAGTGGCTCCCTGGAATGGCGATCAAGTCGCAGAGTGACAATCGACAGGCCGGCATCGACTTCAAACTGAAATGGGCCTGTAGGTCAGTTGATACACTTTGCTTTCGCTATGAAATGCTGCGGGTTGGTGCGTTTCACCGTCACTAGCGCTCTCCGTGTGCATCAGACTGATCTCAAAGTGTGTTGCGTATAACGCGGTAATTTCTTCATCAATCATATCGGTCGTCTGAAGGCTGCCATTATCGATATCCTCAACGGTAAGCAGAAAAATCTGACTGCTGTGCTCGATAAGTGTTTGTAGCTGGGCGATATACTGACCCCGGACGGTTTCGGGCAGCGCCGTCAGTGCAGCACGGTCAAAAACGATATCAATCTTGCCCAGATGATGTTTTTGTAATGAGAAAAAATCGCCACACCAGATAGTAATCAATCCCGATTGCCAACAGGTGAAATTGCCTTCGCGTGTTTTTTTAACCTTTAAACCGTTCTCCGTGAAAAAGGCTTTCACGGCAACAGGACTTAACTCGACACCAACCACCCGGTGCCCCTGGGCTGCAAGCCAGATCATATCCTGGCTCTTGCCACACAGGGGCACCAGCACCCGGCTACCTTTGGGCAATGACTGCCCGCCCCAGAACCGTGCGAGTAATGGATTGACCAGCAGCTGGTGAAACTCGGTTTGCTTATCTGTCCACATCTGTAACCACAGCAGGTTATCCTGCCGTTTGTCGGTATTGGCTGCCGGGAGGGCATCTGAGTGAGCCTGTAGCGCAGTGTCGGGTTTATCGGTCATGAGAATCTCTTGTAATAAAGCCAACCCGGGGGCTGCGCTAAATGGATGGCTCAGTAGTGAGTCAGAAACTGAGTTGCGGTAACCCCAGTGGAACTATGCGGCCCGTTGCTGATATTTCAGCTCATCGGTGGCGGAGTGTGGCGAGCGCAAAATTGATCTGTTCATGACAATAACGGCTATCACAATGGTTAGTTGCAATAACCAGTCCACTTAAGCCGTTAGAAAAAATAGATAAACAATTGATAAGAAACAGCGTTTCATTTTTACTACACTAAAACGAAACAGATAGATTGGGGTGTTTGATGGATCAATTTCTGAATGACCTGCCTAAGGCGGAACTACACCTTCACCTGGAAGGTTCACTGGAACCAGAACTGATGTTCGCGCTGGCTGAACGCAACGGGATTGCGTTGCCGTATAGCGCGGTTGACCAGCTGCGCCAGGCCTACAATTTCGCAAACCTGCAGGAATTTCTTGACCTCTACTATCAGGGCGCAGCGGTGCTTCTGACCGAGCAGGATTTCTATGACCTGACCTGGGCCTATGTCGAGCGCTGCAAGGCGCAGAATATTCTCCATATTGAACCCTTCTTCGATCCCCAGACTCACACTGACCGGGGTATCCCTTTTGCCACCGTAATCAGTGGTATCAGCCGGGCCCTGCAACAAGCTGAAACCGAATATGGCATCAGCTCTGGTCTGATTATGTGCTTCCTGCGCCACCTTAGTGAAGATGCCGCGTTCGAGACTCTGCAACAGGCGGAGCCCTATCTGGATCAGATTATTGGCATCGGCCTGGATAGCTCAGAAAAAGGGCATCCTCCAGCTAAGTTTGAACGGGTATTTGCCAAAGTCCGCAATATGGGACTCCTGACCGTTGCCCACGCAGGCGAAGAGGGTCCGGCACAAAACGTGATTGACGCACTGGATATTCTCAAAGTTGATCGGATTGATCACGGTGTGCGGGCGATCGATGATCCGCAACTGATAAAACGGCTGGCAGAGGAAAAAGTGGCTCTGACGGTATGTCCTCTGTCCAACACCCGGCTGAAAGTCTTTGACGATATGAGCCAGCACAACATCCTGCAGATGCTGGAGCAGGGCGTAAAAGTCACCGTAAACTCCGACGACCCGGCCTACTTCGGCGGCTACCTGACGGAAAACTTCATCGCCCTTGAAAAGGGACTGGGGATGACACAAGAACAGGCAGTGGAACTGGCCCGCAATAGCTTTGAATACAGCTTTGCTAAAAAAGAGCGCAAAGAAGAGCTTTTCGCTCTTTTAGACCGCCACTGCGTGGCTCGCTAGAACGCCGCTTCGCGGCTCCCAGACGCGACTTCGTCGCTTGCTAGTTGTTAGAAAAAGCGTAAAGCATTGGTGCGGTATTCATGAAAATAACCCTGAATTTACATAATAGATGAGTATTCGGATAGCAGTTGAAAGTGATGTGCTCCAGATCGCAGATTTGGTTGCTTCATTGTCGCATTTTTACCTCGATGAGCCAGGGCAGGAGCTGCCGTTCTGGTTTAGGGAGTCGATTACAGAGGCGGCATTTGCTGCCAGGGTTTCCAGTCCTGAATATCTCAATTTCGTTTTTGAAGAAGCAGGAGTACTCATTGGCTACATCTCTATCAAAGGCGGTAACCATCTTTATCATCTGTTTGTAGCGGAAGCGTTTCAGGGAAGAGGGATCTCTCGTCTATTATGGCTTCATGCTAAAGAACGCAGTCAAAGCAAAAGCTTTTCTTTACGCTCATCTCTTTATGCTGTGCCAGTCTATAAACGGTTTGGTTTCGTTGAGTCAGGTCCTGTAGGCTCAAAAGACGGTATCTCATTTCAGCCAATGGAATTGGATGGTGCGAAATAATCGGCGCGAAGGTTCTTATTCTTTTAATAGTAACCTCCTTACAAAGCTCATCCTTTTAAAAGCCTCCCTATAGTCATAAAGAAGGCTCTCCTAGCCACGAGCAAGCGGCGAAGCCGCGTCTAGCAGGAAAGCGAAGCTTTTCGTTCTAGCCACTGCTTTTATTAGCCACTGCTCTTAGAATTCATCAAGAATTCTAAGATCGCTTCCCTATGCCGAATCAGGTGTCGGGCTTCCGGCTGGTAGATTACCTTAACATTGGCGACATTGGCTTCGAGCCTGTCTTGCGTTGCTTTGGAATCGAGCAGGACATCTTTGCCTGCGACAATGGCCAGCATCGGAGTGCGGATGTTTTGCAGGGCTTTATCGCTGAAGATCGGCAGCTTATCCATTCTGGGCCTAACGTGCTGGGTGATCAGCGCGAAGAACTCCCTGAATTTCAGGATAGTAGGGGATGGGTTTTTCTCTTCGGGACCAAAGATCATTTCACGCACTTTGCGTTTGCCCCATTTGCCTAACAACATCAGCGGCAGTGCTTTGAACAGAAATTTACGTTGTGGCCCGACACCGCCCGGCACCAGCAGGGCGAGTTTTGTGATTCTTTCCGGCCGTCGGCTGGCGTAGTCGAGTGCCAGCCAGCCGCCCAGTGATTCGCCGACCACTGCGGCATTAGAAAGCCCCGTTTCCTGCATCACGTCATCCAGCCACAGGGTGTAGGCATCAGTGTCCAGCGGCAGGCGTTTCTGTGCACTCAGGCCGGGTTCGCCGATCATATCGATAGCATAGATGCGAAAATGCTTTGACCACGCCTCGATATCCATAAACCAGGCGGTGGCGTTCGCCATGGCACCATGCATCAGCAGCAGAGGTGGCAGCGTTTCATCACCGCAGGTCAGCACATGGGTTTCACCAAACCGGGTGGTTAGTGTTAACTGCTGACAGGCCACCGGCCAGTGATCGATGAACGTTTGGTAATATTCCTGAACGGCCTGTTCACCCTCAGCTGATTTGTATATCGTCATTGCAGATCCATGGTAGTTTGCCGGTGTTGGTTTGTTCTTCAGCTTACAGGGGAATGACGTTGAAGGTTACTGTAAAAGTGATTGAGGGGTGTTTTAGTGGTTTTTCAAGCAAGCAGATAAGTTGGTGCTGTGTAGCTAGAGTGCAGAAAACAAAAAAAGCCAGCATCGCTGCTGGCTTTTTTAGGCGTAACGTGTGGGATATTACACCCGCAGTGCGCCGTCTACTTCGATGCAACGACCGTTTACGTAGTCGTTTTGCAGGATAAACGCGACAGTGTTGGCGATTTCCTGTGGCTTGCCCAGGCGCTTAGCCGGGATGCCCGCAGCGATTTTTTCCAGCGCTTCAGGTTTCATGCTCATTACCATCTCAGTACCGATATAACCCGGTGCGATTGAGGCTGCACGGATACCGTAACGGGCCAGTTCTTTTGCCCAGGTAACTGCCATCGCTTCTACGCCTGCTTTAGTTGCGGTGTAGTTGGTCTGACCCATGTTGCCGTGACGAGAGATAGAGGAGATGTTGATGATGCAGCCTTCGTTGCCCAGTTCGATCATCTTAATAGCCGCTTCACGACCACAGAGGAATGTACCGGTCAGGTTAACATCGATAACCAGGTTCCAGTTGTCCAGGCTCATCTTGCTGACGACTTCGCCATCTTTGACTTTGATGAACAGACCGTCACGAGTGATACCCGCGTTGTTTACCAGGCCATGCAGGGCACCAAAATCTGATGCAACATCGTTGAACAGTTTAACCACAGAGTCTTCATCAGAAACGTTAGCGATGTAGCCACGGGCTTCGACGCCAAACTCCATGCACATGCCAATGGTTTCATCCAGGCCTTCCTGATCCAGATCAGCCAGTGCCAGTTTTGCGCCTTTTTCAGCCAGTTCAAGTGCCATAGCACGACCCAGACCACGACCGCCGCCGGTAATAACGATTACTTTATCTTTCAGTTCCATCAGTTTTTACTACCTTATCTTCTATATTTTATTTTCGTTCTTATTATAGCCGTATTTGTGCATTGCAAAATGCTGTGCGTAAGAACTTATAACGCTTCTGCGTAAAAGTCTACTGCCTAATAGGGCTATTGCTTAATATTCATAATAAACAATGACTTATAATGTCAATGCTGTGTCCTTTTTTGCTTAAGTGTATGATTGTTAAGTAATAAATTGTGCGCTGTTATTGGTGATTTTTTATAGTTATTTAGTCGTAATGCTGCGATAGCGAGTTGTTTTTGTGGGGTTGAAAAAAGAGAAAGAGTCCCTAACTATGTTGAATGTTCAGTGTTTTTTCTGTTTTGCTCATTGTGTCGAGAAACTTCGTCGTGAGTGACTATTTTTTAGCTGTGCTGACGGATGTAGGTGTCTGACACAGGATTGGAGCATTATGCGCTTTCTCTTACTGCTATTTATTGTCATCCCGGTTATTGAGATAACCGTTTTGATTAACGTGGGTCAGGCGATAGGGGCCTGGTATACCGTTGGGCTGGTGCTGTTATCGGCGTTTATTGGTGTGAATATGCTGCGCTATCAGGGGCTATCGACTCTGGCCAGGGCTCAGCAACGGATGAATGAAGGCCAGATTCCCGGCAATGAGATGGTTGAGGGGATCGTGCTGGCGGTGGGTGGCGCTTTGCTGCTGACGCCCGGGTTTGTCACCGATGTGATCGGATTTCTCTGCCTTATTCCCTTTACCCGCCAACGTTTTGCCCGGTTGCTGATGAGTCGCTTTACAATAGTGGCTATGTCGCAGCGCCAGGGCGGTGCGGAAAGTGATGATACGCTGAATCATCAGCAGCCCCCCCGCCACGGCGATCCTAAACACAGTGGCGATATTATTGACGGTGATTTCCGCCGGGAAGATTAAAAAATAATTTTGTCCGGGTGTTGAAATGTCTTTCAGCGCCCCCACTTAGTGTGTCATCCAAGGATTTGCAGTCGCTGTCAGTGACTGCACTTTATAAAACAAAACTGACTTTTTTTGATCAACGGATCAGGAGAGAGATTCAATGAAAATTCGTCCGCTTCACGACCGTGTCGTTGTTCGCCGTAAAGAAGAAGAAGCCGCTACTGCCAGTGGTATTTTGCTGCCAGGTTCTGCTGCTGAAAAGCCTAACCAGGGTGAAGTGCTTGCTGTAGGTACTGGTCGTATTACCAGCACCGGTGACGTTCTGGCTCTGGCTGTTAAGGTTGGCGACACTGTACTGTTTGGTCAGTATGCCGGTTCTAATACCATTAAAATTGATGGTGAAGAGCTACTGATCATGAATGAAAGCGATATTTACGGTGTGCTGGAGAGCTGAGTAAGACTCTCTGGTAAGAATTTCTGATTGAATTTTTTTAGACACAGGATTTTTAAAAATGGCTAAAGAAGTATTGTTTGGTAACGATGCCCGCGTACGTATGCTGGCAGGTGTAAATATTCTGGCTGATGCAGTTAAGACAACGCTGGGACCAAAAGGTCGTAACGTTGTGCTGGATAAAGCATTCGGCGCTCCTACTGTCACTAAAGACGGTGTATCAGTTGCAAAAGAGATTGAACTGAAAGATAAGTTCGAAAACATGGGCGCACAGATGGTTAAGGAAGTTGCTTCCCAGGCCAATGATGTCGCCGGTGACGGTACTACCACTGCAACTGTTCTGGCGCAGGCTATTGTGAATGAAGGCCTGAAGTCTGTTGCTGCGGGTATGAATCCAATGGACCTGAAGCGCGGTATTGATAAAGCCGCTGCGGCTGTTGTCGAGCAGCTTAAGCTGATGGCCGTTCCTTGTGCAGATAGCAAGGCGATCGCTCAGGTAGGTACTATCTCTGCTAACTCTGACACTCAGATCGGTGACATCATCGCTGAAGCGATGGAGAAAGTGGGTAAAGAGGGTGTTATCACGGTTGAAGAAGGTTCAGGTCTGGAAAATGAACTGGACGTGGTTGAAGGTATGCAGTTTGATCGCGGCTACCTGTCTCCTTACTTCATCAACAACCAGGAAAACATGAGCGTTGAGCTTGAAACTCCGTACATGCTGATCGTTGATAAAAAAGTTTCCAGCATCCGTGATCTTCTGCCGATTCTGGAACAGGTTGCTAAAACTTCCCGCCCACTGTTGATCATTGCTGAAGATGTTGAAGGCGAAGCCCTGGCGACGCTGGTAGTGAACAACATGCGCGGTATCGTTAAGGTTGCTGCGGTTAAGGCACCTGGTTTTGGTGATCGTCGTAAGGCGATGCTGGAAGACCTGGCTATCTTGACTGGCGGTACGGTTATCTCTGAAGAGGTGGGTCTGAGTCTGGAGACCGCTACTCTGGATCAGCTGGGTCAGGCTAAGCGTGTCACTATCACCAAAGAAAACACCACTGTTGTGGATGGTATTGGTGAACACACGGCGATTGAATCCCGCGTATCTCAGATTCGTGCGCAGATTGAAGAGACTTCATCTGATTACGACCGTGAGAAACTGCAGGAGCGCGTTGCTAAGCTGGCAGGCGGTGTTGCAGTGATCAAAGTCGGTGCTGCTACCGAAGTTGAGATGAAAGAGAAAAAAGCCCGCGTTGAAGACGCCCTGCATGCAACCCGTGCTGCGGTTGAAGAGGGTGTGGTTCCTGGCGGTGGTGTTGCACTGATCCGCGCCATGGACAAAGTGGGCGCGCTGCAAGGCGACAACCATGATCAGACTGTCGGTATCGAGTTGGCATTCCGTGCCCTTGAAGCGCCTCTGCGTCAGATCGTCGGTAATGCCGGTGAAGAGGGTTCCGTTATCGTTGCTAACATCCGTGAAAAAGGTGAAGGTAACTTTGGCTACAACGCTGCGACCGGTGAATACGGCGACATGATCGAGATGGGTATTCTTGATCCGGCTAAAGTAACCCGTTCTGCGCTGCAGGCTGCGGCTTCTGTTGCTGGTCTGATGATCACCACTGAAGCGATGATTGCTGACCTTCCATCTGAAGGCGGCCCTGATATGGGCGGCATGGGTGGTATGGGTGGTATGGGTGGTATGGGCGGCATGATGTAATCATCTGCTCTTAAGCTATATGCTACCTGGAAAGCCCCGTGTTCTGCACGGGGCTTTTCTTTTGGCAAAAAAACTGTCAGATGGTGTAATATCGGCAGTTCTGAACTGAAATATTGAACTGACAGAGAAATTTAAATGCGTGATCAGGATAAAGATCTGGAGCTTCCGAGCTTTGGTCCGGCAGAGCGGGAGCCGAACATCAAACTTCCCGGTGATAAGGCGCAGCCTGAGCCACCCAAGAACGCTGCTGCCAGTCGCCCTCAGGTTGTCGCAGAGCAAACGAAACGTTCTGGTGGGAATGGGTTGAGCTATCTGATCATATTGTTATTGGCGGCAGCAGTGGCGGGGCTGGCGTACTGGAACTTTATGCAGCATCAGCAGTTGCAAGCCCTCGAAGTTGAGCGGCAGACGGTTGATGAGAAGATTGTTGAACTGCAGAAACTGTTTCTGGTGGCCGGTAACAGCGCTGCTCAGACAGGTGAAACGTTGCAAAATCAGGTGCAACGGCAGGCCTCCGCAGCCCTGCAGAAATTTGAAAAGCTGGATGCTGATGTGGGTAAGTTTGATTCAGCCATTACCCGGCTTGATGCTGAAGTCACTAAATTAAATACCGAGAATGGCAAGCTTTGGGTGGTCGCACATCAGCGTAATACACCGAGAATTGCTGAGTTGGAAAAACTGTTGAGCGATGCTTCAGCCCGGCTCGATACGCAGGCTAAGGCCCTTGAGGGGATGACCGGGGATCTGGCTAAACTGGATAAACAGTTGAAAACGGCTGAGGCGAAAGGCAGCGATAACAGCAAACAGGTGGCCGCTATTCGCCAGAGCGCCTCAGCACTGAGTACGGAATTTCAGGCGTTAACCGAATCGGTTGAGCTGCAGCAGGCAGACCAGAAAAAGAAAATGGCGTTACTGGCTGAACAGGTGATCTCGCTGAAAGGGGATCAGGGTCTGGCCGCAGGACTGGAGCGTCGGGTCAAGGTGAACGAGCAGGCGGTTAAGGCGATCGATGGCTCTCGTTTGCTGATGAATAATGAGTTGTTACAGATACGTCAGAAACTGAATAACCTGCAGTTGAAAGTAGAGCAGCTTCAGCCAAGATAAAAACGCAACCTGAAGGAACGTGCGATGATAAAAGTTTATGGCGGTGTCTATTCCCGTGCCAACATGGTGATGTGTGCCCTTGAGGCACTGGGGGTGGCGTATGAAAATATCCCGATGGCGCCGCGAAGCGAGCCAACTCAGACGTCTGAATACCGGGAGTTGAACCCAACCGGTAAGTTACCCACCTTGGTGGATGGCGATTTGGTGCTGTGGGAGAGTCAGGCGATTCTGTTTTATCTGGCGCGTAAATATGGTGATGGTCTGTTGTGGGTGGATACGCTCGAACAGGAGGCTGACCTGTATCGCTGGAGTCTGTTTATCAGTAATCAGATCGAAGTGCCTGCTCTGGATATGCTGCTGGCGGTCAAGTACGCCGAAGGTAAACCTGATCAGCAGCTGATTGATGCGCAGCGCCAGCTTCTGAATCGCTTCTTACCGGTACTTGAAACCCATCTGCAGGATAAAGACTACCTGGTAGGTGGTAAGCTGACGGTCGCTGATCTACATGGTGCGACGGTTATCTCCTGGCCTAAAGTGGCCGGTTTCGACTATTCTGACTATCCGGCGATAGACCGCTGGGTTGGTCGCATCCAGGCGTTACCGGTGCAGGAAAAAGTGCGTCAGCATGCCTGAGTGGAAAATTGCCGCTTTTTTATACAGGTTAGTGATTGCGATCAAACCCCCGGACGGGCAGAATAGTCAGTCTTTTTTGACGAGGTAGACAACGCTTTAATGGATATTCGTGCGTTTTTTGCGCTGGCCCTGCCGGGTTCTGTGGCTCGATGGTTGGCTGATTACGCTGATACCCTGTGTCAGTATGATAAGCAGATAGAGGTCGATTGGGTTGATGCAGAATCTTATCATTTGACGCTCTGCTTTCTGGGCGATATTTCACTGGAGCAGGTTGACCAGCTGGAAGAGATCGCCCGCAATAAGTTGGCTGAAGTGCGTTCATTTCAGGTGCGGATCAATACGGCTCAATATTACCCGGTGAGTAAAAAATTCTCGGTAGTTGCGGCGATGAGCCAGGAAGATGAAGAGCTGAACAGTCTCAACCGGGCGATGATGGAGATCGCTTTGGAAGCGGGTATTGAGTTTAAAGAGGAAAATTTTCAACCGCATATTACGCTGGGACGGCTGCCTGTCAGAAATCAGTTTGTCCCCCCCGATGAGTGGCCGACGCTGGATCTCTTCAGCCTGGCTGATTCGGTGATCCTGTTCCAGAGTAAACCAGGCGAGCGTGGCTCTATCTATACGCCGCTGTTTAACATTCCCTTGCAGGATATGGCCTGAGCCAACTGCAGAACCTAACTTTTCAATGTTGTGAATAATGTTTAAACCAGAACTTCTTTCACCAGCGGGAACGCTGCGCAATATGAAATACGCATTTGCCTATGGTGCCGATGCCGTATACGCCGGTCAGCCACGTTATAGCCTGCGGGTGCGTAACAACGACTTTAATCTGGAAAATCTGCATGAGGGGATCAACATCGCCCATGCGCAGGGTAAAAAGCTGTATGTGGCGAGCAATATCATGCCCCACAACAGTAAACTGAAAACCTATATTGATGATCTTCGACCGGTTATTGAGATGGGGCCTGATGCGCTGATTATGTCGGACCCCGGGCTTATCCTGATGGTTAAAGAGAACTGGCCGGATGTGCCGATCCATCTGTCGGTACAGTCCAATACGATGAACTGGGCCAGCGTTAAATTCTGGCATCAGGCGGGTATTGAACGGATTATTATGTCCCGTGAGTTGTCACTGGACGAGATTGCCGAGATCCGTGAGAAGTGTCCGGAAATTGAACTGGAAGTGTTTGTTCATGGTTCGCTGTGTATTGCATACTCTGGCCGCTGCCTGCTATCCGGCTATATCAATCACCGTGATCCGAATCAGGGAACCTGCACCAATTCCTGTCGCTGGAAATATGACGCCCATGAAGCGACTCAGGGCGACAATGGGGATCTGATTCCGGTACAGAACTTTGATCCGAATGAGAATTTTGACCTGAATGAAGAGCCTGTTCAGCCCGCACTGGGCGAGGGTGAACCGACCAGCAGGATGTATCTGCTGCAGGAGGAAACCCGTCCGGGCGAATATATGCCGGCTTACGAAGATGAGCATGGCACCTATATCATGAACTCGAAAGACCTGCGGGCGATTCAGCATGTTCACCGTCTTACAGAGATGGGCATTCACTCACTGAAGATCGAAGGACGGACGAAGTCACACTACTATGTAGCGCGTACCGCTCAGGCCTATCGTAAGGCGATTGATGATGCGGTGGCGGGGCGTCCGTTTGATATGCAACTGATGGACACGCTGGAAAATCTGGCCAACCGTGGCTATACCGAAGGGTTCTATCGCCGTCATGTACATGACGAGTACCAGAACTATGAGACCGGCAACTCCGTCGGCGTGCACCAGCAGTTTGTCGGTGAGGTGATTGGCCGCGATACGCAAAGAGGCACCCTCGATATCGAAGTGAAAAACCGTTTTATGGTAGGTGATACCCTTGAGCTGATGACACCTTCCGGCAACCGCAAGTTTAAGCTGGAGCATCTGGAAAACCTCCAGGGCGAAACCAAAGACTGTGCCCCCGGGTCAGGCCATAAAGTTCGCCTGCCGCTGGATATTGATGTTGATCTGGAATATGCCCTGCTGATGCGCGATCTGCCAAATGCTCCGGCGTTTGAAAGTGGTAACTAATTGATAATAATTGAGAAAAAGGTATCCTGAGATACCTTTTTTTATGTCTTTTTTATCTCGATAAAGAGTTTTTGGTAGATGAGTACAGTGGGTGCTGATGCAACAGGATAAATATTCCCTTGGCCGGGCACTGCGCCCTTTCTCCTTTGCGGTGGCGCTGATCACCTGTCTGGTGGGTATTGTCAGTGCATTTGAGCTACCGGGCTTTAGTTATAGCATCGCGTTGATGATTATTGTTGCGGCAGTGCTGCTGCAGGCCGGAGTCAATCTGATTAATGATCATGCGGATCTGCAACGCCTTAAAAGCCCTGTTGTGCGGGATCGGGTGATTCGTAACTTCAGACTCGGGTTGTGCTGTTTTTTATTGGCGGCGGCGATCGGCATCTATCTGATCAGTCATGCCGGGCTGGGGCTGTTGGTGTTATTGATGGTGGGGCTGGCCGGGGCACTGGGTTACACCGTCGAGCCGGTCAACTTCAAGCGCCGGGGGCTGGCGGTGGTGCTGGTGTTCTGGTTGATGGGCGTGCTGATGGTCTGCGGTAGTTATTATATTCTGGTGGGTGAGCTGAGCTGGCCGGTCTTCTGGCGTGCGGTGCCGGTCAGTCTGATCAGCTCTTTGCTATTGCTGGCGAATGAGATACGCGATATTGATAGCGACCGGGATGCCGGGATACGCACCCTGACCGTGCGTATCGGTCTCGACAAGGCCCGCAAACTGTATCTCCTGTTACTGTTATTGGTGATGGCGGTTGCTGCGGCTCTCTGGTTTACCGGGGTTATCTCCGGGGGCTGGTGGTTGGCGAGTATGCCGCTGATCTGGTGGCTGTATAAACAGCAGCAGGGCGCTGCGGGCAGGGCATCACTACCCCCGGCCAGTGGTCGGTTTTTCATGCTGTTTGGGCTGCTGTACTGCCTGAGCCTCTGATGGGATTAAATTCACTGCGCTGTAGCGGTGCTGCACAGTGGCGCTGGTGCTGTTCTTTATACTAATGCCGGACAACGCCTGGGGATTAAATTAGTGTATAATTCTGCAGCAACTTTACCGAACAGCTATTCATAAAGCTTTACTGAGTAACGTTAAGGGTTTCGCAGATAGCCCTCAACCGATGACAAAAGCCTGACATTGCGGAGTCAATAATGAGCGTAATTCGCCAAGACGATTTGATCAGCAGCATTGCAGATTCGCTGCAGTTTATCTCCTACTACCACCCGATCGATTTTATCCAGGGTGTGCATGAAGCCTATCTGAAGGAACAGAACCCAGCGGCAAAAGACGCTATGGCTCAGATCCTGATTAACTCCCGTATGTGTGCCGAAGGCAAGCGTCCAATCTGTCAGGATACCGGTATTGTCACGGTATTTCTGAAAGTCGGTATGAACGTCACCTGGGACGCGAAGATGAGCGTTACCGATATGGTGAACGAAGGTGTTCGCCGGGCTTACACCCATCCGGACAACGTACTGCGCGCCTCTATTCTGGCAGACCCTGCGGGTAAACGTCAGAACACCAAAGACAATACTCCGGCGGTGATTCACTACGAAATCGTTGAAGGTGATGAAGTCGAAGTACATGTTGCTGCGAAAGGCGGCGGTTCTGAGAACAAATCGAAGATGGTGATGCTCAACCCGTCCGACAGCATTGTTGACTGGGTTGTGAAGACGGTACCCACGATGGGTGCTGGCTGGTGTCCACCGGGTATGCTGGGTATAGGTATTGGTGGTACGGCTGAAAAAGCAGCGGTGATGGCAAAAGAGTCCCTGATGGACCCGATCGATATTCATGAACTGCGTGAGCGTGGCCCACAGAACCGTGTTGAAGAGCTGCGTCTGGAAATTATGGATGCGGTTAACGCACTGGGTATCGGCGCACAGGGTTTGGGTGGTCTGACCACCGTGCTGGATGTGAAGATTATGGATTACCCGACGCACGCGGCATCACTGCCCGTGTGTATGATCCCTAATTGCGCGGCAACCCGTCACACTCATTTCAAGCTGAATGGTAACGGTCCTGCTGTACTGACACCACCAAGCCTGGATCAGTGGCCAGAGGTGACCTTCGAAGTGGGTTCAAATACCCGTCGTGTTGATCTGGATACCGTGACACCTGAAGATGTGTTGAGCTGGGAGCCGGGTGAAACAGTCCTGCTGAGCGGTAAGGTGCTTACCGGCCGTGATGCCGCCCATAAGAAGATGGTTGAGATGCTGGATAACGGTGAAACACTGCCGGTTGATCTGAAAGGCCGCTTTATCTATTACGTTGGCCCGGTTGACCCGGTGCGTGACGAAGTTGTCGGGCCTGCCGGTCCGACCACTGCAACCCGGATGGATAAATTCACCCGTCAGGTTATCGAAAGTACCGGCCTGCTCGGTATGATCGGTAAGTCAGAACGTGGTCCTATCGCTATCGATGCTATCCGTGATAACAAAGCGGTTTACCTGATGGCTGTCGGTGGTGCTGCGTATCTGGTATCCAAAGCAATTACTAACGCGAAGGTGCTGGCATTCCCGGAGATGGGTATGGAAGCGATCTACGAGTTTGAAGTGAAGGATATGCCGGTCACCGTTGCGGTTGATAGCAACGGCATCTCTGTGCATAACACCGGCCCTGCCAAGTGGAAGCAGATCATCGCCGAACAGGTTTGATGATCTTGTTGTCTGCATAAAAAAAACGCGGCTTGCCGCGTTTTTTTGCTTCTATCTGCTGTATTGATTTAGGTCATCAGTCGATATAAAAGGGTACTCAAGTAGTAAATTCCCCAAGCCTGTCAGTCAGTATACTTTCGAGACCCGTATAAATTACGATGAGAGTACCTGATAATGAAAAAAGTAATGTTGAAGTTGCTATCGGCAGCCGCACTGGCTGGCGTGATGGCCGCGCCTGTACAGGCAGATGAAGCTGCCATGGCTGCAGCCGGTGCAGAAGTGTTTAAACGCTGCCAGGCGTGTCACTCTGTTGACAGTAGCAAAAACGCTTTTGGCCCTAGCCTGACCGGGGTGGTGGGTCGTGAAGCAGCCTCTTTGCCTCGTTTTGCCTATTCTGAAGCGCTGCAAAAGTCCGGTATCACCTGGACAGAAGATAACCTGCGTCAGTGGGTTGCAGATAACACCAAACTGGTGCCCGGCACCCGGATGCGTCACGTTGCCATTAGCGACGTCGCAGAGCAGGATTACCTGATCGCTTATCTGAAGACGTTATAATCCGTCTGAGAGTTCCAATGCGCTGGAACATAGCCGCAACTGAATCGTAACCGCAGCGGGATAACCGTCCCGCTGTTTTTTCACAGATTCCCCGGTTTTTAGCTTCTCAGCAGAGATTAACAGCAGAGATGATCAACCCCTTTGTCAGGCGCATTTAGTGGTCTGGCTAAGGCGGTTTTTAATCGCCATGTAGCGGGGCATCGGGCCTATATCTTCATACACCGGGTCTCCCTCTTCAACACGAATCACCTTCGGGCCTTCACGGTAGGGCATCCTCTCTTCAATCTCGAGCAGGGCCGAGTGCAACAGGTCTGCAACCAGCTCCTCTTCAGACATATGAAACAGCTCTGCGAGTGCCTGTACTTTAGACTGATCCTCTTCGGTGATCGCAAAGTTGCACTCAACCAACTTACATTTTTCCGTCGATTGCTCTTCCAGCTTTTTTAGCAGCAGAGCCATATGGTTGTTTGGCATGTTCTATTCCCCTTTTGGTACTGTCCTATTAAAGATAGTTGACAGAAATAGTTGGGTAAACGGTGAATTTAGAAAAATTAACGTTCAACCGCTGGTTAGTTTTCATTACTATACTGCCGGTTTGTGACTTTAAGCTGAATTTGTAGAAAAACAGGGTGGGGATAGATGGCTGATATTTTAGTGGTAGTGGGTTCGACCTATGGTAATGCCAGTCTGATAGCGGATGATTGTACCGACCAACTGAGCCGACTGGGCCATCGTGCAACATTACTGAATGAACCCACTTACGCGCAGGTGACCGATAATCCTGAAGTGATTCTGATCTGTACCGCGACCATCGGGCAGGGCGAAATTCCCGCGAATCTTCAACCCCTGTATGACCAGCTCAGAGATCGTAGCCCGGATTTTTCCGCCGTTCGTTTCGGTCTGATCGCTCTGGGAGACAGCTCCTATGAGTCGTTTGCCGAAGGGGGGAAGCAGATGAACGAACTGATGCATGACCTGGGCGCGAAACCCGTTGGTCAGGCACTGTTTATTGATAGTTGTGAAACGCCGGACGCGGAAGAAGCGGCCGCTGAATGGATTGATAGCTGGTCAGAAAAGCTCTGAAAGATTTCTCACAAATATCCATTCGAGACAGGAGATCGCGACAGCGCTAACTCTTTATTAGCCAGTTGCTGCGCTACTCTTTTGATGTGACTGTCTGATGAGCTCTTTTGTTGAGCTATTCAGTCGTTACAAAGGATATTTCCACAAAAAAATCCCCTGCATTCGTCGAAAATGGAACCACAATAATCGGTCCTGAAGAGGAATGATTGATATGGTGCGATTCGCCGCTGACAACCACCGGGGTTGCCATATTCAGTTCATGGCCGTTTTGTGACAGCTGTGCTACAGCTCCCCCAGCCGACATATTGGTTAACTCCCCCACCATATCGGTGACGGTCTCATCGATGGTCGTCAGGGTTTCTCCCAGCATCCGCTCGGTAATATCCAGAATCACTGACTGAGTGAAAGAGACGGCAAAAGAGCCTTTTGCATGAGGCCCGGCTAACCCCATAATACCGGTCACATGTCCCTCGGCACTGGTGGAGCTTTTAAGATAGGCTTTTCCCGCTGAACACTCGATATTGGCCATGGTCGACAGAACATTCACCATGGATTTTAAAAACGGGTTGACGTATGCAAACTTCATAATTGTTACCACCCTTTGAAAAATCAGCAAAAGACGCGCGTACCCTTGTACAGAGACCTGTACACCCTGTTATTTCTTGGAATCGGGGGTGATGGCGCGAAAATTTAATCTGTGAAAACTTAAAGTTACCAAAAACAGCAGGCTGAGTCTGGATCATACTAACCACAATGGGGAAGGAGGGGCCGCAATGAGCTCAGACCGCTGCTCGACAAAAGCAAACCGCAGCTGCACTACTCGTTAGTTACTAGACGGAAAACTTTGTTTTCCTTGCTGGAAAAAGCATAAAACGATTAGCCGTTCTTCTTTCCTGTCAGCTTTGTGGCAAACGCGGATATTGATACCCAAATGGTTAAAATGGGGGGCAAGGGTCGGTTCAGATCCTGTTAGCTGGGGGTTCGAGCCGAACAAAGCGATACAACGGAGCGTAGCGACGGCCCGCAGGGTCAGGCAAAGCCTGATAATTTATTAAGGTTTCCTCCTTTTTAATTCCCCCTATCTCCTTGTTATTTATGGCTTATCCACCTGAGCCTAATGCGCCTCTAAAGCCGTTTTCGGGGCGTATCTATAGTTGTTTTTTCAATGATGAAGAACATGAGTGTAGCGCTGAATTTCTATCAAAATAATTAAAGTATCTATATTTCAAATAGATAGCCTTTACATTTGATATTTATGCTGCACTGCAGCATAAAGGTCGTGACTTTGTTTGCGTTGTTGTATATAAATTATACAGTCTGGTTGTTTGTATGATGCTAATGAGCAGGCCATATAGATCTCTCAAGGTTTTACCAAAGATAATAATCGAATGGTGTTTTGGCTATTCGGGTTTAGTTTTTAGCAAAGTAGGTTTCTTGATTTTTTGTTGCGCAATAGTACTGCGCTGGAGGTAACTATGAGCATACCCACTAGCATGAACTTAACTGAATTATTGGAAAGAACACAGTCGCTGGCTGATAGCTACTATGAAATCCTGTCATCCTGCGATAGCGTTGAAGAGATCTCATCTCTCAATAACTGGTATTGGAATGCTATCCATGGGCTTTGGATACCTGCACCAATGATTGATCAGGCTGCCTAAACCGTGGAACTCTTGTGATATTCCTGCTGGCTTTAAGGTTTATCGCGTTTTACTGGGCAAGGATTCCTCATGATAGCTATTGGTTTAGTTCTATTCTGAAGCTTCTTTCACAATCTAAAACAGACTTACCACCGGGTACACGAAGAGCATAGAGACAATCTGATGAATATCTCTACTCTGTGACCTCTGTGGTGAAACCTTTACCTATCTCTTTTTTGCGTCAGGCGTTGAGACTTTTACTAATGGATTCTGGCCTGAGCCACCAGGTAGCACCAGTGAGCTGCCAAGAGGCATTCTGGTGAGCCTTCGCTGATTGGTAGCTGTTGACCGTGAGTGAACCTTCGTGATCCACTACGCGGGTAAATAAGCATCGATCAAGGATCGCAGACGTTGGACAATAATAAAAATCCTGCATCAATAGCCGCATTATGGATGGTCGGAGCTCTTCTTTCATTTATGACCATGGCCATCGCCGGGCGTGAACTATCAGACGAACTCAACACCTTTCAGATCCTGTTCTTTCGCAGTGTTATCGGTTTATTCGTGATCGCCTGTTTATTACAGCGCAATGGCTGGCAGCAAGTCCGTACCCCGGCGATATCAAAGCATTTGTTTAGAAATCTGGCGCATTATGGCGGTCAGTTTGGTTGGTTTTACGGCCTGGCATTCATTCCGCTGGCGCAGGTATTTGCGATTGAGTTTACCGTGCCGGTGTGGACCGCTTTACTGGCCGTGTTCTTTTTAGGTGAGAAATTAACCGTCCCCCGGATGATCGCTATTGGATTGGGCATTGTCGGTATGTTGATCATCTTGCGTCCGGGTCTGGAAGTGATGAACCCCGCCGCTCTGGCGGTGTTAGGCGGTGCGATCTGTTACGCGATCTCCCATATTAAAACCAAACAGCTGGCCCATATCGACACTCCGCTTTGCATCCTGTTTTACATGACGGTAATCCAACTACCGTTAGGGCTGATCCCGGCATTGTATGATTGGAAAACGCCATCCCTTGACGCCTGGCCCTGGATTCTGTTGGTCGGATTAACCGCCATGAGCGCCCATTACTGCTTAACCCGAGCCATGAAATTGATTGATGCCACCGTTGTCGTCTCGATGGATTTTCTAAGACTGCCCCTGATCGCCGCGGTGGGCTTTCTGTTTTATGGCGAACCGCTGGAGTGGGCTGTTTTAATCGGCGCATTAGTGATGTTAATCGGCAACTACATCAGCAACCGGGCGGAAAAAAGGAAGTTGAATTAAGGTTTCTCGTAGCTCGTAGCTCGAAAAAGCAAATGACAGTTTCTTATGTGGGAGTGGCGTTAGCATGCCCTCTGGGGATTGGATTACTGCTATCTCTTCTCAGCGTTCAACCTCGCTCGAACCATTAAATATTCACCACAGTACCCAAAGGGCATGCTAAGAACACCGGGGTCACAGAGAAAGTGCTTCTTTGATAGCCGCACATATTCCCGTTATTCGCTGTGGAGAATTCCCTCAGATTTTTGGCCTTTATATACAACAGTACTGGGGTTGTTATATCTCAATTCTCCCATTCAGGGGCCCCCTTTCCCTTGAACAAGGTAAACATTGAACTAACGCTTTGATTTAACAGAATGTGGATATTATGATTGAGGCAAGTTTATGGCAGGGACGCAGCCTTTACAGGCACTATAATTCTGTAATATGTCTCTCGTAATTCTTGTTAACCTGCTGATATATAGAATGAATGTGAATATTGGCCTATCGAATCCCCAGAATTATAGTGTCTGGAGATATAGTGCCAAAGGTCTCTATAATTAGCTGTAACATACCTTCATAGCGTAGCGAGAAGGGTATCCCATAGTGTAGCTCTGTAGATTTCTCTTCCTAAAGGATTTATTTCCTCATGGAAGGATCTTCTATATCAATTAACCCTCCACGCCAATGTCATATAATAGCAAGCTATATCATCATCCCCGTTACATATAATTCAAAGAGATAACAGGCCTTAATATACCGAAAACATTGATTTTATCGCATTCCTATGTCACTTTCCTGATTCAGATAATGTCATTTAGTGGTTTTTTTTATGAGTTCCAATATCAATTCATTCAGCCTTTGGCCTGTTTCTTACGATAGCCCTGTTGTTGATTTGTGCTTCGAGCTTGAAGAGCTTAGGGCTTATAGGCCTCATAGCACTACACCTGACTGGCTTTTTTTCCAGCTGAAAGACATTCTTCATTCTGCAGAAAGCTTGATGTCACTTAGACTAGAGGGAAACACAACCGAGATAGTTGAGTATGCACAAGCCAGGCAATCCGGTGATTTCGTGAAAGAGCCTATCAAGGAAATTTTCAATTATGAGAAGGCCTTGACGCATACGATGAAGCATCTTGAGAATGAAGGAGATATAGACGGTGATCTCATCTGCCAACTTCATGAAATTGTTGTGGATGGACTGACGCCCGTACAAGCTGGCGGTGACGGCGATATGCATCCAGGGCAATACTCATTCATCAAGGAAGAAGGGATCAGACGCGTAGGGAGCGAAACAGCAGGGAAATATCACTACCCGCCAGTTTTTCCAGATAATGCCAAATACATGCTGCGTCTATTTGAGTTTATCGAAGCTGACCATGGTAAAAAATATGATGCGATAAAGATCGGACAGGCGCATCAACTTTTTGCTTGGATTCATCCATTCAATAACGGAAATGGTCGAGTTGGACGATTACTTACTCATGCTATGTTAATCAAAGCTAACTTTAGCGTCGCAGGGTTACTAACTCCATCTTCCATCTTTTGTGGAGATAGATCAGCATACAATGCTCGATTGTCTGCCTGTGACGATCTATCAAACGATCCTGCTAAAGAGGAGTGGCTTGTATACGTCTTGGGTGGAATTGTTAAAGAATTCAAAAAAGTTACAAATCTTATGGATTTTGAATTTGTGAAAAAAAATATCCTACTAGCGGCAATCAACGGTGCCTATGAACAAGGGAAAATTGAGCAGAATGATCATAAGATTCTGAAATGTGTCTATCATCTGGAAAGTTTCAAAACGGGCGATACCTCAGACCTCAAGCTTGCCTCTGCATACAGATCAAGATTGCTTAGCGCTATGCTTGAAAAGGGACTGATCAAACCGAAGGCAGAAAAAGGTCGTATCTATCAAGTTAACTATCTTCATCCACAATTAATGTACGGGGTTCTCAAAGCACTTGAGTATCAACGAATGCTTCCTCCGCCAGACAAAATGCTAGCAAATGCTATTAGTAAAGAGCGAGGTGAGCTCGAATGAGAGCACTTGTGCTGGACTGAAATCAACGGTGAAATCAACGGGGTCAGAGTCATTGATCCAGCTAGCTTAACTGGACCAGTTTTTTCACTGCGTGCTTCATGTCCTCTGTGGTTAAACAGGCGAAGTGGCCAAAAAGTTACAGGTGGTCAGGGATGAACGAGATGTTTAGATATTTTGGAATCCAGCCCATGCGAGTGAGTAAAAGATTGATAGCCGTGGACTGGTACTGAGGGTCTGTGTTTTACACGGGCAAGGATATTATTGAAGAGCCGGATGCGGTAATTCTGTACGTTCGGATCTGTGTGGGGTCGCCTCGGTAACGGGGCGCTCTACCACGACTATGTCAATAGTTTAAGCAGGTTTAGACATGAAGAAAGCTTACAACATAGTTAACATTTTACGCATTAGAGACCATGAGAAATTCAATGAGTATGTCGCTGGTCATATTCCAACTATTGAAAAATTTGGTGGCAAGTTCTTAGTCAAAGGTGACTCTGGAGAAATATTGGAAGGCTGCTGGGAAAGTAACCTTATGGTTGTTCATGAGTTTCCAAGCATCGAACAATTTAAAGAGTGGTATAACTCGGAAGAATACCGCCCATGGAAGGAGTTACGTCAGTCTTGCGCAGACGTAAATGTAATTCTCACTGAAGGAGAATGAGCAGATAACAAATCAATCAATGACCGCCAACAAGCTGACTTGGACCTCCAAAACGCTACGCGTTTTTCCGGCCCGTTATTGAAGCGTTATTTTAGGACCGTACCTAAACGTACACCCGACCCCCATGCCCATGCTTTTTCTAGCAAGTCACGAAGTGACGTCTAGCGAGCGGCGCAGCCGCGTTCTAGCCACTGGCCGCTTAAAAACTAAGTCCTACCCGCCCCTCATTACTTCAATAAAAACCCCCGCTCTTGAAGAAAAGACAACATATGCGGCCGCGCTTCTTTTACCAGCATGCCGGACATCTGTTCGCTCCAGGTCATCTCTTTATTGCCGCCGGTACGGCTTTGGTAGTATTCACGCACAGATTTATCGTATTCAGCGATGGTTTCTTTATCGCCACTGTCGCTATAGCTGTCCTGTTTCAGGATGACTTCGACCGGCAGACGGGGTTTCACTTCCGGGTTCTGATCCGGATAGCCGAGACAGAGACCGAAGACCGGGTAGACCAGTTCTGGCAGCTCCAGCAGTTCTGATACCCGGGCGATCTGGTTGCGGATGCCGCCGATATAGACGATGCCTAAGCCGAGCGATTCAGCGGCGATAGTCAGGTTTTGAGCGAACAGTCCGACATCAACGGTAGCGGTGATAAACTGTTCTGTGAAGCCAGAGTTGATCTCGGCGTCGTTCATTTCGCAGGCGAGCTTGTTGCGCTGCATATCGGCACAGAACACTAGAAATACGGGTGCTTCGCCAACATAAGCCTGACCACCGGAGCACTCGACCAGTTGATTACGCTTGTCCTGATCATTCACCTGAATAACGGTACAGGCCTGAATGAAGCTGGAAGTGGCGGCAGCCTGTCCGGCTTGCACCAGGGTATTCACAGTTTCTTGTGGAATCGGCTGATCGGTGAATTTGCGGATTGATCGGTGGCTGTTGAGTAGCTCTATAACGGCGTTCATCGGTTATTCCATCTAAGTATCGGTGGTGAGTGTATGCCGGAAGGTCAGGTTGATCCGTCCCTCCAGTGGCCGACTGGTTTTGGGCACGCTGTGGTGCCAGTAATGTTGTAACTGGCCTGCCATTATCAGCAGGGAGCCGCTATTGAGCAAGAGTTCCTGTTGCGGAATCGCTTTATCAACGCGGTGGCGCAGCAGAAAACGGCGTGGTTGGCCCAGGCTCAGGGAGGCGATCACCGGGTTTCTGCCCAGCTCGGGCTCGTCGTCGCTGTGCCAGCCCATACTGTCTTTGCCGTCGCGGTAATAGTTAATCAGTACGGTATTGAAATGCTGATTGGCGAGAGATTCTACGCGCCGTTTCAGCTGCTGGATCAGCGGGTGCCAGGGCTCCGTTTGCAGGGTTAGACCGGAATAGCGGTAGCGGATGCCCGGCTCGCCCTGAAAGCACTGAAGTCGGGGGATGCTGACCATTCGGCCAAACATTCTGATCTCGGCCTGGTGCCAGTTAAGTGTTTGCTCCAGTGTCTGATATAGCGATGCAGTCTGTTCTTCGGGGATGAAGTGGGGGGCGAGCTGTAACTCGCCCTGAGGAATGACGATCTTTGTCATCCCTCCAGCAGTTCCCGGGTGGCTACTGCAATCGCCGGGGCGATCTCGATCTGACTGCTGGGGTGGGGGATACAGCGACTGGTGATCACATCCGCGACCGCTTGCAGTTGCGGGTAGGCATCGGTGGCGAATATCCCGTGCACGGCAATGCAGGTGGCTCGGGGCATCCCTGCATTTTGCAGGTGGGTGATGGTCTCCAGCATGGTCCTGCCACTGGAGATGATGTCATCGACTAACACCGGCGTGTGCTGATGCCAGCGCTCCACTTCCGGCAGTGTGACTTCTACATCATAGTCACCCCGGCGGATCTTGTTGAGCACCTGAAAGGGTGCACCTGCCAGCTTAGCCACACTGGAGACCCATTGCTCGCTCTCGCTGTCCGGGCCGATCAGCAGTGGCTTTTGAATATTCTCTTTGATCCAGTCAGCGATGAGCGGCGCTGCATGAACGACTCGCGAGGGGATTGTATAGATCTCATCCAGCGAGTCGTAACGGTGCAGGTGGGGGTCAACGGTCACCAGAAAATCGACTGTTTGGGACAGCAACCGGGCAAAGGGCCGCGAGCTGACGCACTCACCTTCATGAAACTGTTTGTCCTGACGCATATAGGCGAGATAGGGGGTGATCAGCCCGATCTTTGCGGCACTCATCTGTCGCAGGGTGTCACTTAACAACACCAGCCTGAGAATCTTGTTGTCGGGCTGGTAGAGGTTGCAGAAGATCACCACGTTATGGCCTTTACAATCGGTCAGCACCCGCAGATAACTCTCATCATCGGGAAACCGGCGCAGCTCTATCTCGCCTTTCTGAGCATTGAGTTCGCCTAGCAGTTGGGTTTCCAGTTGTGGGTCTGATTCCAGATTAAATAGTATGGTTTTCATCACTACACTCCTTAGCCGAGCTTGCCTCTACAGCGTCCTCTCCATCAGCGCTCTTTTCATCAGAGCTCTTTTCATCAGAGATCTCTCCATCAGAGCTCTCTCCATCCGAGCTTAGAGAGATAATATCCGGATGGCTTTCGAGGTAGTCGACGGCGTAGTTAAGCTCGCCGGAGCTTTCGGCGTGGATGGTGAGTAACGGGTCATGTGGATGTACTTTCTGGCCCAGTTTGACATGGATCTCTAAGCCCGCAGTAGGGTCTAGCGGAGCCCCCGCCAGTTTAGCAACCTGAGCCAGTTGGCGGTTGTCCACCTGGGTTACAGTGCCTGTTTTATCCGCCATCAGTTTGAACCGATAGGGCGCTTCATCCGGCTGCTTCATGCCCCCCTGTGCATTACAGATAGCACAGAATTTTTCCCAGGCGAGACCGCTTTCGAGAACGGCGGTTGCTTTTTCTATGCCGCCGCCGGCGTCTACAATACCGGCCATCTCAAGCATGGTGCCGGACATGGTCAGAGCTCGCTGCTTCAGATCCTGTGGGGCATCAGTGTCATTTTGCAATACCGCCATGACGTCTTTAGCTTCCAGTGCTGGCCCGATGCCGTTACCGACCGGCTGGCTGCCATCGGTATAGAGTATCTGAATCTTAATACCCAGCTGTTCACCCACTGTCATAAAGGATGCGGCCAGCTTATCTGCTGCTTTCTGGGAACGGACCTTAGCGGTGGGGCCTACCGGGATATCGATCAGCACGTGGGTGGCTCCCGCGGCAATTTTTTTCGACAGCACGGAGGCGATCAACTGCCCCTCGCTGTCGATATCCAGCGCTCTTTCGACCTGAATCAATATGTCATCGGAAGGGCTGAGGCGCACCGAGCCGCCCCAGGCAAGGCAGGCACCTTCCTGTTTCACCACCTGTTTCATCTGCTCCAGCGTCAGACTGACTTCGGTCATCGTTTCCATAGTGTCAGCGGTGCCGGCGGGGGAGGTGATCGCCCGGGAGGATGTCTTGGGCATGGTCAGGCCGCTGGCAGCGAGAATCGATACCACGATCGGCGTAGTGCGGTTGCCAGGTAAGCCACCGACACAGTGCTTGTCAATGACCATCGGCTGTCCCCAGTCGATGCGGCTGCCGGAATCGATCATCGCCTGGGTAAGTGCGATAATCTCAGCATCATTGAGTTTGTCATCACCGCAGGCGGTGATAAATGCAGCAATGTGCACATCCGCATAGCGGCCATCAACGATATCGTTGATGATCTCCTGAAACTGCTGTTTATTGAGTGGGTGGCCATAGACTTTTGAACGTACATGGGACAGTGACTGCACCGGGCGAGGGTGCGTCAACCAGACGTTGTCATCGGTATTCAGTTGTAACCTTAGCCAGGCGGATTCGGAAAAACCGATCTGCCCGCGGCGCAACATTTCGCCGGTAATGATGTTGAGGGTGGCGATAATCTTGCAGTGTTCGGTGTGCACCAGCACCCGCGACAGGGCAGAGAACCCTTCTGAGCGGCATACCGGGCTATCAGCCCTGAGGTAGATTATCGGTTCCTGGCGGGTGTCTATGCCCAGCCTGCGTGCCTGGAGCGTGGTGGCTCGTTCGGGGGTGGAGATCATCTTTGCTTTGCTCCCTGTCCGGATCTCAGTCTGCTAACACTAACGGCTAACGAATGAGTCTGGTCGCCAAATAGAATGGTCTTTTAATCTGTTTATAACAGAGAACAATATCGCCTGTACATGATATCGCTACCTATTCAGATGCTTTAACGGCAGACTGAATTAAGACAGGTGGCGTGAGTCCGGATAGCTGATAGAATGTCGCACACTTCAAAAGCAGATAGAAAAAAGTAGGATATCATGGAACGCAGATTCAGACTGGTACTGGCTTGCCCTGATCGATTGGGTATTGTGGCGATGGTAAGTAATTTTATCTCCAGTCATGGGGGCTCTATTGCGGATGCCAACCAGCATTCTGATAGCTCTACCGGCTGGTTTTTTATGCGGGTTGAGATTGTCACTGCCTCCAGAAGTTTTGATCGTGAGCAACTAATTGAGCAGTTCACGCCGATCGCTCAGTCATTCAAAATGCAGTGGGAAATAAGCGATGCAGCGGTGCCTAAGAAAGTGGTGCTGATGGCCAGTCGTGAGTCCCACTGTCTTGCTGATCTGCTGTACCGCTATCATGAAGGTGAGCTGGATTGTGAGATCCCCTGTGTGATCTCCAACCATGATGATCTGCGCAGCATGGTCGAGTGGCACGGCATTGCCTACCACCATGTGCCGGTTGATCCGAAGGATAAACAGCCGCACTTTGATAAGGTGCATCAGCTGATTGTTGAACATCAGGCGGATACCATCGTGTTGGCGCGTTATATGCAGATTCTGCCCAGCACAGTGTGCGATATCTACCGCCATAAAATCATCAATATTCACCATAGCTTTCTACCCTCCTTTGCGGGTGCAAAACCCTACCATCAAGCCCACGAACGGGGTGTTAAACTGATCGGTGCTACCTGTCATTATGTGACAGAAGAACTGGATGCAGGCCCGATTATTGATCAGGATGTGGTGCGGGTGACGCATCGTGATCAGCCACAAGAGATGGTGCGTCTGGGTAAGGATGTTGAGAAAACGGTGCTTTCAAGGGGGCTGCGCTGGCATCTCGAAGACCGGGTGCTGGTGCACGGTAATAAGACCGTGGTATTTAACTAAAAACAGCTGTGCTCATTCTGTGGGTGGAGGCATTTATTCGCCTAATTGATAGACCTCGGACAGTGTTTTGTTGTTAGCAGCTGGGCTAAGATAAGCTCATTAAAAATGAGCCCGTAAAAATCTCAATAAAAAAGAGTCGGTTCGACCGGCCGTTAGATTTCTGATATCCGCCTGGAGGATACTCGATGTTGCGATCTGTTAAAGCCAGCGATTATATGGCTGAAAAGCTGATTACATTTACGCCTGAAACTGATCTGTTTGAAGCGATAAATCTGCTGCTGAAATACCGGATTACCGGAGCCCCGGTTATTGGTGCAAATGGCGAGTTGGTTGGGCTGCTGTCCGAGGCTGATTGTCTTAAAGCGATTCTGACCCTGACCTATCATGAAGAGGAGATGGGCGGTAAAGTGGGTGATTATATGTCGCCCGAGGTGTTTACCATCTCCCACGATGCCGACATTATCTCTGTGGCAGAAGAGTTTATTATCAATAAAAGGCGTCGCTTGCCGGTGATAAAAAATGGTAAACTGATCGGCCAGATCAGTCGCCGTGATGTGCTGCGCGCAGTCGAACAGTTTGCTCAGGATGGCTGATCGGTTTTGTATCAGGGCCGCCGGTTGTGGGTGTGCATCAGGCTGAGTGTGTTTGCATAAGCAGGTCGCTATTAGCTCGGCATAATTTTTACGCACATCCTACCCCTGCGTCGTTACACGCCTGAGTAACCGGGCCTGCTTGTCAGGCACCGGTTAGCTGAGTTGGCGGCCTTGTTGTTTTTACTTTCTGCTTTAGATTTATGGAATCATTATGAGCTTCCGCTTTCCGGAAAAACCCGTACTGTTTTATCCTTCGCTGGCACGTACGGCAGGCTCTGATGAAGCGATCCTTCTGGCTATCTACCACGATTATATTCAAATTCACGGGCTACCGGATAAGTCGGGCTATCCTTCCGCGGTTTTAAGTCGCTCCGAATGGCTGTCGCTGACCGGTTTCTGGGATGAAGAAAAACTGGCGATGACGACCAGTAGTCTGGTGTCTCAGGGTTATATTCAGGCCTCTTTTGGTCATGGCCGGGCGATTAAACTGGCGTTGTTGATCCCGATAGATCAGCATTCCGCACCATCGTCTGCTGCATCCTCTTCACCGGTGTTCCCGGATGAGCCGCCCTCTCCGCCGGTGATGGTTCAGGATCTGCCGGTGGTTGAACAACCGCCGGAACGCAGTGAGATCAGTCGCCGGGTGCATCAGGCGCAGCCTCGCAGACTGGGTCCTGCACCGACCTTTGGTGGCAGTATCGGCTGGTCGAAAAGCCGTCAGGTTACCCCCAGTCGTGAAACTACAGCGGAGAACGACTTTGCCAGTCGGTTGAATGAGATCGAACAGAAAAACCAGAAGCTGCAGCCGATGTCCCTTGGGTGGCGTCCCTCGCAGATGCTACTGGATATGTTACCCCGTCACAGTATTCCGCAGCCGTTTGCAGAAGGCCTGCTGGACGAGTTTATACTCTACTGGCTGGATAAAGATCGCAAAGAATCCAACTGGGACCAGAAATTCCTTGCCTGGGTTAAGCGGGAGTGGGTTAATCAACAAACACGGGATGCACGCAAACAGCGGGCAGAACAAGCAAATAAAGGTGTAAGCCATGAAAACACCCGGCCAGATAATCGGGAAAAGCGCCAGCGGGTTACCGCAGCCATCATGGACATCAAGGACACCGACTGGTGATTCTGAAGCGGCTGCTGAATCTACGGTAATCAGCAACCAGACCAAAACCCTGATCAATATGCTGTTTGCCCGCTTTATGGCAATTTACGGGCATAAGTTTAAAAGCTGTTTTGAAACTCAGGATGAGATTCGCATCGCTAAGCGCGAATGGGCGCTGAGTATGCAGGGATATAGCGAAGCGGAACTGGTGTCAGCAATCAATCGCTGTAAAGAGACCCTGGCGTGGATGCCGACGATCTCTGAATTTATCACCATCCTGAACGAGCAGAGTGGTAATTTTGGCCTGCCTCCGGCGAAGATCGCCTATGAGGAGGTGTGCCGCTATGCCGACCATCCAACCCAGCATGACTGGACCCATGTGGCGCTTTACCATGCTGGTAAAGCCACCGGTTGGTTCCGGCTGCGCAGCGAAACAGAGGATCGGGTTTTTCCGGACTTTCTCTATAACTATCAGGTGATCTGTCGCCGGGTGCGGGCGGGAGAAAATCTCTCAATTGAGGTGCCTGTTGCGCTGGAAAATAAAAGTGATAACACCCTGGTGGAGTTTATCCAGCGCTGGGGAGAGCAACAGAAACTAAGCCCTGAGAAAGCCAGTACATTGCTGTTCTATCTCACCAAACCGGCAGGTACGGATATCCGCGAACGCTTCCGCCAGGCCAGCCAGCAACGGGCTGAAAGCTGGGGGCTATGTATTAAGCTGCCAGATGATTATCAATAAAAATACCGATATGAGTTCTCTTCAGGTGGTGAAATAACCACCTGAAGTGCTGCTCCTCTTCATCAATCCGCAACAACTGATCGCGCCTTAGTTTATCTATCCTTATTTCTCTATTCTTACTTATCGACCTATAGCCATTGAATAACCCTCTTGCCAGATGGTGTCGCTTTTTCGTGTCATAGGTTATGTCGCCAATTCCTGTCATAAAACCTAAATCTTAGTGACACAAAAGATAAACATAGCTTCGTTACTATGTGACTCCTCTCATTTTCTTGCGATCAGGAATATTTATGAAACTATTTGCAACGACAATAGCAATGGCAAAAAACACAAAATCAGTTGTTTTAGTGAGTGCGCTCATTGGTGCGATGTCTGCAGCATCAGTGGCTCATGCAGACCTGAAGTTGAATGGTTCCGGCGCAAGTTTCCCAGCGCCGATTTATAACAAGTGGTTTAAAGACTATAGCAAAATCACTGATGGCGTTCGTATCGACTACCAATCTAAGGGTAGCGGCGCTGGTATCCGTGACTTTATCAACGAGACTGTAGACTTTGCTGCCAGCGACGCTGCAATGAAAGATAAAGAGATCGCACAGGTTAAACGCGGTGCCATTCTTCTGCCAATGACGGCCGGTGAAGTTGTTCTGTCATACAACCTTGACGGTGTTGAAGAGCTTAAGCTTCCTCGTGATGTCTACCCGGCAATCTTTATGGGTGAAATCACTCAGTGGAACGACCCGAAAATTGTTGCAGCGAACCCGGGTGTAAAACTGCCTGATTCAAAAATCACTGTCGTTGTTCGTTCTGACTCCAGTGGTACAAGCTATGTTTACACCAACCACCTGTCTGCTATCAGCCCTGAATTCAAAGCCGCCGTTGGCGCAGCAAAATCTCCAAACTGGCCAACGACCGGTACTCTGGTTAAAGCGCCTAAAAATGATGGTGTAACCGCAACGATTAAACAAACCCCCGGGTCAATCGGCTACATTGAATACGGTTTTGCTAAATTGACCAAAATGCCAACCGCTATTCTTCAGAACCAAAAAGGTAAGTTTATCGCTGCGGGTGGTGAAACCGGTGCTGCAGCATTAGCAACCACTACTTTCCCGGATGCAAACCTGCCGGGTAGTGATGTTCCTGACCTGCGCGCATGGGCAACCGATCCTGCAGGTGATAATGCTTACCCAATTGCTTCATTCACCTGGTTGCTGGTGTACAAAGACCAGGATGATGCCAAAGCTGAAGCGATGAAAAATCTGATCGAATATATGGTGACTACGGGTCAGGAGTCTGCTGAATCTATGGGTTACATCCCATTACCTGCGAACGTAGTTGAGAAAGTACGTAATGCATCAAAAATGATCAAGTAATCTGATCACTTTCAAAATGGGTTAGTCAATGCTGTAAGTGCCTCAGTGTGCTTGCAGCATTTCCATTCTCAGATTTCAATGCACAGATAATAGGTATATGCATGGTATACGATCCCTTTAAGCACGCCAGTAGCGATAGAACGCTGTCTGCGCCGCCTTCTGCTTTTGATTATATGAAGGATAAGGTATTCAGGTCTTTTGCCTATTGTTGTGCCTTAGCCATCATTCTTTTAGTTACATATATTGTATTTGAGCTTGGCTCACAGGCTCTGCCCGCCATAAAGACTTATGGCCTGGGTTTTGTCACTGGCACCACATGGGATGCTAACCAGCGAGAGTTTGGCGTGCTGCCTGAGATCTGGGGAACACTCTATAGCTCGTTGATTGCACTGGCGATTGGTGGGGTTTTAGGTGTGGGTATTGCCATTTTCTTAACCCAAAGTTTTGTTCATGCGAAATTAGAGCTGGTTTTCAGAACAATTATCGAATTACTGGCCGCTATTCCTTCAGTTGTTTATGGTCTGTGGGGTATCTATGTCCTTATCCCATTATTAAGACCCGTTGCCCAATGGTTCTATGAAACATTAGGCTGGTTTCCTTTTTTTGGTACTGAGTTAAGTGGTCCGGGCCTTGCGCCAGCTTCACTGGTACTCGCTATCATGATTCTACCAACGGTTGCTGCGATTTCTGCCGATGCCTTCCAGCGTATCCCCTATAAAGTGAAAGAAGCGGCTTACGGTATGGGGGCAACAAAATGGGAAGTCATTCTTAAAGTGATGTTACCCACAGCATCGTCAGGTATTTTAGCCGGTTTGGTGCTGGGCTTCGGCCGGGCGCTGGGTGAAACAATGGCCTTAGCCATGCTGATTGGTAACGTAAATAACATCAGCTTGTCGTTATTCGCGCCTGCTAATACGCTGGCTTCTCTGCTGGCCTCCACGTTCCCTGAAGCGGGGGAGATAGAGGTACAGGCGCTGATGTATGCGGCGCTGGTATTACTGGCTATCACCTTTATCGTCAACATCGCAGGTCTGGCCGTACAACAATATGCGATGCGTAAATTTGAGGGTAAAAAATGAGCGAAATAACTCAGCAATTGCCTCCAGTGGTTGAGTTTCCATCACTGGAAAAAGATTCGTTCGATATACGGGCAATTAAAAATTCAACCCTGACCCTGATGGTTTGGGGTATCGCTATTATGGCGAGCATTCCTCTCTTCTCAGTCATTTTTATGCTGATCAGCGAGGGTGGTTCCCGTATAGATATTGAAGCACTTACGGAAATCCCTCCTGCGGGTTTTGAAACGGGCGGTGGTTTTGGTAATGCCATTATCGGTACCTTCGTGATGGTGGGCATTGCTTCACTGATCAGTATCCCTTTCGGGATTATGGCTGCGCTGCATCTGGCGATTCTCGACCCCAACAGTAAGCTGACGACTATTTCCCGATTTCTGGCTAAAGTGCTCACCGGTTTTCCTTCCATTCTGGCCGGTGTATTTGTCTACGCTGTCATTGTTATTACGACAGGCACCTATTCCGCCTGGGCCGGTGGTGTTGCATTAGCCGTGCTCATGTTGCCAACCGTGACACTGGCGGCTGAAGAGGCGATGAGGCAGGTACCTCAGCGGATGAAAGATGCGGCCTATGGCATGGGTTGCACACGTACTCAGGTCATTATGCAAGTGGTGCTGCCAACCGGGTTACCCGGTATTTTAACCGGCGTGATCCTGGCTGTTGCCGGTGCTGCCGGTGAATCTGCACCGTTACTGTTTACGGCCTTGTTTAGTAACTACTACATGGCTGAACTGGCTGAGCCAACAGCCTCTCTGTCTATCCTGATTTACAACTTTTCAGGAATGCCATTTGATAATCAGATTGAACTCGCCTGGGCTGCTTCATTAGTACTGGTTGTATTAGTTTTGTTCTTCAACATACTGGCGCGCGTTGTTGGCCGTTCGAAATTTAAAGAATAATTGAGGTAATAAATTATGACTTCGCTATCGGATACTGGTGAGTTTATTGCAAAAAAATATGAGCCAAAAGGCCCGGTCGTTTTAGATTGCCAGATAAATAATATTTATTACGGTAATTTCAGAGCGGTCAGGGACTCTCATGTTCCCATTGAAAAGAATAAAGTCACTGGCTTTATTGGCCCGTCAGGGTGCGGAAAAAGTACGGTATTAAGAAGTATGAACCGTATGAATGATTTGATTGAATCATTCCGTTTTGACGGCAGCATTCAGTATCACAGTAATGACATATACGGTAAGAAGGTCGATCCCGTCGTTGTCAGACGTTACATTGGCATGGTCTTTCAGTTGCCCAACCCCTTCTCAATGAGCATCTACGATAATGTTGCTTTTGGCCTGAGGCTCAATGGCTTCAAAGGTGATGAAGAGGAGATGGTGGTGCAGGCACTGAAAAGAGCCGCTATTTGGGATGACGTAAAAGATAAACTTAAAAACAGCGGTCTGTCTCTGTCCGGTGGTCAGCAACAACGGCTTTGTATTGCCAGAGCCATCGCAACCGAGCCTGATGTGCTATTAATGGACGAGCCATGTTCGGCGCTTGACCCGATTGCCACACGCCAGGTTGAAGAGCTGATGGTTGAGCTGAAAGAGCACTACAGTGTGGCTCTGGTCACCCATAATATGCAGCAGGCAACCCGTGTTGCCGATGTTACCGCGTTTCTGGGTGTGGATATTTCTCAGGGAGGCCGTACCGGTTATCTGGTTGAAATGGATGACACGCAGAAGATTTTTGAAGACCCACAGCAACTACTGACGCAACAATATGTCAGAGGTGAGTTTAGTTAATTATTGATTAACGCTTACCACCCTGACTGAGTATGAAACCTGTAGAGCACGGCATGATTTGATGGCTAAAATATTACAACTGAATATTGATGAAATCAGATCATGCCTTGTCGATACACAAAAAAACTTCAACAGAATCAATGCAACCCTCACCGTTCAGCGCAAGCCTCCCTCTGATGAGGTGATCGATAACCTGATAGCGGGTTATGCAAAAATTGATGAGCATCTGCAAAATGGAACAGACCTTTTCAAAATAGGTAATTCCGGACTTGTCTTAGAGCTTAATCATATCGTGCTGTATCATCATTCAGATATCTCTGTTGAAGAGGATAAGTCACAGTTTAAAGCAACCAAAAAGCATTTTTACGATACCAAAAATGCTGGAATTGGTCCTTTAATGGAGTGGCTGGCGTTCAATAAAAATACCGAGATCTGGAAAAAAACGGCGGGCACCTTTACCCATATCATCAGTCAGCCGCAACTGTTTTTAGAGGGTAACCATCGTACTGGCTCATTGATTATGAGCTATATGTTGATGCGACAGGGTCTGTCGCCATTTGTCCTTTCATATGAAAATGCCAAACACTTTTTTGAACCGGCAGAGTTGACCAAAAGCCGTCATAAAAAAACGCTATTGGACGAGTTTCTTCATCTGCCGAAACAGACACGAAAATTTGCCAAGCTGCTGAAAAATGAACAAACCAGTAAATTTTTATTAAAAAAGTAGTTTATTGCAACGGGCCTGAAACAGGCTTTTCTTTTAGCTCTCCACGATTTGAGAGCAGTATTTTTTGAAATTTCTCCGGATCATGTTTGAGTATATCGACATACTCCATGACCAATGAGTGCCAGTTATGGCCTTCGTAGATGGCAAATTTATCCAGTGCGACCATGAGTAATTTAGCGGCTGCTCGCTGTTCTTTTTCACCGGCATCGGCATACCACTCAACAATCTCATCATACAGTGATTCTGTTTTTTCTAGCGGAGTTAACTCAACAGGGGGTGTTTGGTATTCACGGCTCATTAATGCTATCTCGAAATGATGATTAGGTTGCTAAAGTAACATAGCTCTGAGTAGGATAGGCGCTATTCTATTCATAAAATATGCTATGGCCGGTAGCTTTCTGCCTGATAGCGTAAAGTGGAGATATGTCCTGATGGTCATCTCTGTGCTGTTCAGTTTTTGCGCTGTTGCCGGCCAGGATCACTGCGCGACCCAAAACTCAATCACCGCAAAGGGATGTCTGCTCCTGGCTTATTTTATATGGCCGGGTAAAAGAGTTGCCAAACTGAGCCAAGTTTTCTTAGCCTATTAAGTGAGGTTTCAACTCTGTGTCAGTCCTGCTGGACAATCTTTATCGAATAAAGCACATTATTCTTTTTGCTGTCTAATAAAAAAAGGTGTGTAGCTATGTTTAGCCATGTAATGCTGGGTGCAAATGATATTGAACAGTCCAGGGCTTTTTATGACGCGATACTCAATGTGCTAGGGCATAAGCCTGGCGTGTTCGATGATAAAGGCCGTTGTTTTTACCCCAGTGACAATGGGGTGTTTGCGTTGACCAAACCTATCAATGGTGAAGTGGCAACCCATGGCAACGGCATGACAATCGGATTTGTCGCGAGCACGCCAGCCTTGGTTGATGCCTGGCATGCCGCAGGGCTTGCAGCGGGCGGCGAAACCTGTGAGGAGCCTCCTGGTGTTAGAAGTAATGGCGCAAGAAAGCTGTATTTAGCCTATTTGCGAGATCCATCCGGTAATAAAATCTGTGCAACACATTATATGTCGGTGGCTTAAGCTTTACTTGTCTTCCCTTCCCTGAATAGCACTGTTTGTTGCACTGAAGTCCCGGTTATATGAACTGTTATTGGCTTGCAGTCGTGCTCAGCTTAGCTGCGCTGGGTGTTGTTCCCGCTTCTGCCAGGTCTGTAGAACAGGCCCGGGTGAATGTTGCTCAGGAGGCAGAAACTCAGACGAAAGCGGTTTGGCTGAGCCGGGTCCGGTTTGTTAACTCATCGACCCATAACGTCTATGGGCACTATAGCGCTGGCAATGACAAAGGTACGGTGGGGGTTCTTACCGCGGGCAGTAGCATTGTCCTGGATGCCGTTTTGTTTTCCCCAGAGGTCGCCGCTCAGGTTGAGTTTCGTTGTGATAAGGCGGACCAGTTTAGCTGTGCCGATGGCTGGGTGGATCTCACCGGTGTATACCCACATGGAGATGATGGCAGTGTGACGACGGTGTTCACTTTCGTCAGAATTGGAGAGATCAGATTAAGCTTTGAGGTTTCCGGTGCAGGTGGTGACCCTACTGCTTATCGGGAGATTGTGATTGGTAATATCAGCCGTCAATGAAAAGCTGACAGCGCGTTTAGCAGTACGCTCCGGGGTTGCCCGCAGGAGCGTATCTGTCGGTTTTTTTACAGAAACCCATCGCCAAACATTCCGCCAATTGCCCGGCTTAGCGCTTCGCTGCGCTCCGGTGAACGGAACTGCTGCAGTGTCAGTGCCCGCAGGGTGGGGATAAACATCAGGTCAGCCATCACCCGGTTAAAGCAGGCCTGGCCGGCGTTGTTTTCGGCCAGTGTTTGCAGAAACAGTTTAAGCAACTCAGGGTATTGCAGGCTGGCCCAGCAGCGGCTGGCAAGGGCGGCAATCACTTCGGCTTCTTTGCCATAGGGGCTGTGCAGCACCTGGGTGAGCACCGCTATTTTCTCTTCCTGTTCGGGGCACTGGGAGATAGCTCGCAGCAGCGCACCGATCTGGTTGGCGGATACTTTGCCTTCGGTCACACTGTTCTCCAGCCGCTGATGAATCGCTTCACTGAGCAGTTCACCGGGCTGAATATGTTCGATAAAGGTACAGGATGCTTCCAGAGGAACGTCCGGCAATCGGGGTAAAATCTGTGCCAGTTTGTTTTCGTTATTGCCTTGCTGATGGCGGATGACATAATCGGCGATACCCTGATAGCCCAGGCTGTCCCACTGATTCAGATCGGTTTTGCCATGAAAATACTGCTTTGCGCCATCATAGAAGGCGGATGCAGGTTGCCGGGTTGTCAGAGTGGCGGTGGCATGAAATGCTGCCATCTTCTCCTGATCGGGAGTGAAGCTGAAGGGGTTGTCCTTCAACGCATCGCGGTATTCAGTGGCATCGGTTGGCTGGTCCAGAGGGCCTTTACCCATACTATTAGTCAGGTTCTGTAGCAGCCTGTTAAGAAAATCATCCCGTGCGGCCTGTACCAGAAAGCCCTGTTCATCCAATGGCAGTTTGAGAAACCAGACGACATTCTCGTTAGCTTGTTTGGGGTTCCACATCAGAATAGCGACCCAGGCCTGGTGCAGAAAGGGCTTAGGATAGGGGATCTGTCCCATCTCCACTTTACGGAAGCTGTCGGGGGAGAGCTTGCTGATGCAGCGGCCGGTCGCGTTAGCGAAGAGGCTACTGTCGCGTCTACACTGACGAGCATGGTGTACCGTGAAGCAACGAGGCAAGCGATGCAGACCATGACGGCTGCGCACAGCAAACTGATCGAGCGTATCCAAGCCTCCGACGACCCTGCGTCACTGGTTGCAGTGATCAAGGAGAGCTTGCGGCCGCCCGGGTCGCTGCGTGACTTAGTCGCGACACTGCAAGAAGCGTGGACCGAAATGAAGAAGTTCGGTAGTCACGACGGCGACTGCAACAAGGAAGAGCTGTGCGAGGCATGCAGTACGCCGCTCAAGGGCTGTGGATTGCATCAACAGCATGTCAACGGGCGGATCGCAGCAATGGACGCTGCCGTAGGAAAGCTTACGGACGTGAGTCAGTGAACTACGACGTCGTCCAGATCGGTGCCCACAAAGGCAACACACATACTGACCCGGTGTTCAAATACTTGGCCAAGGATGCTACTGCGTTGCTAGTAGAGCCGGTCCCGCGGTTCTTCCGAGCGTTACGGAAGAACTACGCAGCATGGACAAGCGTCGAGTTTGCTAACCTGGCAATCGGTGACTGCAACGGCCAGTTGAAGCTCTTCGTGCCGCACCCACAGAACAAGTGGCGGGAGCTACCGAGGTGGGCAGATCAGCTGGCTAGCACAAACCCGGACCACATCCCGACGATATTGCCATCAATGAGGCAGCAAGAAGTCTTTGTTGACTGCCTGACTATCAATAGTTTGTTTGAGCGGTATGATGTGACGGAGATAGGGCAGTTGTTCGTGGACACCGAAGGGCATGACTACAATGTCTTGATGCCAATGGACCTAGGCGCGGTGTCGCCGCGGGAGATATGTTTTGAGCACGTACACACTGACGGTGCTCACGTACGCAGCGTCAAGTATGCAGAATTGTTGACCAAATTCACGGCGGCAGGCTACGTGGTTGAACGTGCCGACGGCGAAGACACGTTATTGG
>NZ_CAKZLP010000042.1 GCF_937127095.1 uncultured Amphritea sp.
TACGTCGAATTTGGTTCGACTGACCTTGACGCTTCAAAGCAGTTTTTTACCCAGGTGTTTGGCTGGTGTTTTACCGATTATGGCCCCGACTATAGCGCATTTGACCAGCAGGGACTGGAGGGTGGTTTCTTTACTTCCGATCAGGTGGCAAGTCAGGAAAAGGGTAGCGCTCTGCTGGTGTTTTACAGTAGCGATCTCGAACAAACCCAGGCAAAGGTTGAACGTCATAGCGGTGAAATCTGTAAAGGAATCTTTGACTTTCCTGGTGGCCGGCGTTTCCATTTCAAAGAACCCGGCGGGAATGAGTTTGCTGCCTGGTCAGATCAGTCTGCTGACTGATCTGGCCTTCATACAATTCGAATATCCTTTATAAGCCTAATGACTGCTGCTTATAATCTTTCGAAATTAACTGCAAGCTGTCCTCAGCAAAACCGGTACCCGCTTCGCGGTAGAAGTTAAACACTTTATCGATACCGGCATCCAGCAGCTGTTGCCGGTCATCTTCATAGCGGGCAATGGCGGCGATCTGTCCCTTGTAGTTTGAGTTAGTTAGCTGAATGGTAATATTCCGGCTGTCTTCGATAGAGGGGAGGGCCAGCAATATCAGTTTGATCTCTGAGGTGTTGAAGCTTTCCCAGAAATCGGCATCTTCCCCGTCACCAAAGCAGACATTTAATCCTTTCTCTTGCAGTTCAGCGGCCCTGAAACGGTCGGAATCGAGTCCGGCAACCCGATGGTCGATAATCTGGTGTAACGCCTTATACGCGCCTTTACCCACCCGTCCCATACCGATGACCAGAACCTCTGCATGGGGAAACTGTTCGATGACATCTGCTTTAAGGCGGTTGCTGCTTTCGTAGCGCTTAAGACGGTCTTTATGCAGCATATAAAAGTGGTGCGCACGAGGATAAAGGACACTGGTGAGAACGAATGAGAGTGACACGGCCAGTGCCAGAATGACCAGCCACTCACGGCTGAGCCAGCCAGAGTCGACACTTAATGCCGCCACGATCAGACCGAACTCACTGAAGTTACTCAGGGCGAGTGAGGCAAGATAGGCAGTACGACTGCGAAGTCTGAGGCGGGTGAACAGCGCAAAAAACATCACGAACTTAATGCCGATGAGCAGTGATATCAGTGCGGCTGTGCCGAGCATCGACCAGGTTGGCAACGCAGTGAACCCGATTGACAGGAAAAAGCCGATCAGGAACAGGTCTTTAAAGCTTAGCAGCGATTTGGTTAACTCTGAGGCTTTAGGATGCTGGGCCATCAGTACGCCAAGGACCAGCGCGCCGAGATCCCCCTTCACGCCGACCAGTTGGAAAAGTTCGTAGCCGCCCAGGGCGAAGAAAAAACCGGTTAGCGGCAATAACTCACCGTGACCCGCCTTATCGAGTAATCTGTTAAGCAGGGGACGCGCAAAGACCAGTGCGAACAATAGCGGTGCCCAGAGCGATGGCATTTTACCTGTGGCGAACACCAGGAAAAGCACCGCAACGATATCCTGCATGACCAACACACCGATTGCCAGCTGGCCATGCCGGGTTTTCATCTCACCATTTTCTTCCAGTAGTTTGACGATGCACACGGTACTGCTGAAACTCAGAGCAAAACCAAGAAGCGCCGCTGTTGTGAGATCAAGGCCGCTATAATAAGGCACAGCCACGACCGCCATCAGCAGTACAAAAGAGCCGAACAGGACAGTCCACAGCGCCATATGGCTTAGCGTGCTGGCCCATACCTCGCGCCGAAGAAGGTCACTGATATGCAACTTCAGGCCGATTGTGAACAACATCAAGGTGATGCCAAGATCCGCAAGGGTATCGAGGCTGTCAGTTGGTTCTATGCCGAGAAAGTGAAGCAGAAAGCCGGCCAGTAAAAAGCCGATTAGGGGAGGCATTCCAATAACTTTAAGAGACAGGCCGCAGAAAAAAGCGAATAGAACCCAGATAAATTCCATATTATTAAGTCTTTGTTTTTACATTGATTTGCTAGAAAATAGTCAGACTATGTTAACACTAATCAACTCTGAAGCCCTATTATTCTGAGGCCCTACTAAAGAGTTTTATGCTGATGATTAGCGTTAAGCCGGACAGCTGCTTTTCTGGATCTGAAGCGTGCTTGCTACTTTTTGCTTAAAGCCACTGAACCGTGGCAACGAAGAAAGGCTTTATTGTAAAAAATAGACTGAAGTATCAATATTAGATTTTGAATGTCTGAATGAGAGCGGCGATCAATTAATATCAAACCGGATTAGATGTTCACCCTGTTCTGATGCATCCAGATACCAACCGGACTTATCCCAATCACCCAGTACAATGCGGCGTTTTCCCCCTTCAAGGAGGTGAGTCGCCGGACGGTGTGTATGACCATGTATCAGCAGGTTGCACTCAGCGTTAGTCATAGTATCCATTACAGCTTGCTGATTGACATCCATTATGTCGGTGCTTTTACCGGCGGTTTGGGTTTCGCTGGCCATGCGCAGCTGTTTGGCCATCTCCAGTCGCTCAGCAACTGACTTAGTTAAAACAGCCTGTTGCCACTGAGGGTTTCTCAGCTGTTGGCGAAGTGCCTGATATTCCTGATCATCGGTACACAGCTGATCACCATGCATCAGCAGTGCAGGCCCGGATGCAAGCTGAATGATCTCACTGTCCCCCATAATCTGAACACCGGTGAGTTCTGCAAAGCGGTTACCGATAAGGAAATCCCGGTTGCCATGCTGAAAGAAGATCTGACAGCCTGATTGAGATAGGGTATTTAATGCAGTTACAACCGGTTGCAGATCGTCAGGGATAAAGTCATCTCCGATCCAGGCTTCAAACAGGTCGCCCAGTATATAGAGGCGGTCGCACTCTTTGGCGGTTGTTGCCAGGAAGTGGAGTAACGCCCGGCTAAGATCCGGGCGTCCGCTGTAAAGGTGAAGATCAGATATAAACAGTGTACGCATTATTCAGCGCTGTCTGCTTCCACGATTTCAGCTGAAGTAATGATCACATCTTCAGTGGGAACATCCTGATGGCCGCCGCGGAATGTGGTGGAAACCCCTTTGATCTTATCAACCACGTCCATACCTTCAGTTACTTTGGCGAATACTGCATAACCCCAGCCTTCAGTGGTTTTGGCAGTATGGTCAAGGAAGGTGTTGTCACTGACGTTGATAAAGAACTGTGCGGAGGCACTGTGGGGGTCCATAGTACGGGCCATTGCCAGGGTGCCGCGCTTGTTCTGCAGGCCGTTGTCGGCCTCGTTCTCAATGCTGCCGGAGGTCTTTTTACTCACCATACCGGGTTCAAAGCCGCCACCCTGAATCATGAAGCCATCGATTACCCGGTGAAAAATCAAGCCATCGTAGAAGCCATCTTTAACATAGTTTTCGAAGTTTTCTGCGGACTTGGGCGCTTTCTCATAATCCAGCTCAATTGTGATATCGCCAAAGTTAGTGTGCAGTACGATCATGCTTACGATCCCTTTGTTTTTACTAGATATTTTCGTCTAGTAAGTTTGTCTTATAAATTTTGTAGCTCATCAATGGCCAATATTATACTAAAGAATTAATCTGATAACTAACTGATTAATTTCGGCTTACTTATGGTTGTATGATAGCCATCTGTCTATAATGTTCGCCTATTTGATTTCAGACGGAATTTAAGACGCCTCTATGAGCAACAACGACGCCAGCAATACTGTTAAACAACCTACTAACTTTATTCATCAGGTTATCGAACAGGACCAGCAGCAGGGACTGGAAAAGGTGGTAACGCGTTTCCCGCCAGAGCCAAACGGCTATCTGCACATCGGTCATGCTAAGTCGATCTGCCTCAACTTTGGTACTGCTGAGAAGTATAACGGCGAGTGTAACCTGCGTTTTGATGATACCAATCCGGGTAAAGAGGATCAGGAATACGTCGATGCCATTATGGACGATGTACGCTGGTTGGGCTTTAACTGGGCAGGCAATGTGCGTTATGCCTCTGACTATTTTGACACTTTCTATGCCTGGGCTCAGCACCTGATTAAAGAGGGCAAAGCCTATGTCTGTGACCTGAGCCCGGAACAGGCCAGTGAATACCGTGGCTGGGCGACAGAGCCAGGCAAGAATAGCCCGTTCCGTGAGCGCTCTGCAGAGGAAAGCCTTGATCTGCTGGAACGGATGAAAAACGGCGAGTTTGATGAGGGTAGCCGGGTGTTGCGGGCCAAAATTGATATGGCATCGCCTAACATGAACCTGCGTGACCCGATTCTTTACCGTATTCGTAAGCAAAGCCATCACCAGACCGGTGACAAGTGGTGTATCTACCCAAGCTATGATTTTGCGCATGGTCAGGAAGATGCGATTGAGGGGGTGACTCACTCAATCTGTACGCTGGAGTTTGCTGATCACCGCCCACTGTATGAATGGTTTATTGAAAACCTGCCGGTGCCAACGGTTCCGCGTCAGTATGAGTTTGGTCGCCTGAATATCAACTACACAGTGACCAGCAAGCGTAAGCTGAAGCAGCTGGTTGATGAAGGCCACGTGAATGGTTGGGATGATCCACGGATGCCAACCATTCAGGGGATGCGCCGTCGCGGTTACAGTCCGCAGGCCGTGCGCAACTTCTGTGACAGTCTGGCTGTCGCTAAAACTGACGGTACTGTCGATATGGCTCAGTTTGAGTTCTTCATCCGTGAAGACCTGAACGACAATGCGGCGCGGGCTATGTGTGTGATGAATCCGCTTAAGCTGATCATTACCAATTTTGTTGAGAATATAAAATCTATACAGATTGATATTAATACTGCTAGTCAACTTGAATTTTGTAAATTGGTAGGTATTGGGAAACTCTTAGCTGAAAAGATAGTAAAGTATCGCAATGAAAATGGCTCATTCAAAAATGTAACAGATCTTGTTCGAGTAAATGGAATAGGCGAAAAAACCTTAGACAAAAACTTAAGGTTTATAGCTCCTATTAACTCACCACCAAATTCTATAGAGATGCTCTCTGCACCGTTACATCCGCAAAAGGAGATGGGCACCCGTGAACTGCCGTTTACCCGCGAGCTTTATATCGACCGCGCCGACTTCAGTGAAGACTCAACTCTGTCGCGCAAGAAGTTTAAGTTACTGGTACTGGGCGACTATATGCGCTTACGTAATGCTTATGTGATTAAAGCCGAAGACTTTGTTAAAGATGATGCCGGTGAGATTGTTGAAGTTCACGCATCATTGCTGCCGGGTACTGTGGGTGAAAATCCGGAAGGGGGCATCAAGCCACGCGGTGTAATGCACTGGGTGTCAGCAACTGAGGGTAAGCAGGCGAAAGTTCGCGTCTATGATCGTCTGTTCAATGTTGAGTCTCCTGATAAAGGAGATGGTGATTTCCTTGCCAACATCAATCCGGATTCCTTCAGTGAGATTGATAATTGCTGGGTAGAGCCTGGCCTGGTAGATGCTGCACCGGAAACCGCTTTTCAGTTTGAGCGAGAAGGTTATTTTGTTGCCGACCGTTACGAGCACTCGCCAGAAACACCGGTATTTAATAAGACCATCGGTCTGCGTGATACCTGGAAAAAGTAATATGACTTTTTAATTAAAGCGTTATCTTAAATATAAACGGTCACCTATAGGTGACCGTTTTTCGTTTCAGATGAAGCGCAAAATAAGACAGACCTCAGATATAGCAGGGGGTTTTATGCATGTTATGCCGGGTGTGCAGGCTGAGCCCCAGTGATTCGAGATCGGTATTCTTGAGAATTTCCGCTGACAGTGGCAGGAAGAACGATTCTTCATATTTAGCATGCAGCAGATAATGCTCAGCCATTGCTACCGATGCAGCTTCGTCCAGCTGGGTAAACTTACCTTTTGACAGCTTTTTGATATCACCTTCGATCTTTTTCCACTCTTTTTCCAGATGGCGGTGCTCTTCGGTCAGTCGCTCCACCATCTGGCTGGCTTGTACGAGTTCTTGTCCCGGGCTGGCGCAGTCCATGACGATATTAAATAGCTCCTGTTCCTCTTCATGATGATGATTGAGTACCACCTCATGGTAGAAGTTAAGTAGCTTTTTGGCCGTGGCCTGAACCTCTGGCTGAACCGGATCGGTTATCTCTGTTTTTCCCAGTTCACGAAGTTCTTTAAAGTTCTCAATGATACTGACATGGCATTGGGAAAAGTCATCGGTTGGGTTGGAGGATGTCGTATTCATATGTTCACCTTTGAGTGCTGGCAGGGATCTTTTTCATGCCACACAGATAGCGTGTAGATAGGTATTAACAGGACTTCTGATTGGAAAGTCTTAGCGTAATGACCATCAATACTATGCTTTGTGTTACGGATATGTAATGACGGTGATCAATTTTGTATCATTTTATGCGCCGGACTCACCCTTTACAGGTGGGTCCGGTTGGCAGAGGGGCTTAGCTGATGTTGTCATTCAGCGGATGTGACTGGCACAGACGCCTCTTCCCAGTCCATCTCGGCCATCTGCTGATAGCGTTTGTAGCGTTCGCTGACATCATGCTGCGCTTTATCCAGAAATGCTGCCGCTTCAACCGGATGTAGCTTCAGCAGTGAGTTAAAGCGGGTTTCCCTGCGGGCAAACTCTGAGTAAGGAATAGAGGGTGGCTTAGAATCCATTTTTAGGGGGTTCTTATGTTGATCCGCCAGACGGGGGTCATAGCGGAACAGCGGCCAGTGACCACTATCCACGGCGAGTTGCTGATGCAGGTGGTTATCCTTCATCTCAAAACCATGGGCGATACAGGGTGAGTAGGCGATGATCAGTGAGGGACCATCATAGGACTCTGCCTCGAGAAACGCCCGCAGAGTCTGGACATCTTTAGCAGCATAGGCCACATGGGCAACATAGACATGCTCATAATCCATGGCGATACGGGCCAGGTCTTTTTTCGCCACGGACTTGCCAGAAGCGGAGAACTTGGCGACTGCGCCTAACGGGGTTGCTTTGGAGGTCTGACCACCGGTATTGGAGTACACCTCGGTATCCAGCACCAGAATATTGACGTTGCGCCCGGAGGCCAATACATGGTCCAGACCACCAAAGCCGATATCATAGGCCCAGCCATCACCGCCGATAATCCAGACACTCTTACGACTGAGCTGATCCGCAAGATGGCGCAGTTCTATCGCTTTGCCACCAATCTCGGAGTGGTCGCTGAGACCATCCAGTGCCAGTTTAAGCTGATCAACCGACTGACGCTGATGTTCTATACCGGCTTCATCGGCTTCGGTTTCAGTCAGGAGTTTGTTGACCAGTTCCGGATCGAGCTTATCTTTTAATTCAGTTAACAGCATGGTCGCATAATCTTTCTGTTTATCCAGTGCGACCCGCATTCCCAGGCCAAATTCCGCATTGTCTTCAAACAGTGAATTATTCCAGGCTGGCCCGCGGCCATCGGCGTTTTTAGTCCAGGGCGTGGTTGGCAGATTGCCGCCGTAGATAGATGAACACCCCGTAGCGTTGGCGACCAGCATCCGGTCACCGAACAGCTGACTGGCGAGGCGAATATAAGAGGTTTCGCCACAACCGGAACAGGCACCGCTGAACTCAAACAATGGCTGGAATACCATAGAGCCTTTCAGCGTGGCGTTTTTCAGTGTGGTGCGGTCGAACTCCGGCAGGGAGAGGAAAAACTCCCAGTTATCGGTTTCAACGGCAAAGGTCTGATCCTTTGGCACCATATTGATCGCTTTGTGTTCCGGGTGTTGCTTATCAACAATCGGACAGATATCAACGCAGAGAGTACAGCCGGTACAGTCGGAAGGAGAGACCTGATAGCTGATGAAACTGTCTTCGGGGAAGTCCTTCGCGCCTTTAACCGGCACCGCTCTGAAGCCGTCAGGTGCCTGTTCCAACAGAGACTTATCGAAGATTTTACTGCGGATAACACTGTGGGGACACACCAGCACACACTTACCGCAATGGGTGCAGAGGTCTTCATCCCACAGAGGTAGTTCAGTCGCCAGGTCACGTTTCTCAAAGGCGGTGGTGCCGGTGGGCCAGGTGCCATCGGCGGATAGAGCGCTGACCGGGATACGGTCTCCATGACCGGCAATCAGCTCAGCGGTCAGTTGGCGCACAAAGTCATTGGCCCGGGTTGCATTTAGCTCGTGCATCGGAATCCGGCTGGTGGCTTTTTCGTGCAGTTGTATCTCATGCAGCTGGCTGAGGCTGGCATCAATCGCGTTGAGGTTAAGTTCAACCACTTTCGGATTGCTGCTATAGGATTTTTCCACCGCTGCTTTTATAAGCGCAGTCGCTTTCTCTATAGGCAGAATACCGGAGATCTTAAAAAAACAGCTCTGCATAATGGTGTTGATCCGCTTACCCATGCCGCACTCAGTCGCTACTCGGTAAGCGTCGATAGCAAACAGCCGGATCTGCTTTTCGATCAGCTGTTGCTGCACGGATTCGGGCAGGGTGTCCCAGAGTTCATCGGGGGCGGCACTGCTGTTAAGCAGGAACACAGCGCCCTGACGGGCTTTTTCCAGCATCGGATAGAGGCTGAGAAAACGCGGCTGATGGCAGGCGACAAAATCAGCCTGTCCCTCCTGTATTTCGTAAGCCGAGTGGATCTTATGGGGGCCAAAGCGCAGGTGAGAAACGGTGATTGCCCCGGATTTTTTAGAGTCATAGACAAAGTGTCCCTGAGCGTAATAACCGTCCAGATCCCCGATAATCTTGATACTGTTTTTGTTGGCGCTGACGGTGCCATCAGCACCCAGGCCATAAAATACTGCCTGATAAGCATCGTTATGGGCGTCAGTAATAAAGTGAGGGTCATAGCGGATGCTGGTGTGGGTCAGATCATCATCGATACCCACGGTGAACAGGTTCTTGCTCTGTGGTTTGGCCAGCTCATCAAATACACCGCGAATCATCGCCGGGGTAAACTCTTTTGACGACAGGCCAAAACGTCCACCCAGCAACTTAGGAAGTTTGTCGGCGGACAGCTTGCCGGAGAGAATCGATTGCATAAACGCAGTAGCGATATCTTTATAGAGCGGCTCGCCGTCAGCGCCGGGCTCTTTGGTACGGTCGAGCACCGCGATCTGTTTTACACTGTCAGGCAGTGCGCTGAGCAGTCGGGCAGCGTCAAAGGGGCGGAACAGACGGACTTTCAGTACCCCGGTCTTGCCGCCGTTGCGGTTGATGAAGTCGACGGTTTCGCTGGCGGTTTCTGCTCCGGAACCCATCAGAATAATGACCGATTCAGCATCCTCAGCACCCTCGTATTCATAGAGCTGATATTGCCGCCCGGTCACCTCAGCAAAGCGATTCATCGCCTGCTGCACGATCTCGGGGAAGGCATCGTAATAGGGGTTACAGGCTTCCCGTGCCTGGAAGAAAATGTCCGGGTTTTGCGAGGTGCCGCGTACCACTGGATGGTCGGGAGAGAGTGCCCGGCTGCGGCAATCCCGCACCAGTTCCATATCGATCAGTTCCTGCAGCATCTCGACGCTGACCACTTCCACCTTACTGACTTCATGACTGGTGCGAAAACCATCAAAGAAGTGCAACACCGGTACCCGGCCTTTCAGGGTAGACATCTCGGCGATGGTGGCCATATCCATCACTTCCTGGACGGAGTTGGATGACAGCATGGCAAAGCCGGTAGCCCGGGTGGCCATCACATCGCTGTGATCACAGAAGATTGAGAGTGCGTGGGTTGCCAGTGAGCGGGCGGCAATATGAAATACCGTCGGGCTGAGTTCTCCGGCGATCTTATACATATTAGGGATCTTTAGCAGCAACCCCTGAGATGCAGTAAAGGTAGTGGTTTTTGCTCCGGCCTGCAGAGCGCCGTGAACAGCTCCGGCAGCGCCGCCTTCGCTTTGTAATTCGATCACATCGGGCACCACCCCCCAGAGATTCTTGACGCCTTCAGAACTCCAGCTGTCACTCATCTCGCCCATCGGTGATGCCGGGGTTATCGGGTAGATGGCGATAACATCGTTAAGATGGTGAGCGATATAGGCGGCGGCTTCGTTGCCATCCATCATGCGGGTTTGTCTGGTTCTGTTAACAGGGCTGTTCATGGTGATACTCCCGGACACGCTGTCGGTACTAATAAAACGCAAATACAACTGCAGCTACAATGACTATTAACTATCTTAGTTTACTCTTATGAGAGTGGGTTGCTTTACCCTTGTGAAAGATATTGTGGCATGAATCGCTGCAGTAACTGTTCTGGATCAACGGCTGAGTCCCCCATTTTGAGAGCAATAAAAGCCTGGCGGCGGCTGTGAAAAGTAATTTTAATCAGATTGTTAAATCCGCTGCGGTTTCCTCTATAATGGTCAGCCTGTTTTTCACTGAACTTCACCTAAGCCAGAGTCATAAGCGAATTCCGATGTTGCAGATCTATAACACCCTGACGAAAGAGAAAGCCCCGTTTCAGCCACTGGAAGAGGGCAAGATCAACATGTATGTATGCGGTATCACCGTGTACGATTTCTGTCATATCGGACACGCTCGGGTGATGGTGGCATTTGACGTGATTACCCGCTATCTGCGGGCGCGTGGATGGGATGTTACCTATATCCGTAATATCACCGATGTCGATGACAAAATCATTAAGCGGGCCGCTGAGAATGGCGAGCGTCCGGATCAGCTGACGGATCGCATGATTGATGCGATGCATGAAGATGAAGATAAGCTGAGTGTGCTGCGCCCCGACCAAGAGCCCCGTGCTACCGGCCATATGCAGGATATTATCGACATGGTTATGGTGCTGATCGAAAAAGGTTATGCCTATGCCGCCGCCAACGGTGATGTCTACTACCGGGTCGAGAAATTTGCCGATTATGGCAAGCTGACCAATAAAAATGTCGATGAGCTGCGCTCCGGTGCCCGGGTAGAGGTTCAGGATGCTAAAGAGAGCCCGCTGGACTTTGTGCTCTGGAAAGCTGCCAAAGAGGGTGAAGTCAGTTGGGAATCTCCCTGGGGGGCAGGTCGTCCCGGCTGGCATATTGAGTGTTCAGCGATGTCCAAATGCTGCCTCGGTGATACCTTCGATATTCATGGTGGCGGACCGGATCTGCCGTTTCCGCACCATGAGAATGAGATCGCTCAGTCCGAAGCGGCTAACGGGGTTAAATTCGTCAATACCTGGATGCATGCGGGGGCGGTGCGGGTGAACGCGGAGAAGATGTCCAAGTCGCTGGGCAATTTCTTTACTATCCGCGATGTACTGGAAAAATATGATGCCGAAGTAGTCCGTTACTTCCTTTCCTCCGTACACTACCGCAGTTATATCGATTATTCCGAAAGCAGTCTGAAAGAGGCGCGTAGCGCGCTGGAACGTTTTTATCAGGCGCTTAACGGTATTGAGGCTGCACCTGCTGAGCTTGATAACGACTACGAAGTACGTTTTTACGCGGCGATGGATGATGATTTCAATACCCCCAAAGCGATGGCGGTCTTGTTTGAACTGGTCAATGAGCTCAACACCGCCTCCCGGGCCGGGGATGCGAAAGCCGCGGCACTGGCGGCCCAGCTGAAACAGCTGGGGGGGATTCTGGGGCTGCTACAGCAGCCGCCTGAAGCGTTCCTGCAGGGCGAAAGCAAAGCGGGTGAGATTACCCCGGAGCAGATCGACGTGTTGATTCAGCAACGTGCTGATGCGAAGCAAGCGAAAGACTTTGCTGCCGCTGACCAGATTCGTGAAGATCTGGTGGCGCAGGGGATTATCCTCAAAGACAGCCGTGAAGGGACCACCTGGTTTCGTGAAGGCTAAAGGTTAAGTCGTTTTTGCTAAGGCAGCTGTGAGCTGCCTTTTTTATGTGTAAGGACAGAGTGAATGAATCAACAGACCACACTGGTTATCTTCTGTAAACGGCCATTACACGGTCAGGGTAAACAGCGAATAGCAGCAACACTGGGCAAAGATGCCGCCTATCAGGTTGCCTGCGCATTGCTCGATTGTGCACTCGAAGATTCACGTAGCTGGCCAGGCCCAGTGGTGCTCTCTCCAGCGAGTGAAGCGGATCGTGACTGGGCCGATGACCTGTTGCTGGGTGACCATCATACGGTGATACCACAATGTGAAGGAGGCCTGGGTGCAAAGCTCAACTATGTCGATCAGTTGTTGCGACAGCAGGGAGCCTCCCGGTTGCTGTTTATCGGCACCGATGCGCCGGAACATACACCACAGCGCTATGCTGAGTTTGAGCAGTTGTTACAGCAGGGTGATATCGTCCTTTCACCCGCTGAGGATGGTGGGGTAACGGCAATGGGCGGTAATGTTCCCTGGCCGGAACTGGATAATCTGCCCTGGAGTACCCCTGAGTTAGGTGATCAGCTCGCCAGCGCCTGTAACGCGTCCGGTTTTCAGGTTGTTTTCAGTTCCGCTGGTTATGATGTTGATACTGAGGCTGATCTGCGTCGGTTGCTGGATTCATTACCGCATGATTCCCGACCCGCCAGGCAGCAGCTGCTGAAACTAATACAAACGCTACTGGGTTAAAGGGTAAGGGGTTGATATGGAGCTGATTCGCAGCCGCGATTGGTATACAACTGCTGATGGCACAGACCGGGGTTATATTCGGCCACACCTGCTTAAAGAACTGTGGTTTCATACCGGAACCGCCTGCAATCTGAGTTGTGATTTTTGTCTGGAAGGCTCCGGTCCCGGTGATCAGCGGCTCGCGCTGGTGAAACTGGAGGATGTTGAGCCCTATATCCATCAGGCGATGGATCTCGGTGTCGAACAGTTTTCCTTTACCGGAGGAGAGCCCTTTCTGGCAAAAGATCTGGTGAAAATTCTTCAGCTTGCCTCCCAGCATGCGCCCTGTCTGGTGCTGACCAATGGCACCGATGCATTGCAAAAACGTCTGCATCAACTGGTACCTCTGTTGCAAAGCCGGTTTCCGGTGCGTTTTCGTGTCAGTATCGATTCACACATTGAGGCAGAACATGACTCAGGCCGGGGTGAGGGGATGTTCAACCTCGCGTTGAAGGGGATGAAAGCGCTTCACGATATGGGCTTTCATGTGTCGGTGGCACGTCATATGGCGGAAGCGGAGAACAGCGCTGAAGTTGAGCAGTCCTATCGGGATATGCTGCTATCTTACGAACTGCCTGCTGATACTAAGTTTGTTGCCTTCCCGGATTTTCTGCCGCCGGGGAGTCATGGACACGGCCCGGATATCACTACCCACTGTATGACTCACTATCATACGGAAGAGACCCGCAACAGTTTTATGTGTGCCTTCAGTAAGATGGTGGTGAAGCAAAATGGCCGGATGCGGATCTATGCCTGTACGCTGGTGGATGATGACCCTGAATACGATCTGGGCGGTGACTTGCGCCAGGCGCTGGAGCAGCAGATCAGTATGAAACATCATCGTTGTTTTTCATGTTTCAAATATGGCGCCTCATGCAGCGAAACTTAATACAGCGAAACTTAATACAGCGAAACTTAATCATACCTTCACTGTGTATCTCGCGTTATATAAAGCGTGATGAGCGCTCAGATGCATAAGCATAGTATCTCTGTCGTTATTCCAGTCGGTCCGGCTGAAACCAGCTTGCAGCCAATGATCGGACAACTCGCCTGTCTGCAGCAAGCACAACAGATCATCTTTGTGTTTTGTCCCGCCTCAGAACATCTTATTGTGCAATTGCCCGTCAGTGATCAGATTGAGTTCTTAACCGTTCCTGCAGGGCGTGCCCGGCAGTTGAATGCCGGTGCGCAACGGGTTGAGACCGGTTTTATCTGGTTTCTGCATCTGGACAGCCGAATATCTAACACCCAGTGGCAGACGCTGAATCAGAGCCTTACACGTCAGCCTGATGCTCTGCACTATTTTAATCTGCGGTTTTTGTCTGATGGTGAAGGGCCGATGTGGCTTAATAGCCTTGGCGCTAATGTTCGTTCTCGTTATTTAGGACTGCCGTTTGGTGATCAGGGCTTCTGTGTTTCTGTCGCACAATTTGAACGCCTGGGTGGTTATCCGGTCGAAGCAGTGTATGGTGAAGACCACCTGTTTGTCTGGCGTGCCCATCAAAACAGTGTTCGATTAGCCCGTGTCGGCGCAGTGCTGACCACCAGTGCACGTAAGTACTCGACCACTGGCTGGGGGAGACTGACACTGAAGTATCAGTTCTACTGGATTAGGCAAGCTTTGCCGCAGCTGTGGCTGCTGTTGAAAAGGAAGTGGTTAAATTTTTAGTTTTACATGTTCTTATAAGCTAATGAAATATATAGGTATTACTTAAACAATGCCTCTTGGCTTAGTCACTCATTCGGACTGCTCACTGATGAATAAATTATCAACGCTGGCCCAGTTATTGCGGTTTATGTTGCCATACCGCAAGTACTGGGTCGGCGCGATTATCGCGTTGTTATTTACCGCAGGGATCACGCTGGCGATCGGCCAGGGTGTGCGGCTGGTGATTGATAATGGCTTTGTGGCAGGCTCTGTAACGCAGCTGAATCAGGCGATCGTGGTGCTGATCGCGATGGCGGTTCTGATGGCCTGTGGTACCTTTATCCGTTTTTATCTGGTGTCCTGGCTGGGCGAGCGGGTCACCGCGGATATCCGCCAGGCGGTGTTTGATAATGTGATCAGCCTGCATCCCAGTTTCTTTGAGATCAACCGCAGTGGCGAGATTATGTCGCGACTGACCACCGATACTACGCTGCTGCAATCGATTATCGGCAGCTCCTTTTCTATGGCGCTGCGCAGTCTGGTAACCACCTCCGGCGCACTGATCATGCTGTTTGTCACTAATATCAAATTATCACTGATAATTGTTGCCGGTGTGCCACTGATTCTCTTACCGATTCTGATTTTTGGTCGCCGGGTGCGAGCGTTGGCGCGTAAGAGTCAGGATAGCATTGCCGATGTTGGCAGCTATGCCGGTGAGGCGATTCAGCAGATTAAAACGGTGCAGAGTTATACGCAGGAAAGTCATGAGAGTGAGGCTTTCGGCGTCGAGGTGGATAGTGCGTTTAAAGTTGCACAGCACCGCATTCTCCAACGGGCGATGCTGATGGCGATGGTCATACTTCTGGTCTTTGGTGCGTTATCCGGGATGCTCTGGGTTGGCGGCTATGATGTGATTACCGGGGCGATGACGGCGGGTGAGCTGGGTGCTTTCGTCTTTTATGCACTGATTGTCGCCATGGGGGTTGGCACGATGTCTGAAGTGTATGGTGAGTTACAACGAGCGGTCGGTGCTACGGAGCGTCTGATGGAGTTACTCGACGCCGAAAGTGAGATTCAGGCGCCGGACAGTGTCGTCGAACAGTCGGTCGATGCGATGACTCTGGAAGCAAAACTTTCATTAAACGCGGTCAGTTTCAACTATCCTTCACGCCCCGATCAGGCGGCTCTGGAGGATTTCTCGTTAACCCTTGAACAAGGCTCGATCACTGCGCTGGTAGGGCCATCCGGGGCGGGTAAGTCGACCGTATTTGAATTGCTGTTGCGCTTCTACGATCCACAGAAAGGACAGGTCTGCTTTGATTCAGTTGATCTGCGAGCCTTTAATCCACGAGAACTGAGACAACAGATGGCGCTGGTCTCTCAGCAACCGGCACTGTTCACTGCCAATGTGATCGAGAATATCCGTTACGGCCGTTCCGATGCGACTCAGGAAGAGGTCATTGCGGCGGCAAAAGCAGCGTATGCCCATGAGTTTATTGAACGGCTGCCGGATGGCTATTACAGTGATCTTGGCGAGCAGGGCGTGCGTCTCTCCGGTGGTCAGAAACAGCGTATTGCAATCGCCCGGGCGATTCTCAATGACCGGCGAATATTGCTGCTGGATGAAGCCACCAGTGCATTGGATACCGAAAGTGAACATAAGGTGCAACTGGCGCTGGACACCCTGATGCAGGGCCGGACGACCGTGATCATTGCGCATCGTCTATCAACGATTCTGCATGCGGATCAGATTGTGGTGATGGATCAGGGCAGGGTTGTTGCAATGGGCAGTCATGAGGAGTTGTTACAAAGCTCAGAGCTGTATTCACGCCTGGCAAAGTTGCAGTTTAAAGCGGACGCCAGGGTTCAGGCGTCAGCGCTTTAGAATATTTAAAGCCTCAACGCCCCTGATAGTTGGGGGAGCGCTTTTCGACAAAGGCGTTTACCGCTTCCAGGTGGTCTTCGGTGTTGTGGCAGATACCCTGCATAAGGGCAGAATGTTCGAGGAATTCAGGCAGTTCCATCTTTTGCGCGGTTTTCAGCAGTCGTTTGGTCATGCGCAACGCCTGAGGGGGCTTGTCTGCAATACGGCGGGCCAGCTCCATCGCTTTGTCCATCAGTTGATCAGGTTCAACCACATCAAGAAGGATACCCAGCTCTTTCGCTTCATCAGCACTGATCATTCTACCGGTCAACGTCAATTCAGCCGCTTTTTGATAGCCGATGAGTCGTTGTAGAAACCAGGCTCCGCCATCGCCGGGGATGATGCCGAGATTAACAAAGGTTTCACCCAGCAGGGCTTTAGTTGAACCGATGCGCAGGTCACACATGCAGGTAAGATCGAATCCGGCGCCAATAGCCGGGCCATTAATCGCGGCGATCACCGGGATATCAATACGACTCATCGCCAGTGGCATGCGCTGAATACCCTGACGGTATTTTTCCTGAACGGTATACACGTCTCCGCCAAACGCGCCATCTTTATGGTCGCCATCCCGTTCGCTCATCTCTTTAATGTTGCCACCGGCACAGAACGCGCTGCCCTCACCGGTGATAATCAATACCGACACTTCAGGTGTGCGGTTAACCCACTCAGCAACATTAACGATATCATCGATCAGGTGGGTTCCTGTCAGAGCATTACGTACATCATGGCGGTTAAAGGTGAGAGTGGCGATGCGGCTGGACAGACTTAGAATGCTGTCATTCAGGGCAGGGAGTTGCAGATTATCAGTCATTATCGTTCCGTTGAATTTGTTATCTTTATTGGTTGTTATACAAATAATCTATACATAGAGAAAAAAATTGTATCAGATAATGCCAGCGGTTGCAGTGCTGCCGTAGCCTCTCTGGAATCTTCATTCAGCCATAATGGATCGCTAGCCAGATAGTATCCTGATCTGTCGATGTCCATTCGACGCGATGCCTGCGGTGAGCCGGTATATGCAGATAATCACCAGCACACAGCTCAACTGAAGGGCTATCAGGATAACCGATACGTGCAGCTCCCTGAATCAGCAAGACCCACTCATGCTGCGCCTGATCATACCAGTGTTTCGCCGCTGAATGGTGTCCGCGGCAAACGATACGCTCTATCTTCAGCTGGTTGTTTTCTAAGAGTGTCGTGAATAACTCATCGGGAAGCTGTGCCGGAATATTGGTAAACAGGTTTTGCATTGACTCATCTCTGCTATGGGATAGCACAAGATTAGTTCAGTTCTACAGATTCGTCATCGCTAGGTATAAAAGGGTTATTTTCGGCTTTAAATAACGCCTATTCGAAGCAGTAGTCCGGAGTATGATTGGTGCAATAAAAAGGGTGAATATTTCCACCCTTTTTTATCGATATTATGACTTTCAATAGTCGTTTACTTGCCAATCTCCCTACCCAGCTTTTCCAGCACTGCAAAGGTTTCATCGCTGGCTTTCTCCATCAAACGAATAGCTTCAAGAGAACCATGCAGATCATTTTCTACGATACGTTGCAGTGCTAACAATCCGCCCCTGTGTACATCAGCGTGGGGTTTTTCCAGATAGGAAAAGCTAGGCATCGTTTTGTAGCTCTGTGCTCCGTCACCTTCATAATACCATTTGCCCAAACGACACTGTGTGTGGTCAGAGATATGGCCATGCCCGGTTTCCTGGTCAAGCCAGTGGTTGTATATGTCTTGTTTCCAGACCATATGATCCATTTTTACCGTTTCAAGAAAGCTGGACATAGCCTCATCGGTAATGGTGTCATGCATGGAGATAGAGTGATTGATCAGGCGTTCCAGAGACCCATTGGTTTCAGTGGCGTTATCCAGCATAGATCCACAGCTACCAAGCGTTTCGGCTATACTGTTGCGTGTTTCCTGAGTGCTGTGATCAATCTGCGCAACCAGTTTTTCAATCTCTCCGCTGGCTTCACTGGCTCTCTTCGCGAGAGTCCGGACCTCATCGGCGACCACGGCAAAGCCCCGTCCCTGTTCACCCGCTCTGGCTGCTTCTATGGCTGCGTTCAGTGCCAGAAGGTTTGTCTGCTCGGAAATGTTTTTAATACTGCCGACAAACTTGGTGATCTCTTCAGCAACACTTCGAAGTGTTGAGACCTGATCGTGTATGATGCTGACTTCGCCATTAACATCACTGAGTCCCGCCACCAGTTTCTTCATATTGGAAGAGGACTGATCATAGATCGTTGCCGAGTCGAGGATCTTATTCCGTTCTGACAGCAAATTAGTCGCCATTGAGGCGATTCGCTCGCGAATATTGTTGAGTTTAGAGAAACCCTGAATCGCACCTCTCATCACACCAATATCATTATCTTTCTCGCCATTGGCATCTTGCAATTCTGCTTCCAGTATCGCGATCCGTTCGCGTGCAGCATTCAGCTCTTGCTGAAGCTTTTCTGTATTCCGTTCATGCCTGATAACTTCCTGGCGTGATTCTGCCAGTATCCGAGCTCTAACGAACATAGGGATTACTCTCCTATAAATGATAAAAATAGTAAAAACACTACATAAGTCGTTAGACTCTTAGTATTCAGGCTATTCGCTATCCGGGCTAAAATTGTGAAGGATTCTTACATTTTTATAAAACCAGGTCAAAGAGTATCAGTCATGGATAACTAATTGATACGTTGGAAAATATAGCGTGATGAGATAATAAACAGAGGGGCTGATGATTTTTATATTGTGCGATTAGCTCGCTTAGTTGGTAACATTTTTATAGATTATTTAAAACCCTGTTTCATCAGTAGAAGGGGGCAGACTTTCCGGCGACTTATCGACTACTGTCTTACCGTTCATCTCACAGCTTATTTCACAGCTCGTCTCACAGTTCAGTTCACAGATCAGCTCATGGTTTACCCGGTAACGTATTCGCTCCAGGCAGTTGATAAGGGGGATGGCTTTGTCAGGCTTCTTACTGGTACTGACCGTCGTTAACAGGGGTTACTCTGAATTCTGTAGGCGTAACAGACGTCCTAACTTTCTGATATCACTGGTTGTTTTTGTTGTATGTAACGGCAATCAGTAAGCCAGTCAGTTTGGATCACGCTAATGTAGCGATGGTTGGCTGAAGCCGGGGGAAATTCGACAGTAGTTAATGCGAAAGGGGGGTAGAGGGCAGAGCCGATGAAACAGAGAATAGCTGTTGATTCGGATAAAACCGGGATGAGTGCTTCATCCCGGCATGCGTACTGATCAGCTTAAATCAGAACTTGTAACCAACAGAAACCATATACACCATCGGGTCGATTTCAAGTTCACCCAGATTGGATCCATTCACTGTCACGTCGGTATTGATATCCATTTTCCAGACAGCCGCATTAACCAGTAACTGGTCGTTAATTGAATAATCGATACCCAGCTGAGCCGCCAGTCCCCATGAGCTATCCAACTGTAATTTGGTACCTGCCAGCGCACCGGTTGTGCTTTCTGAGAAGAATGTGGTGTAGTTAATACCCAGCCCGACATAAGGCTGAAATGCAGAGCTGCTATCCATCGGGTAGTATTGTAAAGAAACGGTAGGTGGCAGATGTTTAGTTTCACCGACTTTAGCCCCATTAAGGGTAATATCGTGTTTGAAAGGGGTGGCAGCCAGCAGTTCAACACCGATGTTATCGGTTAGCATATAGGTGCCGGTGATGCCCAACTGGGTATTATCTTCAACATCCAGGCCTGCAACAGTAGTGTTATTCGATGTTTGAGGGTCAACATTAGCGGCGCCGACTTTCAGGATCATATCGCCAGCTTCATATGCCATACAGTTTGCGGTGGCAGTCAGTGATACGCCCATGACTAATGCGGAAAGTGCTTTTCTGTTCATTAATACAATCCTTATGCTAAACAACGGTCAAAAAGTGAACTGATTTGACACGTATTGCGTTGAGAAAGTATTGATTCAGAGCAGTGTTTCCCGGCTAAACGCCTTATCGATTGATACTGTTGCGCCAGGTCAATATAACCACTCTATTTGTATGGTCTTTGAGGCCTTAGCTAAGTGAGCCGCTAAATATCTGGGCCTATAAAAAAAGCGGCTATAGAAAAGTGGGGCTATGAAAAAATGTGGAAGTAGAAATGGATGCAGGACCGGATTCGTTGATAAATACGAACAGTTTTGCAGATATAAGAAAGGCCGCAGTAGCGGCCTCTTGTTACGATGAAGAACTGATTACTCAGTGATTAGCTTCAGGTTTGATGCATCAATGTCGGCATCAAAGTAGGCCATACCGAGTTTATTCAGGTATTCCATGCGGTCAGCTTTCATGAGATCTATTTCAGGTAGATCGAAGCCATTTTCCTGATAAATACCCGCCAGAAAAGCCATATAGTTTTCACCCTCCTGAAGCAGTAGCAGGCTAGCAGCGCCTACATCGGGTTTCACTTTAGCGTTAAGTGCTTCTGGCAGTTCTACTGTGAAAACAACAGGCTGTTGATCGCCTTCGATACGCACGCCGCGGTTTCTGACTGTTTGTTGCGCCCAGTAATACGCAAGCTCTTTACTCTGGCTGAGGAATACCGGTTCAGTTGTTTCGGCATAGTTGTTATTACCGATAGTGGCCATTGTATTCTTAGCGGCTTCATTCAGATCAGTATCGCCTGAACGCTTAAGGCCTAGCTCATTAATTGATTCAACCAGTGCTGACGAAGTGCCGTGATACCAGGTATTACCGGTTGTGAAACCCTGTTCGGTTAACAGTTCTTTTGCATCTTTAAGAAAAGCAGGTGTGGTCATAGTCTAAATCACTTAATCAGGTTGCAGTTACAGCAGGAAAGGATTCTAACTTAAAAAGCTGACTCATTCTTTCTTAGTGCTAAAAAATCAGAGGGTGTTGTCATTGAAGTTGTTGTAATTGTAGTTAAGAGAAGTTGAGGCCGGGTGAGGGAACGTCACCCGGCCTCGGTTACCGCTTATAAAAAAGGCAGCTATTTCGCTGCCTTTTTTAGTGCTTCAGCGATTAGTTGAACTGGTTAGAGGTGTTTTTCGCACCACCAGCTTTCAGCGCAGCTTCACCCGCGTAGTACTCTTTGTGATCGTCACCGATGTCAGAACCAGACATGTTCTGGTGCTTAACACAGGCGATGCTCTGACGGATCTCTTTACGCTGTACGCCTTCTACGTAGCCCAGCATACCCGCTTCACCGAAGTACTCTTTCGCCAGGTTGTCTACCGACAGCGCAGTGGTGTGGTAGGTTGGCAGAGTGATCAGGTGGTGGAATACGTTCGCTTCGCGAGCCGTATCGGCCTGGAAGGTACGTACACGGGCATCCGCTTTCGCAGACAGTTCAGTATCATCGTATTCAGCTGACATCAGGTTAGCACGATCGTAAGCAGAGACATCTTCACCGGCCTCAACCATCGCATCGTAAGTCTGCTGACGGAAGTTCAGCGTCCAGTTGAATGATGGAGAGTTGTTGTACACCAGCTTAGCATCCGGGTGTACTTTACGAACGTCATCCATCATGCCTTTGATTTCGTGAACCGTTGGCACAGCCGTTTCGATCCACAGCAGGTCAGCACCGGCGTTCAGCGCTTCGATACAGTCAAATACGCAACGCTCATGTCCAGTACCCTGACGGAACTGATAAAGACCTGAAGCCAGACGCTTAGGACGTACCAGCTTACCGTTACGGCTGATCAGTACGTCGCCTTCGTTAGTGTCTTCAGGAGAGACTTCTTCAACGTCCAGGTAAGAGTTGTAGACATCGCCCTGATCACCCGGCTCACGCACAACTGCGATCTCTTTAGTCAGGCCAGCACCTTCAGAGTCGGTACGGGCAACGATAACACCGTCATCCACACCCAGCTCAAGGAACGCGTAACGCAGCGCACGCAGTTTCGCGTGGAAGTCAGCGTGAGGTACGGTGACTTTACCGTCCTGGTGACCACACTGTTTCTCATCAGCTACCTGGTTTTCGATCTGCAGACAGCACGCACCGGCTTCGATCATCTGCTTAGCCATCAGGTAAGTGGCTTCTGCGTTACCGAAACCGGCATCGATATCCGCAACGATTGGCACAACGTGAGTTTCGTGGTTGTCGATTTTTTCCTGAACTTCAGCTTCTTTCGCAGCATCGCCAGCTTCACGGGCTTTATCCAGTTCACGGAACAGACCACCCAGTTCACGGGCATCTGCCTGACGCAGGAAGGTGTACAGCTCTCTGACCAGGTCAGCAACAACGGTTTTTTCATGCATAGACTGGTCAGGCAGAGGGCCAAAAGAGGAACGCAGTGCAGCTACCATCCAGCCAGACAGGTAGAGGTATTTACGTTCGGTGCTGCCGAAGTGCTTCTTGATAGAGATCATCTTTTGCTGACCGACAAAACCATGCCAGCAACCCAGAGACTGAGTGTATTTGGTTTTATCTTTGTCAAACTCAGCCATATCGCGACGCATAATGCCTGCAGTGTACTTAGCGATATCCAGACCGGTTTTGAATTTGTTCTGTGCACGCATGCGTGCCGCAGATTCAGGGTTGATTGCATCCCAGGCAGATCCGTTTGCTTCTTTCAGACCTGCTACTGTTTGGATATCTTGATTCAGGCTAGACATGGCGTCTCCTTCTCTCATTTGTTAGGCAGCTGAGTTGCTGCTCTGTTATTTGGTATGGGAGCTATTCTATGTCCGCTATTAACATAAAGGAAATAAATAGCTATTATATAGAGTATTCACCAAGTAAATGTATGCGATTGAACTCGCTAATGATGGGGTTTCGTATGAACCTGGATAAGATCGATCTTAATCTTTTAGTCTATCTGGATGTGTTATTACGGGAGCGAAATGTTACCCGTTCCGCGAGCTTGCTAGGTATCACTCAGCCTGCCATGAGTAATGGTTTGCGCCGTTTAAGAGATACTTTTAGTGATCCATTGCTGGTACGAACCAGTGAAGGGATGGCGCCGACGGAACGTGCTCAGGCAATTCAGCCCCTGTTGAGACAGATTCTTTCATCGGTAGAACAGGTGATAGAGCCGGGCAGTGCCTTTGACCCCAGCCGCAGTGATCGTGTTTTTCGTATCATGACCAGTGATTATGGTGAAGCGACACTGGTTCCCCGATTGCTGAAGCGACTGCGTAAAGAGGCGCCTGATATTGTTCTGGATATTATGACCCCCAGTGATATGAGTTTTACCGAGGTAGAACAGGGCCTTGTTGATCTTGTTTTAAATCGCTTTGATACGATGCCCCAGGCGTTTCATCAGAAAACCCTCTGGACCGATAGTTTTTCATGTCTGTTTGCGGTGGACAATCCGATCTCACTCAACTTCTCACTGGAGAGCTACCTTCAGGCTAAACATGTCTGGGTAAGTAAGACCGGCATGGGGGCCGGGATGGGAATCACACCTAAGGACATCAAGCGACTTGGGTGGGTTGATGAGGCGCTGGAAAGGGCGGGGCATAAACGTCAGATAACGGTGTTTACCCGTCACTATCAATCCGCAGCACTGATGGCACAGCAGAAAGGACTGGTTGCAACAATACCCACCCGTTCAGCAACAACGCAATCGGATAATCCCCGTTTAGTGATTAAAAAGCCGCCATTCGATATACCCGAGTTTGAGTTTAAGATGGCCTGGAGTCCGCTGCTGCAACACAATGCGCCTCATCAGTGGCTGAGAAAGCTGATCTCAGACGTGGCGATTACCTGATAGCGGCAGTAAAAAAATAATTAGCTATCAGGCTCTGAATAGATGTGATAACAGTTCCGCCCTTTGGCTTTAGCTTCATACATTGCTCTGTCTGCCCGCCGGAGCATTAGAGCAGGCGTTTCCTGGCTGTTTCTATCATGAAAACACACACCAATACTGGCGCTTACGGTGATGACATTGCCGAGTGGCAGAGTAAAAGGAGCTGAGATCCTCTGCAGAGTGCGCTCTACTGTATGCAGAGAGTCTTCCCGGGCTTCTGCATGAGTTAGAACCAATGCAAATTCATCCCCGCCCAGCCGGGCAACCGTATCTGCGCTGCGGACCGTTTCGGTCAGGCGATCTGCGATCTCTTTTAGCAAAAGGTCGCCGATTCTATGTCCGAATCTGTCATTAACCGGTTTGAAATTATCAAGGTCGATAAAACAGACGGCCAGATTTAAATCATAACGTTTTGCTTCTACCAGTGCTTGCTTCAGTCTGTCATCAAACAGAACTCTATTGGCCAGGTCTGTCAGGGCATCATGGTAAGCCAGATGTTCGACCTCATTGAAGTGCTGCAGGAGCTGAGTAACATCAGAAAACAAGCCAATCTTATATTCGGGTTCTCCTTGTTCATTGGTAATTACACTAATGATGGTGCGACAGGCAAACAGAGAACCATTCTTGCGCCGGTTCCATATGTCACCTTTCCACATCCCGTTTTCCGTTAAGGATTCTTCGATCTGGTTGAAAAACGACTGGTCGTGGTGGCCGGAATTCAGAAAGCGGGGGGATCGATCGATTATTTCATGGTGTTGGTAACCAGAAAGGCGGCAGAATGCCTGATTGGCATCGATGATCAGATTGTTGGCATCGGTAATCAGAACACCTTCGCCGACATGCTGAAACACACTGGCTGCTATTTTAAGATCTTTTTCAGCGTTATGTTGTAAGGTGACATCGCGACTGATACCAAATAAACCTACCACGGTTTTTCCGTCTGCTTCGAAGACCGGCCATTTATTGGTGCTAACCCAGCCAGGTAAGCCCTGTTCATTATAATAGGGGTTAATCTGATTCTGAATTGATAAACCCTGGGTGAAGATTGGCTTTTCCTCTTCGATATAGATTTTTGCTATATCCGCTGGAAACACCTCTGAATCGTGTTTGCCGATCATATCTTTCCAGCTTTTATGACCGGTGATATTTGCCACGGTCTGACTACAGAATCGAAAGCGACTCTCCATATCCTTGAAGTAGACAAAATCCGTAGTATTTTCCAGCAGGGTGATAAAGTCGCGGTTGAGCGATGCAAGTTTCTGTTGGGTTATTCTGCGTTCTGTTATGTCATGAATGATAGAGTATAAATACTGCTCGCCATTGAGTGTCATCGGCCCTGAGTGCACTTCCACATCTTTTAAGCTGCCGTCGGCCAACATATGAACAAAATTAAAGTGTGTCCGCTTTTCGGTTGCGGCTTTTGACATCTCATTTGCAACGTCTGAGGGAGAAAGCTGGTTGATCTGATGGATGGTTAGTTGTGAAAACTGTTTCAGGTTGTAACCGTAAAATTGGCATGCGGCACTGTTTGCGCTCACTATCTCGCCACTGGAGGGGAGGATGATGAGCATGGGGATTTTGGCGCTATGAAAAAGGGCTTTTGAGATATCCCCTTCAGGGCCAGTAAACAGGGCTCTGTCGGTCGAGAGAGGTTTGGCAGACTTATCCATCAGTTTCAAAGCAACAGAGAATATTCATATGTTGAGTCTACTTTAGCCGGAAGAATTGTATGAGCAGTCAGGTCAAGATTAATAAGATATTCTCATAAGTCTTGTTGTATCACAAAAAAGTATGGTCATTCTGGTTAGCTTTTTTATAGAAGATAACCAGAATGTATCTGACTATTTCTCTTATATAGGTGATGGATCAGCGCTCATTTTATACCAAGCAAGGTCAGTTGAGTTTTTTAAAGCAAAAAAAAAGACGCCGGAGCGTCTTTTTATATCAGCGTTAAATCAAGCCAGTTGAGATATCTGATTTAACTTATCTATTTAAGCTTAGCTCTTTAGATCAGCTGAACTGGTTAGAGGTGTTTTTCGCACCACCAGCTTTCAGCGCAGCTTCACCCGCGTAGTACTCTTTGTGATCGTCACCGATGTCAGAACCAGACATGTTCTGGTGCTTAACACAGGCGATGCTCTGACGGATCTCTTTACGCTGTACGCCTTCTACGTAGCCCAGCATACCCGCTTCACCGAAGTACTCTTTCGCCAGGTTGTCTACCGACAGCGCAGTGGTGTGGTAGGTTGGCAGAGTGATCAGGTGGTGGAATACGTTCGCTTCGCGAGCCGTATCGGCCTGGAAGGTACGTACACGGGCATCCGCTTTCGCAGACAGTTCAGTATCATCGTATTCAGCTGACATCAGGTTAGCACGATCGTAAGCAGAGACATCTTCACCGGCCTCAACCATCGCATCGTAAGTCTGCTGACGGAAGTTCAGCGTCCAGTTGAATGATGGAGAGTTGTTGTACACCAGCTTAGCATCCGGGTGTACTTTACGAACGTCATCCATCATGCCTTTGATTTCGTGAACCGTTGGCACAGCCGTTTCGATCCACAGCAGGTCAGCACCGGCGTTCAGCGCTTCGATACAGTCAAATACGCAACGCTCATGTCCAGTACCCTGACGGAACTGATAAAGACCTGAAGCCAGACGCTTAGGACGTACCAGCTTACCGTTACGGCTGATCAGTACGTCGCCTTCGTTAGTGTCTTCAGGAGAGACTTCTTCAACGTCCAGGTAAGAGTTGTAGACATCGCCCTGATCACCCGGCTCACGCACAACTGCGATCTCTTTAGTCAGGCCAGCACCTTCAGAGTCGGTACGGGCAACGATAACACCGTCATCCACACCCAGCTCAAGGAACGCGTAACGCAGCGCACGCAGTTTCGCGTGGAAGTCAGCGTGAGGTACGGTGACTTTACCGTCCTGGTGACCACACTGTTTCTCATCAGCTACCTGGTTTTCGATCTGCAGACAGCACGCACCGGCTTCGATCATCTGCTTAGCCATCAGGTAAGTGGCTTCTGCGTTACCGAAACCGGCATCGATATCCGCAACGATTGGCACAACGTGAGTTTCGTGGTTGTCGATTTTTTCCTGAACTTCAGCTTCTTTCGCAGCATCGCCAGCTTCACGGGCTTTATCCAGTTCACGGAACAGACCACCCAGTTCACGGGCATCTGCCTGACGCAGGAAGGTGTACAGCTCTCTGACCAGGTCAGCAACAACGGTTTTTTCATGCATAGACTGGTCAGGCAGAGGGCCAAAAGAGGAACGCAGTGCAGCTACCATCCAGCCAGACAGGTAGAGGTATTTACGTTCGGTGCTGCCGAAGTGCTTCTTGATAGAGATCATCTTTTGCTGACCGACAAAACCATGCCAGCAACCCAGAGACTGAGTGTATTTGGTTTTATCTTTGTCAAACTCAGCCATATCGCGACGCATAATGCCTGCAGTGTACTTAGCGATATCCAGACCGGTTTTGAATTTGTTCTGGGCGCGCATGCGTGCAGCGGACTCAGGGTTGATTGCATCCCAGGCAGATCCGTTGTTTTCTTTCAGAGCGGTGACTGATTGGATATCTTGATTCAGGCTAGACATGGTAAATCCTTCTGTTGGTCGCTATCTATCCAGAGGTTATAGTTTATCGGTTCTGGATTAGAAGGCTGTTTACATCTTGCGCCAGCAAATTGTCGAAGTGGCTGACGCCTCACGGAAAGCCCATGATGCGGCCTTTTCAGAGGGTGGTCAAAGGCTTTTTTGTGCATAGCAGCAATGCTGTAGTTCCACTACATGAGCCGCTTATACGGTGCTGTAGTTAAACTACAAGGTTGATTGTATATTGCGACGCAGCAAAGCCATCAGTGATAAGGGTTTCAGTCGCCATAGCCTAAAGTCTAGCGACTTTCGTACAGGGGAAAAATCAACATTTTTACAGATTGTTTTGGTTATATAAATATAGTTTTCATATAGCTAAATATTATATTCGTCCAATGACTACAAAACCTGCAGGGGATTGGAAAAACAACAAGAAAAGAGGTGTATTTTCAATTATTTACTAAAACGGAAAAAGGCCATGAGATATGGCCTTTTTGGTTATGATGCAGATAGCCACGGGTTAGACGTCGTGAGACTCTTCCCGGGCGACCTATTGATGTTACTCAGTATACAGCGATCCCTGATTGTAAAGGTCTGCCAGTAGTTGTAGTTGTTGATCGCTCCATTCACCCTGACTAATGACTATGGTCGGTGTCTGGCAGAGACTGGTTGCTAAGGTACTTCCGCTGTCTGATACTTTAAAGCAGTTGCCATCAGCGTAAAACTGAATCTCTCCCGCTTTGCCCGCACTATAGGAGAATCGGCTGCCCTCGTTGCGAATGAAGCACAGGTCTCCCTCTTTTAGCGCAGTTCTGATCTGTTCTACCGTTGCAGGTTCTTCAGGACTTTGGTCCAGTTCCGGATATTTCGGGTCGGTAACAAACTTACCCAGCCACTCGCCCAGACGGGCATCATCCTGCAGATAACCGGTAAAAATTTCGCGCACTTTTTGTAACGCCTGCGGCGTAATCTCTCCGGGGTTGTCCTGCAATGTCAGGTCCGGATCAGTATAACGGGACTCTGAGGTAAGCTTTTCACCGATAAAATCGGTAAAACTACGCATAATCTCTGCATGGGAGGGGGCGCGAAAACCAACCGAGTAGGTCATGCAGTCATCGGACGCGCCGATGCCATTATGGCCGACCTGAGGCGGGATATAGAGCATATCGCCGGGTTCCAGCACCCAGTTAAATTCAGGTTCCCACTCGGTCATAATCATCACCGGTGTATCCGGCCGGCGGGGAGAGTTCTGGTCGAAGAATCCACCCACTTCCCAGCGCCGCTTGCCCTGGGTCTGAATCAGGAATACATCATAGTTATCATAGTGGGGGCCTACACCACCGCCCTGTGTGGCAAAACTGACCATCAGGTCGTCGTAACGCCAGTTAGGAATAAAACGGAACTGCTCAACAATTTCACTGGCTTCCGGCACCCAGTGATCTACCGCCTGAACCAGCAGCGTCCAGTGGGTGTCAGGCAGATTACTGAAAGTGTCTTCATCGAAGGGGCCATGCTGGATCTGCCAGTCATCGCCATCCGGGCTCTGTACGACCAGGCGTGACTCAACATCGTCTTCGAGCGAAAGACCGGCCAGCTCATCCGCCCCAACAGGTGCGTCCAGGTCCGGGAAGGCATTACGAACCAGTAACGGTTTTTTCTGCCAGTAATCACGCAAAAACTCTTCGATTGAGATGTCGCCGAAGGGTGAATCACTCATTGATCAGATCCTTTATCCTGGGATGTTGTCGGTTCTGCTGCGCTGGCAGCGGCTAATTTAGTGGTTGTTTCGTCTATCGAGGTGAGAATGCCCCGAAGCATATTCAGCTCGGTGCGTTCCGGCCGGGAGCGGTTAAAGTAGCGCCGTAGTTTATCCATCACTTTGCCCTCATGTTGAGGGATGATGAAGTGAGTGTTGCGCAGGGCCGTTTCCAGGTGTTCATAAAAAAGCTCCATATCCCGTGTGAGGGGGTAGGGCTCATCTCTTTTGATGAAATCCTGTTTGCTATGGGCCTGCCAGATTTCGTAGCACACCAGTTGAATTGCAGCCGAAACGTTAAGCACCGGATATTCAGGGTTGGCGGGGATATACACATGGTAATTACACTTCTGCAGTTCCGCGTTGTGCAGTCCCATGGTTTCGCGACCGAAAATAATAGCTACCTTGCCATGCTCTGCTTCACCCACTACTTTACGGGCACAGTCATGGGCATCAAAGATCGGCAAGTCGAAGGTGCGGTTACGGGCACTAGTACCGATCACCAGTTGGCAGTCGGCAATCGCTTCATCCAGAGTGCTGACCACGACAGCGCTTTCCAGAAGGTCTTTGGCACCGGCAGCACGGGAGTCTGCTTCTTCATCAGGAAAGATGCGCGGTTCAACCAGATATAGCTGGCTTAGGCCCATGTTTTTCATCGCCCGTGCAGCGGCACCAATATTGCCGGGGTGAAAGGTATTGATCAGTACGATACGGATATTGTCGAGCATAGTGTCATCGTTATCAGGTCAGGCGGCTATCATAGTCAGTTACGGCCTGAGAGTTATTGTTTCAGATCAGGCTTCCGGGGTGCTTGTCGTTAGTCACATGGAGCAAGCAGGATGTTCCGGTTGCCAGAAACGAGAGGGTTATCTGAGTATCAGACGGTCTGTCGTGGCTGGTTTTTGGTGTTCAGAATGGCGTAAGTTTAATGAGTTTTGCAGCGACAATCCAGAAGCTTTACCTATCGATTACGGCAGAGGAGTCTCTCTGTGATTAACATGTTTCAAACCGCGGCATGACCGAAAAGATCAATATATTGACTGTAAAGGCAAAAGGGCAGAGATCTTTGTCCGATTTAAACGTGTTAATCTGAATCGTCAGACAGGTGCTGTCTCTTTAAACTAAATCCGAACCATCGAGGTTGTTATAGTGAACGCAGTCGTAACTGCCGAATTCTCAGTTCCTGGCGCCGGTGAGCTGCTAGAGGTAGCTCCCGGAGTGCTGTGGCTGCGAATGCCGCTGCCTTTCGATCTGGATCATATCAACCTCTATATCCTTGATGATATTGACGGTTGGGTGGTGGTTGACTGCGGGCTTGGAAATTCAGATACCCGCGCCGTCTGGGAGAAAGTCATTGCCAGCTTGCTAGATGGTAAGCCGGTTAAAAAGGTTATCCTGACCCATGCCCATATTGATCATATTGGTGCGGCAGGCTGGCTGTGTCAGCGCGCTGAGGCTCCGTTGTGGATCACCGCAGGAGAGCAGGTAACCGCCCATGAGTATTTCCAGGTGAGCGGGGATGACTCTGACCACTTTGCCGCGACAGCGAAGAGCTTTCTTCATCGGCTAGGGATGAATAACAAGCAATCTGAAGGGATTATGGGGATTTTCACCGGCATCTCTACCCTGATACACCCTCTGCCTGAGGATACCTGCGAATTGCAGGAAAACTCAGTCATTAACATCGGCAACCTTGAATGGCAGGTTATTATCTCCGAAGGGCATTCAGAGGCCCATGCCTGTTTGTATTCTGAGGCGTTGGGGGTGCTGATTTCCGGTGATCAGGTGTTACCCCGGATAAGCTCTAATGTTAGTGTCAGGCCCGGCAAGCCAGAGGCTAATCCGTTGCTAACCTGGCTTGATTCATTGGCGCGCTTAAAAGCGCTGCCGGCGGATACGCTGGTGTTGCCGGCCCATGAACGTCCGTTTTATGGTCTCAGGGCGCGGTTAACCGGTTTGCTTGATGAACATCATGACACTCTGCTGCAGGTAGAGCAGGCATGTTCTGAGCCGCTGACCGTTATGCAACTGGCGGGACTGATCTATAAACGGAAACTTTCACTGTTCGATCTTTTACTGGCCGGCGGCGAATGTCTGGCCAACCTCAATTATCTGTTAGCTGAAAAGCGAGTTCAGAGTCACCTGAATGACGCGGGCGTACTGGTTTTTTCGCAACGCCCTTAATCCGGCTTATTGGGTGATTTGGCGGGCGAATTTTTGCAGGTCCCAGACAAAGCGTTCCCGGTGAAATAGCTGAGGCGAATGATCAGAGTTTTCATAGATATGTAGCTCGGTATCGGGAATGTTCTCCTTCACATACTCTGCCACCGCTGGCCCGTAGAACTGACTTTCATCGCCGTAAATCAGCAGTGCTGGGACTGAGATCTGCGGCAGCACATCGCGATAATCCGCCGCCGTCAGACTTTCCCAGCACTGTACCAGTGGCTCGCCGTCAAGGGTTTGCAGGTGTTCGCGCATCTGTTGAAAGCCCCGGGAGTTGCGCGTGTAGTTCTCATAGGATTTACGGTTGTAACCATTGGCCACCAATTGCAGCAGACCTTCAGCGAAATCTTCACGCAAAGTCCTGATCAGACGCTGATTGTGAACCCGGTCAAAATCACCGTAAATACCGTTTTTCCACTGTTCATCGGTGACCAGTTTAGGCGACTGATCAATGATGCAGACACCGGCCAGGCGATCACACCCAAAGTCACGAATATACTGCCACAGGGTCAGCGCCCCCATGGAGTGACCGACGAGCAACACCTTGTCTAAGTCGTGATGATGAATCAGCCGTTGCAGATCTGTAGCCATCTCTCTGACATGGGTACTGGTCCCTGGATTGAGTGGGTGACCACCGTGGCCCCGGGCATCCCAGCAGATCACTTCGTGGTGATCTGCCATCGCAGATGCGAAGGGCAACCAGTCTTTTGCGCTGGCGCTCCAGCCGTGCAGAAATATAACAGGACTGCCTTTGCCCAGTCGCAGGTAGTGAATTTTAGCGCCATCTTCAGCGATTATTACTTCCATAATTTCAATGACTTATTATATTAAGTTAAAGCAATAAAAAAGCAGAGCCTTGGCTCTGCTTTTTTAACAGTCGGCGATAATCAGATCGCTTTGGCCTGATCAACCGCGTTACCGATATAGCTATGCGGTGTCAGCTGTTTCAGCTCTTCTTTCGCAGCGTCCGGCATCTCCAGGGTGTCAACAAACGCCATAATGGTCGCTTTGTTCATGTCCTGACCACGGGTCAGTGCCTTGAGTTTTTCGTACGGTTCTTCAATTCCGTAGCGACGCATGACAGTCTGAATCGGCTCTGCCAGAACTTCCCAACTGTTTTCCAGATCCGCATCGAGGCGGGCAGGGTTCAGTTCCAGTTTGCTGATACCTTTCAGGCTGGACTGATAGGCGATCAGGCTGTAGCCAAAACCAACGCCCATATTACGCAACACGGTGGAGTCGGTCAGGTCGCGCTGCCAGCGGGATACCGGCAATTTAGCTGCCAGGTGCTGCATCACGGCGTTGGCAATACCCAGGTTACCTTCGGAGTTTTCGAAGTCAATCGGGTTAACTTTGTGCGGCATGGTTGATGAGCCAACTTCGCCAGCGATAGTTTTCTGTTTGAAATATCCCAGCGAGATATAACCCCAGATATCACGGTCGAAATCGATAATGATTGTGTTAAAACGGCAAACCGCATCAAACAGTTCAGCGATATAGTCGTGGGGTTCGATCTGCGTGGTGTAAGGGTTGAACGTCAGCCCCAGACCTTCAACGAACTCCTGGGCATTTTTTGCCCAGTCAACATCCGCGTAAGCAGAGATATGTGCGTTGTAGTTGCCCACAGCACCGTTAATCTTACCTAATAGTTCGACCTTTTTGAGTTGGTTGATCTGGCGCTGCAGACGGTAAGCAACGTTAGCCATCTCTTTCCCGACGGTGGTCGGAGAAGCGGTCTGACCGTGGGTGCGTGACAACATTGGCTGAGTGGCATAGGTGCGACCCAGTTGGGCGATCTCATCGGTCATCTGCTGCATCATTGGCAGCATAACGTCCTGTCCCTGCTTTAACATCAGTGCGTGAGACAGGTTATTGATATCTTCAGAAGTACAGGCGAAGTGAACGAATTCGCTGACCGCTGCCAGTTCGGCATTGTCGGCGATATGCTCTTTAATCAGATACTCAACCGCTTTAACGTCGTGGTTGGTGGTGCGTTCAATCTCTTTCACCCGGTTGGCTTCAGTTTCACTAAAGTTATCAACCAGTGCGTTCAGAACAGCGTTCGCTGCATCGCTCAGCGCCGGAACTTCAGTAATTTGCGGGTGTGCGGCAAGTTTCTGCAACCAGCGAACTTCAACGGTTACACGGGCGCGTATCAGACCAAACTCACTGAATACAGGGCGCAGATCAGCGGTTTTGCTACCGTAACGACCATCAATTGGAGAGATCGCGGAAAGAGAAGAAAGATCCATATCGAGTAAATACCTGACTGGGTTAAATTTTGAGGGCGAATTATAGCTAAAATAGCCCCGCAGGGAAAATCTGCAGGGTATTTATTTGTCGCTGGGTTAAAACGGTTAAAAGCCGGGCTGGCAGATCAGCCCCGGCCACTGATCTTACGCACTGAAGGGCGCAGCCGGGATTTGAAAAACAGCAGGTGCCAGCGCTTACCGCCCACCTGTCGCCACAGCATCGCTGAACGGATACCGGCTAATAGCAGCGCGCGTATTTTAGCGGCATTTTCTGCATTCTGCAGATGGCGGGGTTCACCGGTCACCTGAATCCTGAAACTGAATGTACTCAGCGTATCCTGGTACAGGCTGGCAAGGTTTGCGACGACGCTGGGGTGGGTATAGGCGGTCGGATTATCGGTCAGGCTGGTGCCGGCTTCAGCAAAATAGCTGGCTTGCTGGGAAATCTTGTCGATGCGTTCGCCAATAGTTTTCAGCAGGTCAGGGCGTTTATTGAGTTTACGCTCTAAGTGGATGATGCTCAGACCGTAACGAATCACATCCGGATTCTGTTCTGAACGGTTTTTATCCAGCAGTTCCTGAAGCCCGCGAAAGCCCTGGTTAAGATTGATCGGCAGATCATGAGCCCCACCGAAAATCTCCTCAGTGGTCTCCGGGTTAGTCACAAAGATGCTTGCCAGTGAGGTTTCAAAATTATTCTGTGACACCATTCCGCGGGAAGCAATTTGCTCCACCAGACTGGCGGCCTGAAACAGCCCGGCGAGGGCGATTGCCTGTTGATCTTCTGCTCTGGACATAGTGCTGACCGGTCTCTCTACGCTTTGTCGGGATCTGTGTTTCCGGAAGCTGTTTTTCCGGTTGTTTCAATAACGCCGCCACCCAGGCAGAGGTCGTTATGGTATATCACCACGGACTGACCGGGGGTAACCGCTCGCTGGGGTTCGTCAAACTCAATGCGATAACCCTCACCCTCAGCAAAAACGGTGCAGCCCTGATCGGACTGACGGTATCTTACCTTAGCACGGCAGTTGAACGGCAGGGTGGGTTTTTCGCCGCTAATCCAGAACAGGTCACTGGCCGTTAGCCAGTTGCTGAACAGCAGATCATGCTGCTGTCCCTGGACCGCAACCAGCACATTACGCTGCAGATCTTTCTCGGCAACAAACCAGGGTTCTTCCGGGTAATCCTTCAAGCCGCCAATGCCCAACCCCTGACGCTGGCCAATGGTGTGGTACATCAAGCCCTGATGCTGACCGATGATGTCACCGTCGGGGGTTTCGATATTACCTGGCTGTGCAGGGAGGTACTGTTTCAGAAAATCGGTAAAACGACGTTCGCCGATAAAGCAGATCCCGGTACTGTCTTTTTTGTCATGGGTAATAAGGTCATGCTGCTCGGCGAGGCGACGTACTTCCGGCTTTTCCAACTCACCGACCGGGAAAAATGTTTGTGCCAGCTCTTCACAGCCAACCTGATGCAGAAAATAACTCTGGTCTTTGTTGTTATCCAGACCTTTCAGCAGCGCCGCTTTGCCATCAATCTCACCCCGGCGTACATAGTGCCCGGTCGCAATTTTGTCAGCACCCAGCACTTTGGCGTATTCGAGAAACGCCTTAAACTTAATTTCACGATTGCAGAGGATATCCGGATTAGGCGTGCGACCGGCTTTATACTCTTCGAGAAAATGCTCAAACACATTGTCCCAGTACTCCGCGGCAAAATTTGCGGTGTGCAGCTTAATACCTAATTTATCGCTGACCGCCTGTGCGTCTGCCAGGTCATCCATCGCGGTACAGTATTCAGTGCCGTCATCTTCATCCCAGTTTTTCATAAACAGGCCTTCAACCTGATACCCCTGTTGTTGCAATAGCAGGGCTGACACGGATGAATCCACGCCGCCGGACATGCCGACGATCACTTTTACGGTTGCCGGATCGATCGTTGAGGGACGGCTTTTAGCTGCTTCTGACATAGGGACTGTATCTGACCTTAAAACGGATGATGTTCTGGTTAATATGCGACCGAAGTCGCGTAATTCAATGTTTTACTAGATATTTGCTTCACCGAGTGTTCGTTTCATTGAACATCGGGCTCTACGATAACCGACAGCGGAAAACGGATACCTGCCAGGTAATCGTCTATGCAGCGGGTCACCATGGGGCTGCGTAAGCGTTCTTTCTGCTCGTCCAGCTCGTCACGGCTCAGCCAGACGGCCCGTTCAATTCCGGTATCCAGTGGCAGCTCAGGGTCATAGCTTTCAGCCTGGGCGACAAAACAGTAGCGATGATAGGTCACGCCATTGGCGGGGGCGGTATAGACATAGATACCCACCAGTTCGGTTGGGGTGACGGTCCAGCCGGTTTCTTCAAGGGTCTCGCGGATAGCGGCTTCGACAAAGGTTTCATCGGCTTCTACATGTCCGGCTGGCTGGTTGATAACCAACTGACCCAGAGACAGCGATTGTTCTTCGACACAGAGAAATCTGTCGTCCTGCTCAATAATGGTTGCCACAGTCACGTGGGGTGTCCAACGCATTCTTCATCCCGTATATTGAGGGTCTATGTAACAGTGCGTATATTAGCACTGATGAGTAGCCCCATTGAATTGACTGTCTGCAGTGTATGTTTTCCTGCAGCATCCTCTGGCGGCCAACCTTACCATTTTTCACCGCCTTTGGCTGTATTTTGGAGTGCCCTTTGTTTAAAGATATTGTGTCGGTGCAGACTGAAGATTTTTCGATAGGACAGTTATCAGAGAAGGTCAGGGTGGATGATGCCAGTCATGGTGCATTGGTCACGTTCACCGGTATTGTCAGGCAGCTGCCGGACGGGCCGGGTTTGGAAGCGATGTACCTTGAGCACTATCCCGGAATGACCGAAAAAGCGCTGATCGGTATCATCACTCAGGCACGGAATCGCTGGCCCCTGGGTAATATAGTCGTCGTCCATCGCATCGGCCGGCTCGAGTTGAATGACAATATCGTGTTTGTCGGTGTTGCCAGTGCGCACCGGCTGGCAGCATTTCAGGCGGCCCAGTTTATTATGGATTACCTGAAACGTGATGCGCCGTTCTGGAAGAAAGAGATCACGGTGGCGGGCGAATATTGGGTGGAGGCGAAACAGTCCGACCTGGATGCGGCTGACAACTGGTAGCGATTATCCTGCTGCCCCGAACGGCCTCGAAGATAAACGCTGTTTAGCGTGGCCTGCGGTTACTCCTGCCTCTGGGTGCCCCTGTCGCCTTGCCTCTTCGTGTAGGGCGGTTTGCCGACGGAGAGCGTTTAGCAGGAACCGGAATATGTACCTCTTCTGTACGGTGCTCCCCAGGTCGGAGATCCTCAAGGGCCCAGCTGCCGATGGCGGCCCGGATCAGTCGAAGTGTTGGAAATCCAACCGCGGCGGTCATCCGTCTAACCTGACGGTTTTTCCCCTCTGTGATTTTCAGTTCAATCCAGCTGGTAGGCTTATTCTGCCGTTCCCGAATCGGAGGGTTGCGTGGCCAGATCGCCGGTTGCGAGATCTTTTTTGCACTGGCGGGTCGGGTGACGCCATCTTTGAGTTCAACCCCCTGGCGCAGCTGCTTTAATGCGTCGTCATCGATTTCACCTTCGACCTGTGCCCAGTAGGTTTTTTCCAGTTTAAATTTGGGATCCGCCAGGGAGTGCTGCAGTTGACCGTCATCGGTGAGGATCAGTAGCCCTTCCGAGTCATAATCCAGTCGGCCTGCGGCATAGACACCTTTGTGCTTAATAAAGTCGGCCAGGGTTTTCCGTCCATCATTGTCGGTGAATTGGGTAAGTACCTGAAAAGGTTTATTAAATAAAATAATCTCGGACATGCAAGTTTCCGCTGAATCAACGTATCTCAAACGCGCTGACAATATGAACTGAAAAGGCAGGCAGGTTATCAGCGTCTATACTGATTCTGCAAGTTTGTCGTCTGCAAGGTCATATTATCAAATAAAGGAGGGGTAAATGATGGCATATACCAAGATCACAGTACCGCAAGGCAGCAAGATCAGTGTGAATGACAATAACGCTCTCGATGTTCCTGATCACCCGATTATTCCCTATATCGAAGGGGATGGCATTGGTATCGATGTCACCCCCGTAATGCTGGAGGTTGTCGATGCGGCCGTTAGTAAAGCCTATGGCGGACAGCGTAAGATCGCCTGGATGGAGGTCTATGCCGGGGAGAAAGCGACAACTATTTATGACCAGGATACCTGGCTGCCGGAGGAAACCCTCGAAGCCTTCAAAGAGTTTGCCGTGGGGATTAAAGGTCCACTGACCACCCCTGTTGGTGGCGGCATACGCTCACTGAATGTAGCGTTGCGACAGGAACTGGATCTATATGTCTGTCAGCGCCCGGTTCGCTGGTTTAAGGGTGTGCCCAGTCCGGTAATCAACCCTGGTGATGTCGATATGGTTATCTATCGTGAAAACTCAGAAGATATCTATGCAGGTGTTGAGTGGAAAGCGGGTAGCCCTGAGGCAGATAAGGTGATTCGTTTCCTTAAAGAGGAGATGGGCGTCACTAAAATTCGCTTCGATACCATGTGCGGCATCGGTATCAAGCCAGTGTCGGAAGAGGGGACTAAACGACTCGTCAGGCGAGCACTGCAATACACCATTGATAATGATCGCAGATCGATGACCCTGGTACATAAAGGCAACATCATGAAATTTACGGAGGGCGCCTTCAAGGATTGGGGCTATGAGATCGCTAAAGAAGAGTTTGGCGCGCAACCGCTCAATGGCGGTCCCTGGATGAGCATGACGAACCCCAATAATGGTAAAGACATTATCATTAAAGATGTGATTGCCGATGCGATGTTACAACAGATATTGCTGCGTCCGGCGGAGTATGATGTGGTGGCTACGCTAAATCTTAATGGCGATTATATCTCAGATGCGCTGGCCGCAGAGGTGGGCGGTATTGGTATCGCACCGGGGGCCAACCTGTCTGATAAAGTGGCTATTTTCGAGGCAACTCATGGTACAGCACCAAAATATGCCGGTAAGAATAGGGTTAATCCAGGCTCAATTATTCTCTCTGCAGAGATGATGTTACGGCATATGGGCTGGTTCGAAGCGGCTGATCTGATTATAAAAGGGATGGACGGTGCGATTACCGCGAAGACAGTGACATATGACTTTGAGCGCTTAATGGAGGGGGCAACACTGCTGAGTAGTTCGGAGTTTGGTGAAGCCATAATCCAGCATATGTAATTGCCAATAAACGATCAAACCGTCAACAAAGGTGGTTATCTGCTAAGTCGGCGTTCACAAAAAAGGGCGCCATTTATGGCTCAGGAAAGTTTATGGCTCAGGAAAGTTTATGGCTGGGGAAAGGCCGCTGAATTGAATAGTCGTTGAGATGTAGCTCTCTCTGCCGTTCTGGCAGAGAGACGTGCTTAGCTAGTTTCTTCTGTTTCAGCCGTTGATATCAGCTTGATATTGATAGCATGTGTGCCTTTAGGCCCCGGCGTTGTTTCAAATTGTACAGCCTGACCTGCTTTAAGGCTTTTGTAGCCCTCCGTCAGTATGACAGAGTAATGTGCGAACAGATCCTCTTTGAAGTCTGGTGAAACGATAAAGCCAAAGCCTTTACCATTGTTGAACCATTTGACTTTCCCTGTGTGCATTGCCCCCCCCAATATCCGATTACATCGACCCTAATTAGCTTTAGGTCTGTTACCACAACGAGCTCTCTTGCTACAATGAGACAATATGCGTGATATGGTTCCTTGTCAAAATGCAGGGACATCCGATACTGCATATACTCTTAACTCCTGCCCACACAGTATAACATTGGGCTGGAGGCCCCGTGCTATAAGGGGTACTCAAATTAGTGTATGTAAAACTGTTAATCTTTTTGAGATATGATATGCGTCAAGCGCTTTGTGATATTAAACTTTCAGGCAATCCCGACGATTTTGTTGATCACAACAATACCGGGGTGGTCACAGAGGAAGCAAAACCGGAGCTAAAAAGACCATCGATGTATCGGGTGGTATTGCTAAATGATGACTATACTCCAATGGATTTCGTAGTACAGATTCTGATGGGCTTTTTTGGAATGAATCAGGAAAAAGCGACACAAGTTATGCTGGCAGTCCATACTAAAGGAAAAGGGGTATGTGGTGTTTTTACCCGCGATATAGCTGATACTAAAGCTGCGCAGGTTAATCAGTGTGCCAGAGAGAATAAGCATCCTCTTTTATGTGAAGTAGAGAAAGCGTAGCGGAGCGTAAGGTATGTTAAATAAAGAGCTTGAAGATACGCTGAGCGTTGCCTTTAAAAGTGCGCGTTCTAAGCGACATGAGTTTATGACAGTAGAGCATCTGCTACTGGCGCTGCTTGATAATTCCGAGGCTCGCGCTGTGTTGGATGCGTGCGCTGTGGATCTCGAGAAGATGCGCAGTTTATTAAGTACGTTTATTGAAGATACGACGCCTCTGCTGCCTGAGAATATTCCCGATGTGGAAACCCAGCCAACCCTGGGGTTTCAGCGGGTTTTACAGCGGGCAGTGTTTCATGTGCAGTCTTCCGGTAAAGCTGAGGTCAACGGCGCGAACGTGTTGGTAGCGATCTTCAGTGAGCAGGAGAGTCAGGCTGTCTATGTGCTGAATCAGCAGGGCATTGAGCGTATCGATGTGGTCAATTACATCTCCCATGGTATCTCCCGTGTGGAAGAGAATGACAGTCGCCCCAGCGAAGAGGGGCTGCTTGATAGTGATAACGCTACCGATAAAGAGAAGAGTCCGCTGGCTAACTTCTCCGTCAATCTCAATGAGCAGGCGATGTCAGGCCGGATCGATCCTTTGGTTGGCCGGGATGCCGAAGTCGAGCGGGTGGTGCAGATTCTGTCTCGCCGCCGCAAGAATAATCCGTTGTTGGTCGGCGAAGCCGGTGTCGGTAAAACCGCTATCGCTGAAGGGCTTGCTAAACTGATCGTTGAGTCCCAGGTGCCGGATGTTATCGCCAAGAGCGTGGTTTACTCGCTTGATCTGGGCGCACTGCTGGCGGGCACCAAATACCGGGGCGATTTTGAGAAGCGCCTGAAAGGGCTGCTGAATGAGATTAAAGACCAGGAACATGCAATCCTGTTCATCGATGAGATCCATACCATTATTGGTGCAGGCGCCGCATCCGGTGGTTCTATGGATGCGTCTAACCTGCTTAAGCCGTTATTGAGTTCCGGACAGCTGCGCTGTATCGGCTCGACTACCTTTCAGGAGTTTCGCGGCATTTTCGAGAAAGACAGAGCACTGGCGCGGCGTTTCCAGAAAGTTGATGTGCTTGAACCCTCTGTTGAAGATACCTACCGTATCCTGCAGGGGCTGAAGAGTCGTTTTGAAGCGCATCATAATGTGAAGTACACCGATGAAGCACTACGCGCGGCCTCAGAGATGGCCGACCGCTACATCAACGACAAGCATATGCCTGACAAAGCGATTGATGTAATCGATGAAGCAGGGGCTTATCAGCAGTTGATGACGGCAGAAAATCGCAAATCGGTTATCGATGTGGCTGAAGTTGAGATTGTCGTTGCCAAGATCGCACGAATTCCCGCTAAAAGCGTGTCTGTTTCAGATAAAGAGCAGCTCAAGAAGCTGGATAGTAATCTTAAGATGGTGGTTCTGGGACAGGACCAGGCGATTGATACCCTGGCTGCCGCTATCAAGCTTTCCCGGGCGGGTCTCAATGAGCCCAATAAACCGGTGGGTTCATTCCTGTTTGCAGGCCCCACAGGTGTCGGTAAGACTGAGGTGACGACTCAGCTTGCGCGGATTATGGGGATTGAGCTGATACGTTTTGATATGTCTGAATATATGGAACGGCACACGGTATCGCGTCTGATCGGTGCGCCTCCCGGGTATGTTGGTTATGATCAGGGTGGCTTGCTGACTGAGGCGGTTTCAAAATCGCCTCATGCGGTGTTGCTGCTCGATGAGATTGAGAAGGCACACCCTGAAGTATTCAACCTGCTGTTGCAGGTGATGGATAACGGTACGCTGACCGATAACAATGGTCGCAAAGCGGACTTCCGTAATGTGATTCTGGTGATGACAACCAACGCCGGTATCGAACAGATGACCCGGGCGTCTATCGGCTTTAGTCAGCAGGATCATACCACTGACGGCATGGAGGCGATTAAGAAGCTGTTTACACCGGAGTTCCGCAACCGTCTGGATGGTATTATTCAGTTTAAAGCACTCTCTCCACAGGTTATTACCGGTGTGGTTGATAAATTCCTGACAGAGCTTCAGGCACAGCTGGATGATAAAAAAGTGGTTCTGCATGTCGATGATGCAGCGCGTCAGTGGTTTGCTGAAAAGGGTTATGATGCAACCATGGGGGCGCGGCCGATGCGACGCTTAATTCAGGAGAAACTGAAAAAGCCGCTGGCTGAAATGATTCTCTTTGGCGAACTGGCTGAAGAGGGTGGTGACGTTGATATTACCGTCAATGCTGATGATGATATCGAGATACACGCAGGGGTAGCGGTTTAACCGCTACCACCTGTCAGATATAAAAAAACGGCCTGCGGGCCGTTTTTTTATTAGCGCGCGCGGTAGGTAATGCGGCCTTTAGTCAGGTCGTAAGGTGTCAACTCAACCTTTACCTTATCGCCGGTCAGGATGCGGATATAGTTTTTGCGCATCTTGCCAGAGATGTGAGCCGTAACAACGTGACCGTTTTCCAGTTCTACCCGGAACATTGTATTAGGCAGTGTGTCGGTCACAACGCCTTCCATTTCAAAGCTGTCTTCTTTAGACATTCATTACCTACCTAAGTTAATTAATTGCAATACTACATTTTGCAGCGCAGTATTTTGCCTTATTTTATTATCTATATCAAAGGCATTTGCTAAAAACCGCAAACTAATCTTTGAAAATATTGGGATTATCGTGTGATTCTGCTGCCGGAAGGACAACCAGGCAGCGAGCAGGATACTCTCTGTTATGACTCAGTCAACCATGATCCACTGCCCATGAAGCAGCATCTCAAGCGGATTATAAGCAATTTTATATGACATTTTCTGGCACTCTCTTATCCAGTAGCCCAGATAGAGATATTCCAGTTCCAGCCGTTTAACCTCTTTAAGCTGCCAGAGAATGGCAAAGCTGCCCAGGCTGCGGCGCTCCTCTTCCGGATCGAAAAAGGTGTAAATGGCAGACAAGCCCGACGTCAGATAATCGGTAACGGCTAGCGCCAGGAGAGTACCTGTCGGGTCTCTGAACTCATAAAAACAGCCTTTCTGGCCGCCCTCAATCAGGAATGCGCTGAACTGTTCAGGGGTCGGCGGATACATATCACCATCGCTGTGGCGAGTGTTGATGTACTTTTCATACAGCGCATAATACTCGTCAGTAAACTGAGGAGGAACCGCCATAACCTGCAGGTCTCTGTTTTTGTTGAAGATCCGCTTCTGGCTTTTGCTGGCCAAAAACTCACGTCCATTCACCCTTACAGAGATACATGCCTGGCAGTTGCTGCAATAGGGACGATAGATATGCTTGCCACTGCGACGAAAGCCAAGATCTGAAAGCTGACTGTAAGCATCGGAGGTAATAACCTCCTGCGGATCAACAAACAGTGTCTTAGCTTCGAATCCGTCGAGGTAGCTGCACTCATGTTCCGGTGTGGCATAAAAATGCAGGGTTTTCAGGTTTGTCACTCAGTTCTTACCACGTCTTCTTTATCAATATCGAAATGCCAGCGATGATTCAGCTCTGTTTCCAGATTGTGATCAAGGTACTGTTTAAACTCGGTTCGGGGAATAGATCTGACCCCCAAACTGGTTAGATGGTTATTTTCGACCTGACAGTCAATTAAAGCATAGCCCCATTTTTCCAGTTGTCTGGCAAAAATCACAAATGCTATTTTCGATGCGTTGGTTGTCCGACTAAACATCGATTCACCAAAAAACAGTCGGCCCATCGCAATGCCATAGAGACCGCCGGTCAGTTCACCGTTTTGCCACAGCTCAACCGAGTGGGCGACGCCTCGCTGGTGCAGCTGGGTATAGGCATTCTGCATCGGCATGCTGATCCAGGTACCGTCAGTATAGCCTCTTGGTGCGGCGCAAGCAGCGATCACCTCAGTGAATGCCTGGTCAAAGGTAATCTCAAATTCCGTACTGCGAATCGCTTTACGCAGGCTTCTGGAGATATGGATCTGTCCCGGAATCAGCGTGCAGCGAGGGTCCGGAGACCACCACAGGATAGGTTCACCCGGGCTAAACCAGGGGAATATACCATGCCGATAGGCTTCAATGAGGCGATTGCCGCTCAGATCACCACCGGCAGCGAGTAAACCGTTAGGTTCCTCCAGCGCCTGAGTGATCGGCGGAAAGTCGTTACTGTTTGGATCAAGCCATGGAATCATCTCTGTGCGGCTTAAACCATATCATCCAGATAGCGTTCGGCATCCAGTGCAGCCATGCAGCCAAAGCCCGCCGAGGTGATCGCCTGGCGGTAGATATGATCAGCTACGTCGCCCGCAGCAAAAACACCCTCTACTGAGGTTTGGGTGGCATTACCGTTGGTGCCTGACTGGATCTTAATGTAACCGTCTTTCATCTCCAGCTGGTCGCCAAATATTTCAGTATTCGGTTTGTGGCCGATGGCAACAAAGACACCCTGAAGCTCCAGCTCACGGGTTGAATCATCTTCAGTGCTTTTTACGCGGATGCCGGTCACGCCCATCGGATCGCCGAGCACTTCATCCAACTGGTGGTTCCAGAGAAGGTTGATGTTGCCGTTTTCGGCCCGCTCAAACAGTTTATCCTGCAGGATCTTTTCGCAACGCAGTGAATCACGGCGGTGGATCAGTGTAACTTCAGCGGCAATATTCGACAGGTAAAGCGCTTCTTCGACTGCGGTGTTTCCTCCACCGATAACGGCAACTTTCTGGCCGCGATAGAAGAAGCCGTCGCAGGTGGCGCAGGCACTGACACCTTTACCCATAAATGCTTCTTCTGAAGCCAGGCCGATATACTGCGCGGATGCTCCGGTGCAGATAATCAGTGCGTCACAGGTATATTCAGCCATATCGCCTTTAAGACGGAAAGGGCGGTTGTTAAGATCTGTTTCACTGATATGATCAAATATCACTTTGGTATCAAAACGTTCCGCATGGGCCTGCATACGTTGCATCAGTTCAGGTCCCTGAACCCCATCAACATCACCAGGCCAGTTATCGACCTCAGTAGTGGTGGTTAGCTGACCACCGGCCTGCATGCCGGTAATAACAATTGGATTAAGATTGGCACGGGCAGCGTATACTGCAGCAGTGTATCCGGCAGGGCCTGAGCCCAGAATAATCAATTTATGGTGTTGTATATCGCTCATTGGTGATCCGTTTTCTGTTCACGCATT
>NZ_CAKZLP010000043.1 GCF_937127095.1 uncultured Amphritea sp.
GCGGATAACGGCGGTCAGGACTTCAGCATGCTCACCGAATTCATTCAGAACTGGAACAGAGACACCAATCGCTGGGTCGATGCGGTGGTCAAAATCGCCGCGGATGAGTCTGCTGCGAACAAACAGCTACTCACCAAGTGGGTTGAGCATTGGCAAGGTAAAGCCGTGGAAGCCCTGGCATCGCTGGCGGAAGAGATGATTGGTGCTGACGCGCTGAATACTGCAGTAGTCGCACTGGAAACCCGGTTAACTAAAGCCGGACTGCTGAAATAACACTACGAATAAAAACAATAAGGTTAATCACCATGTCAAAAGTCTATATCGCCCTGCAGGACAATGATGAGTCCCGCTATATCGTTGAAGCCATTGAAGAGAGTAATCCGGATGCCACGGTTATCCATCAGCCCGCCATGATCCGCATCGAACGGGAGCACCGGCTGGTGATTGAGCGCGCCGTCGTTGAAGAGAAGATGGGTCGGGAGTGGGATGTGCAGGAGCTGCATATCAACCTGATCACCCTCGGCGGTAACGTGGATGAAGATGACGACCAGTTCGTCCTTGAGTGGAAACAGTAAGGGGAAACATCATGGCTGCTAAAAAATTAAATATAAAAGATAAGTATCGCCTGCTCACCCGTGATCTGGACTGGGATTTCTCCTACGAAGATCGTCAACAGGCATTTCCCTATGAAGAGTTCGAAGGGATTAAGATTACCGATTGGAGTAAGTGGGAAGACCCATTCCGTCTGACCATGGACTCCTACTGGAAGTATCAGGCAGAGAAAGAGAAAAAACTCTATGCCATCTTCGATGCCTTTTCGCAGAATAATGGTCACTTGAATGTCACCGATCCCCGCTATGTGAATGCGCTGAAGATTTTCCTCACCGGTATATCACCGCTGGAGTATCAGGCGTATCAGGGGTTTGCTCATGTGGGTCGTCAGTTTGGCGGTGTCGGAGCCCGGGTGGCCTGTCAGATGCAGTCGCTGGATGAGCTGCGTCATGTGCAGACCCAGATCCATGCGATGAGCCACTACAACAAGTTTTTTGATGGCTTCCAGGAGTACAGTCACATGCATGACCGGGTGTGGTATCTATCAGTACCCCGCTCATTCTTCTGTGATGCCCGTAGTGCCGGTCCATTTGAGTTTATGATCGCCATCGGCTTCTCTTTTGAATATGTACTGACGAACCTGGTGTTTGTGCCCTTTATGTCGGGCGCCGCTTACAACGGTGATATGGCGACGGTGACGTTCGGGTTCTCTGCGCAGTCTGATGAAGCCCGCCATATGACCCTCGGTCTTGAAGTGATCAAGTTCCTGCTGGAGCAGCATGAAGACAACGTACCGATTGTGCAGAAGTGGATCGATAAGTGGTTCTGGCGTGGTTGCCGTTTGCTCTCGGTGATCGCCATGATGATGGACTACATGTTGCCGAATAAGGTGATGTCCTGGAAAGAGGCCTGGGAGGTCTATTTCGAAGAGGCCGGTGGTGCGCTGTTTAAAGATCTGGCCCGTTATGGTATTCGCATGCCGAAATACGCCGAAACCATCGAGAAAGAGAAAGAGCATATCTCCCATCAGGCCTGGTGGACCTTCTATACCCATGGCCATGTTGCTGGCTTTCATACCTGGATTCCGACCGATGAGGAGCTGGATTGGCTGTCAGCGCAATACCCGGACACCTTTGATAAGTATTACCGCCCTCTGTGGGAGTTGGCCAAAGAGATGGAGGCGAAAGGGGAGCGATTCTACAACTCCGGCTTGCCTCAGTTGTGCCAGATCTGTCAGATCCCGATGCTGTTTACCGAGATGGATAACCCGAATCAGAACTCGATGCGTGACTATCTGTATCAGGGCGAGCGTTATCACTTCTGCTCCGATGGCTGCTGTGACATTTTCAAAGAGGAACCTGAAAAGTATGTGCAGGCCTGGCTGCCGGTGCATCAGATCTTCCAGGGTAACTGCGGCGGTCCCGATGTCGGGGATATCCTCAAGGACTACTACAAGATGAATGTCGGTCACGACAATATGGATATGAAAGGCTCCCCCGATGAAGCGCGCTGGAATAAGTGGAAAGGCGTCGCCTGAGTCTGGGTTACACGAGCAAGGGTGTGGCGACAGCGGCACCCATACAAGAATAACAAGAGGATATAAAAATGCCTGTATATGCACTAAATCCGGGTTACCAGGGCGAGCGGATGGACCGGGTGGAGAACTTCCACGGTAATCAGATTGTTTATCTCGGTTGGGATGAGCACCGCATGTTCTGCGCGGCAAAAGCGTTCCCACTGCCACCCTCCATGCCCTTTGCGGCGCTGATCGAAAACATCATGCCGGAAGCTTTTGGCCAGCACCCTGAATTTAAACAGATTAACTGGGACACTGCGGAGTGGCTGCTGGATGGCGAACCGTTCAAGCCGCAAGCGGATGTCAGTCTGGCGGATCAGGGGGTGGGTCATAAATCATTGATCCGCTTTAAAACGCCTGAGTTAACGGGGTATCAAAACGCCGGCGTCTGAGAAATCCAGTGATAAAGGCTGGGTATGGCTTTATGAAAAGGTATACCCAGCACGATGGGTGAAGAGCTATGAGTTATGAAGTAACAGTAGAACCAACCGGTGATGTGATCGAGGTTGAAGAGGGACAGACCATTCTGGATGCTGCCCTGCGTCAGGGGGTCTGGCTGCCGTTTGCCTGTGGTCACGGCACCTGTGCCACTTGCAAAGTGCAGGTGCTTGAAGGGGAAAGCGATCTGGGTAATGCCTCTCCTTTTGCGCTGATGGATATGGAGCGGGAGGAGGGCAAGGTTCTGGCCTGCTGCTGCACGCCGGAATCGGATATGGTGATCGAAGCGGATATTGACGTGGATGACGATTTTGCCGGCTATCCGGTGGAGGACTTTGTCGCCACCGTCACCGAGATCAACGAGCTGTCACCGACGATTAAAGGAATATTTTTCGAGCTGGACAAGCCGATGGCATTTCAGGCCGGGCAGTATATCAACCTGAAATTACCCGGAGTGGAGGGCAGCCGGGCGTTCTCCATCGCCAATAAACCCTCCGATGCCTCTATGCTTGAACTGCACGTGCGTTTAGTGCCGGGCGGGGCGGGCACCACCTACCTGCATCAGCAGTTAGAGGTCGGCGATACCCTGGATGTCAGTGGGCCATACGGCCAGTTTTTCGTGCGTAAATCGGATCAGCAGGGGGCGATCTTTATCGCCGGTGGTTCGGGGCTATCCAGCCCGCAATCGATGATTCTGGATATGCTGGAGGAGGGCGATAGCCGTCCAATTACGCTGTTGCAGGGGGCGCGTAATCTCTTTGAACTTTATAACCGGGCGCTGTTTGAAAACCTCGACCGAGAGTTTGACAACTTTACCTACGTGCCCGCGCTGAATGCACCGGAACCGGGGGATGACTGGCAGGGCTTTACCGGCTTTGTCCATGAAGCGGCTCAGGCACACTTCAACGGTCGGTTTGATGGTAATAAGGCTTATCTCTGTGGCCCACCGCCGATGATTGATGCGGCGATCACCACCCTGATGCAGGGGCGGTTGTTTGAGCGGGATATCCATATGGAACGCTTTGTCACCGCCGCCGATGGAGCGGAAGAGCAGAATCGCTCGGCGCTGTTTAAACGGATCTGATTGAAAAAATGGGCGGGTGTTTGGTGGCTGTGAATATATAAATTGTGCTGATTATATTGATACCTAAAAGGTATCTGTTAAAGCATTAAACGGTATTAGACGGTATTCGGTAGCCCGCATACACTGAAAGTACGAGCAAAGAGTGCTTTAAAGTATTTAGCGATGGTGATGTATTAAGGCGTCATGCTTTATAAAAATAAGATAAAAATCAGGAGCTTTTGAGATGGCAATGACAGGTGTATTAAGACCGGGACATGTGCAGATTCGTGTATTCGATCTGGAAGAGAGTGTGCGTTTTTATCGTGATGTACTGGGTTTAGTTGAAACCGGTCGTGATGATCAGGGACGTGTATATTTTAAGTGCTGGGACGAACGGGATCATAGCAGTTACATTATTCGCCAGGCTGAAGAAGCGGGTATGGATTTCTTCGGTTTTAAAGTACTCAATGCAGAGACGCTGGATAAACTGGAAGCGGACCTGAATGAGTACGGTATTGAAACCAGCCGTATGCCTGCCGGGGAGATGCTGGAAACCGGTGACCGTGTCCGCTTTACCCTGCCAACCGGTCACATCATGGAGCTTTATGCAGAGAAAACTGCTGTTGGTAATGGCCTGACCAATGCCAATCCGGGCCCTTGGAATGCCGCCAGTGAACATGGTATTGCACCGGTTCGACTGGACCACATGCTGCTGTACGGGCCGAATGTGGCCGCCAACAAAAAGATCTTTGAAGATGTGTTGGATTTCTTTCTGGTGGAGCGGGTGCTGGCCGAAGATGGCGAGTTTGAAGCCGCGTTATGGCTGTCCTGCTCTCATAAAGTTCATGACATTGCCTTTGTTGAGCATCCTGAGCCAGGTAAGTTGCACCACTGTTCATTCCTGATGGAAAGCTGGGAGAAAGTGTTGCGGGCCGGGGATATTATGTCGATGAATGAGGTGTCGGTGGATATCGGTCCTACCCGTCACGGTATTACCCGTGGCTGTACTATCTATGCCTGGGACCCGTCTGGTAACCGCTTCGAAACCTTTATGGGGGGATATCAGCCCTATCCTGACTATGAAACCATCACCTGGGACTGGGATCACTTCCCCCAGGGACTGGATTATCCGCAACGAAAACTACACGAGTCATTCCTGACAATCGTCACTTGAGAATTATCTCAACTGCATGGCGAATGATCGCTATGCAGTTTTTAACCTTCTGAACCTTTTTAAATTTGTACAGGTTACTGATTGCACCTTCCTGAAGGATTCTAAGCTTAGTTTTGATACCTAATAGGTATTAGTTGTGTCTATAAACAGTATTAGACGGTATCTGAGTGGCTGCATAAACTGGATGGAATAGAACGGTGCCAGCAGTAATCAAACAAAGGTGAGCAGCAATGCATCAAGTTAATAATTTTATAAATGGTGAGTTTGTTGAGGCTGAATCGGGGCGCCGGTTTGACAAGCGCTCACCTGTGGATAACAGCATTATCGCCACTGTCGCTGAAGCCGGTCGTGCCGATGTTGACCGCGCAGTAGCGGCGGCAAAAGCGGCGATGAGCGGGGAGTGGGGCCAGTTAACGGTGGATCAGCGGGTTGATCTTCTCTACGGCGTTGCCGATGAGATTACCCGTCGCTTTGATGATTTTGTCGCTGCAGAGATGGCCGATACCGGTCAGCCGCACCATGTGATGACCCACGCATTCATCCCCCGGGGCGCGGCTAACTTCAAAGTGTTTGCCGACATTATTAAGAATGTACCCACTGAAAGCTATCAGATGGCCACTCCTGATGGCCGTGGCGCCCTCAACTATGGGCTGCGGGTGCCAAAAGGGGTTATCGGTGTGATCTCCCCCTGGAACGCGCCCTTCCTGCTGATGACCTGGAAAGTGGGTCCGGCGCTGGCCTGTGGCAACACTGTGGTGGTTAAACCCTCTGAAGAAACGCCTCTGACCACCACTCTGCTGGGTGAAGTCATGAACAGCGTTGGCATTCCTAAAGGTGTGTTTAACGTGGTGCACGGTTTTGGCCCCGATTCGGCCGGTGAGTTTCTGACGCAGAACCAGTCGGTGGATGCGATCACCTTTACCGGCGAAACCCGAACCGGCACCGCCATTATGAAAGCGGCGGCCGAAGGGTGTCGTGATGTGTCCTTTGAGATGGGCGGTAAGAATGCGGGTATCGTGTTTGCCGATGCTGATTTTGAGGCGGCGGTTGATGGTATCTTCCGCTCCGCTTTTCTGAATACCGGGCAGGTCTGTCTGGGGACAGAGAAGGTGTATGTCGAACGCCCCATTTTTGAGCGGTTTGTGAATGCGCTGAAGCTGAAGGCTGAAGCGGTGAAGTATGGTCGCCCGGAAAATCACGGGTCCAACTATGGCCCGCTGATCAGCAGGGAACATCAGGATAAAGTGCTCTCCTATTACCGTAAAGCGGTTGAAGAGGGGGCGATGGTGGTTACCGGTGGTGGTATACCAGAGATGTCCGCTGAGCTGGCCGAAGGAAACTGGATTCAACCGACTATCTGGACCGGCTTGCCGGAAACCGCCACTGTGGTTCGCGAAGAGATCTTCGGCCCCTGTTGCCATATCTGTCCGTTTGACAGCGAGTCAGAAGTGGTTGGCTATGCCAATGCTAACGACTATGGCTTGTCCACCACCATCTGGACCAATGATCTGACCCGCGCTCATCGGATGGCCGCGGCGGTTGATGTCGGGGTGACCTGGATTAACAGCTGGTTCCTGCGGGATCTGCGCACCGCATTCGGTGGTTCGAAACAGTCTGGCATTGGTCGTGAAGGTGGCGTGCACTCCCTCGAGTTTTATACCGAGATGCGCAATGTCTGTATCAAACTCTGAGGTGGTTATGGATCAGGAAATAATTAATCAGTTAGGTGATGAGCTGTATGCCGCATTTCGGTCACGCAGCACTATTAAACCATTTACCGAACGGGATCTGGATATCACGCTGGAGCAGGCCTATCAGATACAGCAACGTTTTATCGCCCGTCGGCTGGAGGCGGGGGAGACTGAGGTCGGTAAAAAAATTGGCGTCACCAGTAAACCGGTACAGCAGTTTCTGGGGGTGTATCAGCCTGATTTCGGCATTCTTACCTCCGCTATGCAGATCAGCACCGATAACGTGATCGACTTGGACGGTTTGATTCAGCCGAAAGCCGAGGCAGAGCTGGCATTCGTTCTGAAAGAGGATCTTAATGGCCCCGGCATTACGGCGATGGATGTGATCCGGGCGACCGACTATGTGGTGCCCTGTTTCGAGATTGTCGATTCCCGTATTACCGACTGGAAAATCAGGATTGAGGATACCGTTGCGGATAATGCTTCCTGCGGTGTGTTTGTACTGGGGGATGTCAAAGGGGATCCACGTAAGCTGGATCTGACCCTGGCCGGTATGGTGTTGCATAAAAATGGCGAACTCTACTCCACAAGTGTTGGCGCTGCAGTTCAGGGCTCACCAGCTAATGCTGTTGCCTGGCTGGCGAATACTCTGGGTGAACTGGGTATCCCGTTTAAAGCGGGTGAGGTGATTTTGTCGGGATCTCAGTCTGAACTGGTGGCGGTGCAGCACGGTGACGAACTTGAGTGCAATGTGGGTGGGCTGGGCCGCTGTAAGGTCAGATTCTCCGGGAGAAGCGCAGTATGAAAACAACGCTGGATAGAGAGGCGATAGTCCGCCTGTGTGAACGTATAGAGGGTGCTCAGACCAGCGCTTATGCGATCCCTAAACTGACCGATGAATATCCGTCGATGACGATGGCTGATGGCTATGCGATTCAGACTGAGCTACGCAAACGCTTTATTGAACAGGGCCATAAGCTGGTTGGCTGGAAAGCGGGATTGACCTCCCGGGCCAAGATGAAGCAGATGGGGGTGGATCAGCCCTCAATCGGATTCCTGACCGACAAAATGTCACGTCCGGAAAACTCGGTGATCTCAACCTCTGACCTGGTGCATCCACGGGTTGAGTGTGAGATCGCATTTGTTACCCGGGAAAAATTGGTAGGGCCTGGCTGCACCGCAGAGGATGTGCTGCAGGCAACCGATTATGTGCTGCCCGCTATTGAGGTGATCGACTCGCGTTTTTCCGGTTTCAAATTTGATCTGGAAAGTGTGGTTGCGGATAACGGCTCATCGGCTCGTTTTGTCGGCGGTGGTCGTCCTCGCTATGTTGAGGAGCTGGATCTGCCGACCATCGGCGCAGTACTGGAAAAAAATGGTGAGATTGTCGAGATGGGAGCCGCTGCGGCGGTGATGGAGCATCCGGCAGCGGCGGTGGCGATGTTGGTGAATATTCTCGCCGAGATGGGAGAGGAGCTGCCTGCCGGTAGTTTTGTGATGAGTGGAGGGATCACCGCAGCGGTTGCCGTGTCTCCCGGAGACCATGTTATTGCCCGCTTCCAGGAGCTGGGCTCAATCTCTATCCGGTTTGGGGAGTGAGGACAATTTATGCCGATTATTGAAGTTCATATTTTGGAAGGGCGCAGCTCAGAGGTTAAGGCGCGGGCTGCGGCAGCTATTTCAAAAGCTGCAGCGGACGGTTTTGGTGTCAGCATTGATACGGTGCGTATTCTGGTGACCGAACATAAAAAAGATGAGTTCTATGTGGGTGGTCGCGCCGGTCGCGCATCCGATCAGGTGAAGTCAACCTCCCTCGTCGAAGAGGAAAAATCATGAAAAAGATCAGATGTGCATTGATTGGATCAGGCAATATTGGCACCGATCTGATCTATAAAATTCAACGCAGTGAGTTCCTTGAGCCGGTGTGGATGGTGGGCATTGACCCTGAATCAGAAGGTCTGACACGGGCCGCGGCGATGGGGCTAAAAACCACCCATGAAGGCATTGATGGCTTACTTCCCCATGTCTTAGAGGATGAGATTCAGATCGCTTTTGACGCCACCAGTGCCTATGTCCATGCGGAAAATAGTCGCAAACTGAATGCGCTGGGGGTGATGATGATCGATCTGACGCCAGCGGCTATCGGTCCTCTGTGTGTGCCACCTGTGAATCTGAAACAACATGCTGAAAAAGTGGAGATGAACGTCAATATGATCTCCTGCGCCGGGCAGGCAACGATTCCGATTGTCAGTGCTGTGTCTCAGGTGCAGGGCGTTGAATACGCAGAGATTATTGCCAGCCTTTCCTCTAAATCGATTGGCCCCGGCACCCGGGCTAATCTCGATGAGTTTACCTATACCACCTCCAACGCTATTGAAGTGGTGGGCGGTGCGAAAAAGGGTAAGGCGCTGGCGATTATCAATCCCGCAGAACCGCCGATGATTATGCGTAACACCATCTACTGCCTCACCGAAGGTGAGCCGGACGAGGCGAAAATTACCGCGTCGGTGCTGGCCATGATCAAAGAGGTACAGAAATATGTGCCGGGTTACAAACTGGTCAACGGCCCGAGTTTCGAAGGCAATAAGGTCGCTGTGTTTATGGAGGTTGAGGGGCTGGGGGATTATCTGCCTAAGTATGCCGGCAACCTCGATATTATGACCGCCGCCGCAACCCGGACAGCGGAGATGTTTGCCGAGGAGATACTCGCCGGAAAAATTCAACTAAACCCTGTGGAGGTGGCGTCATGAGTGATCTGAACGGACGTAAAGTCATTCTGCATGATATGTGTCTGCGTGACGGTATGCATGCCAAACGGGAACAGATCTCGGTCGAACAGATGGTTAAAGTCGCGACCGTCCTCGATGATGCCGGGATGCCCTATATCCAGGTGACCCATGGCGCGGGTCTGGGCGGTAACTCACTGCAGCATGGTTTCGCCCTGGCCAGCAATGAGGAGTATATCGAAGCGGTTGCGTCGCGGATGAAGCAGGCGGTGGTATCTGTCCTGCTGTTGCCGGGGTTGGGCACAATGAAAGAGCTGAAGTCCGCCTATCATTCCGGTGCCCGCAGCGTACATGTGGCAACCCACTGTACCGAAGCCGATACCTCACCACAGCATATCGCCTGTGCCCGTGAACTGGGGATGGATACCACCGGTTTTCTGATGATGTCACACCTCTCTGATGCCCGTTCGCTGGCGCAGGAAGCCAAAAAAATGGAGTCCTACGGTGCCAATACTGTCTATATCACTGATTCTGCTGGCTTCATGTTGCCGGAAGATGTTACTCAACGTGTCACTGCTCTTCGGGATGTCCTGAAACCTGAGACTGAGATCGGTTTCCATGGTCACCACAATATGGGGCTGGGAATCTCCAACTCCATTGCGGCTATTGCGGCGGGGGCATCACGTATTGATGGCTCAGTGGCCGGTCTGGGAGCCGGGGCGGGTAATACGCCACTGGAAGTCTTTATCGCGGTCTGTGAACGGATGGGTATCGAAACCGGTGTCGATCTGTTTAAAACCATGGATATTGCCGATGAGATCATCTTTCCGATGATGGATCACATTGTCCGGGTGGATAAAGACTCTCTGACCCTCGGTTATGCGGGGGTTTATTCGACCTTCCTGTTGCATGCCAAACGTGCTGCTGAGCGGTTTGGTGTTCCGGCCCGGGATATTCTGGTGGAGCTGGGACGTAAAAAGATGATCGGTGGTCAGGAAGATATGATTCAGGACACCGCAATGACCATGGCCAAAGAGCGTGGTTTATTGAAACAGAATTTTTAACGGATCGACTGAAAGGCGGTTGAGATGAACACAGATTTTAAGGGTGAAACGGCGGTTGTCGTCGGCGCAACCGGTGCCTTTGGCCAGGCGATTGTCGAACGATTGCTGGCCCGGGGGCTGAAGGTAGTCGCTGTGGCGCGTTCAGCAGCCAGTTTGCAGGCCTTGTCAGAAGCCCATGCGGGCGTTATTCCCTGTGTGGCTGACATCAGTGATGACAGTGCCATTGAGGCGATTCGTACAGTGCTGGATGATGTTGCTCTGAATGGTACTGTTCTGAAGAGCACTGTCAGGGCGGTGGTGCATGGCCCGGGTGTTGGGGTAGCGGGAGGTATTCTGGAAGCGCCAACGGGGACAATGGTGGATGCGGTGAATATTAAAGTGGGTGGCTTGTTGCGCCTGAGTCGGGCTGCCGACAGCTTTCTGACCGAGGGTAGCCGACTGATCTCTATTGGCGGCCACTACGGTCTTGAACCCACCGCCTATGCCGCGTCTGCTGGTGTTGCTAATGCCGCGCTGTTTAATGTCTCGCGCCAGCTGAGTCTGGCTTATGGCGAACGGGGTGTCACGGCGCATGTCATAGCGCCAGGCCCTGCCGATACCGAGCGGTTGAGAAATGTCGCGGTGGCCCGGGCAGAGATGCGCGGCTGCACGGTTGATGATGTGCTGGATGACATGAAGGCGGAATCTTCTATCAGTGCCTTTACCACGCCAGGGCAGGTCGCCTGGGCGGTGGATATGCTGCTTGATCCTGAAGCAACCGCAATGACCGGGTCTACGCTGATGCTGGATTCCGGCCGTCGCAAAGGTTTGCCATAGCCGGGGAGAGATCGTTCTACTTAGTCTATAGGTCTATTTAGGTGTGCTTAGGTGTCCTGCCTTGATGTGATTAAGGCAGGAATCTCTTAACGACAAGTGTAGAGAAGATAAAAATAATAAGGAGTTCAGTGATGCCGATCGCAACCTTTCATATATCTGAGGCGCTCTTAACGGCAGAGTCCTCCGCCAGGATTCTGGAGCAGGCGAGTGCTATTTATGCCCAGGAACTGGATAGCCCGGTCGAACGAACCCGGGTGTTTATTAACCGCTACCAGGCAGGCTCGGTGGCTGTGGGTGGTCAGGTTTGCTCCGAGTCCGGCAGTCCGGCTGCATTTTTCGAGTTTATCGTGCTGGAGGGCAGGCCGTTTGAACAGCGGACACGGATAGCTGAGAGGTTTACTACACTGTTGAGTGATGTGCTGGCAGTGGATACGGCGGTGATTCGCGGTCGCTGCAGCCAGGTTAAACCTGAAGACTGGTTTATCGCCGGTGCGCCTGCCAGTGAGATTCGTAAGCGTGAAGTGGAGGCACGCCAACAGGAGAAGGCCCATGGCTAGTTATCAGATCAGACTGACTGAAACTGATGAGACCTATGTCTGTAAAGCCGGTGAGTCAATCCTGCATGGTATGGCGCGTCTGGGTAAAAAAGGTATCCCTCTGGGGTGTCGGGGTGGTGGTTGTGGTGTGTGTAAAATTCAGGTACTCGAAGGTGAATATAGCAGTCGGGTGATGAGTAAATGCCATATCAGCGAGGCTGAGCGTGCAGACCACTTTGCGCTCGCCTGCCGTATCTATCCGCAAACCGATCTGGAAATCGAAGTGATTGGTAAAATGTCGAAAAACATCTGATCAGCAGCGCTGGCGTCACTGACTTTTCTCTGTACGGTAGCCGATCAGTATCTCCAGAAACGCTTTCAACAACGGCGATTCATCCTCTTTTCTAAAGATACAGCTGAGATCGACTTCGGCTTCATCCGGGGTATCGATTAATGGCTTATAAACCACTCCGGGCAGGCTTAAAACGGTGGCCGACTGGGGCACCAGGCATGCACCGAATCCACTCGCTACCAGAGCCACGCCGGTGACTGCATCGCCGACTTCCTGGGATATATGGGGCGTAAATCCGGACAGTTGGCAGAGACGAATCGTTTTGTCGATAAAGTTCGGCCGGTTGCTGGATGGAAACAGAATCAGTGGAATATCGCTGATCTCAGTGAAAGGTATTTCAGGCAGCGCCGCCAGTGGGTGGTTGCTGTTAATCGCGAGTAGTAGCTTTTCGGTCGTCACCAGCTCAGAGCTAATATCGGGCAGGGGGGCCAGCATGCGGTTAAAGCCCAGGCTGATACGTTTCTGTCGCAAGGCATTGATCTGCTCGCCTTTATCCATGGTATGCAGGACGACATTGACCTCCGGGTATCGTTCTTTAAACGCCAGCAGGATTTTGGGTATGTCCCCCATAATACCTGAACCAAATATCGCAATATCCAGTCGGCCAAGCCGACCCTGTCCCGCTTTTTGTGTTCGCTCAGTGGCTTGTTCTATCAGGCCGAAAATATTGTTGACCTCTTCCCTGAAAAGCCGTCCGGCATCGGTCAGCTCCATCCCTTTCGGCGTTCTGTTGAACAGCGTCACTCCCAGATCCTCTTCCAGTTGATGGATCTGCCGGGTTAGTGGTGGTTGGGAAATATGCAGTACTTTGGCGGCTCTGCCGATATGTTTTTCATCCGCTACCACCTTGAAATATCTGAGTTTACGCAGATCCATCACTCGCCCGCCTGTTTGGTTTGAATAATTTAATACCTTAAAAGTATTGAGATGGAATATCAATAGTATTGGATGGTAATGAGTTGCCTGCGTTATTTTGTCTGTCAGGAGTGAGAATTCTCCAACAATCAGTAAACAGTGCAGGCGTAAGTCATGTTTATAAAAATAACAAATAACAGGCACCTCAGATCAACGTTAGTTTTTGCTCTGACAACTTTTCTCGCAGGATGCGAGGCTCCCCTGAATCTTGAGGGGGTTGAAACAGAGATGAGTAAAGCGGTGCATCGCACCGATCAGTTGCTGGGTGTGGCGGTAAGCCAGGATCAGGTGGTTGTGGTGGGTTCCGATGGAGTCGTGCTGACCAGCCCGGTGAGCGATCTTAAATGGCAGCGGCAGCAGCTGAGTAACAATCCTAACTTTGTCGATATAAAACTGTGTCCCGATCAGTCACTGATCGCTCTGAGTATGGAGCGTCAGCTGTGGATCAGTGAGGACCAGGGGCAACACTGGCGTAGCAGTGATATTCCCACCCGGGAAAGCCTGACTTCAGTGGCCTGTGGACCGGACAACAGTTACTGGGCCGCTGGCAGTTTCAGCACCCTGGTGAGCAGTCATGATAAAGGTGCCAGCTGGAATGAGCAGAGTCTCAACGAAGATGCTGCTATCTCCTCGGTGCAGTTTTTTGATAGCCAGAACCTGATAGCCACCGGTGAGTTCGGACTACTGGCGCGCTCTGAGGATGGTGGTGAAAACTGGACTTTACTGGATCCGATCCCCAATGAATTTTTCCCCATGACCAGCTACTTCAGCGATCCCTCAACCGGTTGGGTCGCAGGTTTGGGGGGCACCATTCTGTATACCGATGATGCAGGTCAGAGCTGGCAGTCTCAGGAGACTCCGACCGACTCTCCGATCTATAACTTCTACGCCCGGGACGGCCGGTTGTTCGCTTTTGGTGATCACGGCACGGTTCTGGAGCAGCAACACAGTCTCTGGCGCAAGCTGGATACACCCAATATTCCGGTCTATCTGCGGGACGGCAAACAGCTGGATGAGAAGCGACTGCTGGTTTCCGGCGGTTGGGGCGCTCTCTTTACGGTCGATATCTGAGCCTTTTAACCGGCTGATTTAAATAATAATAATTTCTGGAAGTACGGATATGTCTGATAAAGCATCTGCACAATCCCATAAAGTCACTCATCTGCTACACAATCTGGATGAACGGATTTTTAACAGCCCTAAAATTGTGCTGGGGCTGATTCTGGTGATCACACTGTTTTTTGCCAGTCAGATCCCCGGCGTGAAAATGTACTCTGATTTTGCTGACCTGTTACCCCAGGAACACCCCTATATCGTGTTGCATAACGAGATTAAGGAATCATTTGGTGGTGCCAATGTGGTGATTGTCGGAGTTGAGGTGGAAAGCGGCGATATCTTCAGTAATGAAGCGCTGGCGCGGATTCACCGCATCACCCAGGCGGTGGATAACCTGCCGGGGATCAACCACAACCTGGTGGCCAGTATCACACACCGTAACTCCCGCAAAGTGAGGGTAACGTAAATTCCGAGTCTTACTATGATCCTCAAGGCAGCGAGATGAGCGCGGCTGAACTGGAGGTGCTGCGTCAGGATGTCGTCGCCAATCCCCGTGTTTATGGACCCCTGGTCAGCCCGGACATGAAGATGGCGCTGGTGAAAGCGCAGCTCAACGAGGGCCAGCTGGATTACGTTAAAACCTTTGATGCGATTCAGCAGATGCGCACCGATGAGGGCGCAAAAGGCTTCAAGATTCATGTGACCGGACAGCCGATGCTGGTGGGCTGGGCTTATCAGTATCTGGGCCAGATCATCCAGATCTTTATGTTTACCGCACTGATCATGATTGCCCTGCTGGTGTTCTATTTCCGCAAAGCCTATGGCGTGTTGATTCCGCTGGCTGCAGTGGTGGTGTCGACTATCTGGGGGCTGGGGATTATCTCCCTGTTTGGCTACAACCTTGACCCGCTGGGGCTGGTTATTCCCTTCCTGATCTCAGCCCGGGCGATGTCTCACGGTATTCAGATTGTGGAACGTTACTATCTCGAACTGAATGAGCACTCCGACCATCATAAAGCTGCTCAGCTGACCTTTGAAAATCTGTTCCGTCCCGGCAGTCTGGGAGTGGTCTCCGATGCGATCGGCTTACTATTGATCGCCATTGGTTCGATTCCGCTGAACACCAAGCTGGCACACTATGCCTCACTGTGGGCGCTATCGATCATCATTACCGTATTGCTGGCTGTCCCGATGCTGCTGTCGGTGTTGCCGAAACCGAAAAACTATGCAGTTAAACATAACGTTTTTCGCAATGTGGGCTATTTCTGCGCGGACCTGATCAGCACCCGCAAGGCGGCTAAAAATGCACTGCTGATCGGTGCGCTGCTACTGGTAGGTGGCTGGTATGCCTCATCAAAAGTGGTGATCGGCGAATCGGAGCCGGGCTCTCCAATTCTCTATCAGAATCATGATTATAACGTTTCTTCCGGTGCTATTAATGACAGTTTTCCGGGCTCGGAAGAGCTCTATATCGTCGCTGAAACCAGCGAGAAAGGCGGTATAAAACGTCCTGAAGTATTGAAAGCGCTGGCCGATCTTGAGCGTCATATGCTGATGGACCCCGGCGTCGGTGGGGCCAAAGGGATACCCGACTTGGTTAAACAGGTGAACCGTCTGCTGCACAACGATGATCCGCGCTGGATGCAGATTCCCGATGATGCTCAGTATGTTGGCGGTCTGATGTTTACCTACATGATGTCCAGCCCGATCCCCGGTGCGCTGAATGAGTTCGTCGATACCGATGAGCGGATTGCCAATCTGGTGTTTTATTACAAAGATCATCAGGGCGAAACCATTCGCCGGGCAATCTATACCGCCAAACAGTGGATCGATGCTAATGAAGGTAAGGTTGAGGGGCTGAAGATACGCCTGGCGGGAGGCACTATCGGGGTAACGGCTGCGATGAATGAAGCCGCCTATGAAACCAATCTCTGGGTGCTGCCGCTGGTGTTCCTGCTGATCTTCCTCATGGTGATGTTTTTCTACACCTCGCTGCAGGCGGGCATGATGATGTTTATGGCGATGATGTTCGCCACCACGCTGACCTACGCCTATATGGGCATCACCGGCATGGGGATCAATATCAATACGGTGCCGATCATCGCGGTCGGCGTCGGGGTAGGGATCGACTACTCAATTTACATGATGGACCGCATCCGCGCGGAGATGGCGCTGCAGCACAACCTCAGTTCTGCAGTGCGCACGGCGATTCGGACCACAGGTCTGGCGGTCAGCTTTACGGCGATTACGCTGATCGCCGGTATCGTCATGTGGGTGGTGCTGTCCGATCTGCGCTTCCAGTCCGATGCTGCACTGCTGCTGAGTGTGATGGTGATTCTCAACGGTGCTGCGGCGATGTTGCTGGTGCCCGCCTGGGTGCTGGTGTTCAAACCGAAATTTATCTGTGCCGCCTATGAAGATGAAGACGGCGTGATCCACGCAGATGCTCTGGTTGGTGACCCTTCACATAAAAACGCTACAACACCCGTTTGTTAAAAAACCAAAAACCTGAAAGGGGTTAAAAATGTCGAAAACAATAATAATGACGATGAATAAGCTGGCTGCCGGTGTGGCCATGGGCGTCACTGCTATGTCGCTGGGCCTCAGCACCAACGTGGTTGCCGCTGATACTGAGTGGGCAGGTTTTGTCGAGAATGCGACCTACGTGCGTGATGGCGTTGGTTTGTCTAAGTTCCGTAATACGGCACAGGCGGAGTTTTCCAAACCGCTGGAAACCGATGGCTGGGATAACGTTTCGATCAACGGTACGTTGCGCGCTACTTATGATGGCGTCTATGACCTCAACAGTGATGAGTTCGGCGAGGATGCTCAGGCGAACTATCTGGGTGAAAACTGGCATGGTCAGGATACCTCAACCGCGATTCTGGCGCCCGGAACCCCGTTACCTTGCGAGAATGATCCTCAGCTGTGTAAAAACCTCGATGGTTATATGGATCAGTCAGCAGACGATGTTCGTTATCCTGACTTTAATGACCGGCTGGACTTTGTTCGTGAACTCTATATCAGCGCCGATAAACAGCTTGAAAGCGGTACTGTTCTTAATCTCAGCTTTGGTAAACAGCAGGTGGTTTGGGGTAAGACCGACCTGTTCCGCGTGCTGGATGTGATCAACCCGGTGGACTACTCCCGGCATAACATCTACGACGAGCTGGAAGATATCCGTATTCCCCAGTGGATGCTGACTGCCGAGTGGCGTATGGGGCCAACTAAGGTGTTTGATGATTCCAATTTCTCGCTGGTTTGGAACATTGATAAGTTCCGGCCTAATAATCTGGGTACCTGTGGTCAGCCCTATGCCATTCTTGATGGCGGCTGTTTCTTTGCCTCACGCATAAGTGGTGGCGGGCCTTATGTGATCAATGATGTGGTTGATTATGAGTGGTCGCTGAGAAATACCCAGTTTGGTGCCAAGTGGGAGGGTGTTTATGGTGATACCACGTTCTCTCTGAACGCACTGCACTATCGTCAACAGCTACCTTCTATCCATGCGTTAGGTGCACCCGGGGCCAATGGTGGATTATTTGATATCCATTTTCCTGAGGTAAACCTTCTGGGTGGTTCCATCGACTACTACTCGATGAACCAGGATGCTGTCTGGCGACTGGAGATGGCCTACACCGAGGGTGAAGAGTTAGCCCGTGATACGGATGGTTATAAGAAAACCGACATGCTGCGCTATGTGATCGGTTTTGACAAAAACCTCATCATTCCTGCACTTGGCACCAGTAGTGCGTTTCTGTTATCCACCCAACTGTTCGGTGAGCATATTCTCGATCACGAAAGAGATATGCCTAATAAGAAAGACAACTGGATCGCAACACTGTTATTCAAAGGTTTTTACATGAATAACCGACTCAGCCCACAGGTCATTATTGCCCATGACTTTGCGGCAGAAGCCACTGCGATTGCCCCCAGTATTGACTATCTGATCAATGATAACTGGAAGGTTAATGCGGCCTTCAATATTAAAGAGGGCGGCAAGAAAACCTTCCCATGGTCTGTAGCGGGCGGAGCCGCTGCGGGTGGCCAGACAGAGCCTCTGGCGCGCTTCCTTAATGGCCCGATTGGTGTCGCCAATCAGGAAGATGAATTCCAGCTGAGCGTGCGTTACAGCTTCTAAACAAATATAACGATAAGAAGGTAAACCATTATGTTTAAGAAAACCTTTATCTCTCTGGCGCTGACAACGGCTGTATCTGCTTCAGCCATGGCCGCGACGGAACAGGATGTACAGAATGCATTTTATCCTTACAAAGATGGTGTCCCAACCTACCAGGGGTTAAGTGCCGGGATGACCATCAACCAGGCAAATGTTGATCAGTTTAAAGAGATTATCGACCCGGCGATGTATGACTTTATTAAAGCCGGTGATACCGAGATAAAAGTGGGTGAAACCACCTCATTTGATCTCAATAAGAGCTATGTCGACGCCACCCGCAAGTATATGAATGATGTCAAACTGGGTGATAAGGTCGGTGAGATCAGTGGCTCAGTGGCGGGTCGTCCCTTCCCTCAGGAACCCTCTATGGATGATCCACGCGCCGGTGAAAAGCTCGCATGGAACTTTAAGTATGGCTATAACTGGGGTGATTCTGCTGCGATCTGGCCGTTTTACTGGACCTTCAAAGATATGAACAGCGGCAAGGCTGAGCGGACACTGAAGTTCAATTTTAACTTTTTGAACTACACCCACCGTACTCAGCAGGCCCCGGTTCCGGCCATTACGCCAAACCCTTCCAATCTGTTCCGCGCCACCTATCTGGAGGTACTGGAACCCTTTGATGTGAAGAACACTCAGCTGCTTATTCAGCGGTTTGAGGATGACCTTAAGCGGGACAACGCTTATCTGTATCTGGGTTTCCAGCGTCGCGTACGTCGTCTGTCTTCTGGTCAGGTTACCGATGCATTTCTGGGCTCGGATATCATGATCGAAGACTTTGAAGGGTATAACGGACGTATTTCCGATATGAAATGGACCTACAAAGGCACCCGCAACATGTTGCTGCCGATGTATAATCACAATGATATGCCACTAGATACCGAGATTCCTAAGGATGAAGACGGTTATCAGATGATCTCATACGGTGGCAAGGGTAACTGTTTCCCGAACGTTACCTATCAGCTGCGTAAGGTGTATCAACTTGAAGGTGAACCGCTTGATCCAAACCATCCGATCAGTAAGCGTCAACACTTCGTTGATACCCAGACATTCACCATTCCCCGGACGGTGACCTACGACAGAAACGGTGCAATCTGGAAGAGCTTCAGTATTGGCCAGGCACATCCTGATCACCATCTGGCCCAGAACAAGGGTAGCGGTGTGTCAATCGATGACTCCTTTACCATGATCGATATGCAGGCGCAGCACTGTACCACGGGGCAGTTTAAAGGGATTATCGATCCTGAGCTGACACCTGAAAGCAAGATGACGGTACAAAATCTGCGAGCATCCGGCCGCTAATAGCCGGATCAACTAAGCGGGGCTATGGATAGCGCCGCTTCTTTACAGTCAATACCGGGGTGGTAGTGAAAGGCGGAGTTGAGTACTTAGCTACCACTCTCTGCCACAAATGCTTTGCTATATCCGTTCGGGTGCAACCCGGCAAAGTCTGCCATCCCCGTTTGTGATTCCCTTCGTGCTTATCAGCACTCCGCTTGAGCACTCTTTTACCAGGGACGGTATTTTTTAGAGGGCGTGAATCAAAGCGATATCAGTTCAGACGGCTTTGTGTCACCGGGCACAGGACGTCATTAATCTAAGGGGTGAAAAAATGGCTGAGACAATGATCTCTGTAAAAGTCGCTGCCAAATCGTTGGAAGCGGACAATATCTATTCATTCAAACTGGTCAGCCTGGAAGGCGATACTCTGCCGTCTTTCAGTGCCGGTTCACATGTCGATGTTGAAATAAAACCGGGCCTGATTCGTCAGTACTCCCTCTGTAATGAGCCCTCTGCGAATCATTTCTATCAGATCGCGGTGTTGCGTGACCCGCAATCGCGTGGGGGATCTATTGCTATCCATGATGAAGTAGAGGTGGGTTCTACCCTCAGGATCAGTGCCCCGAAAAATCATTTTGAACTGGTTCATGAAGCGCAAATCAGTATTCTGTTTGCTGGCGGTATTGGCATAACCCCTATTTTGTGTATGGCTGAACGGCTTGCAATGGCGGGATCTGAGTTCAGGCTACACTATTGTGCCCGGGCTGAGTCGGCGGCGGCGTTTACCGGGCGAATGCGTGATAGCCAGTTTGCTGATCGGGTGGAGTTTCACTTTGATGATGGTAACAAAGATCAGACACTCGATATCCATACCATATTTGAAACATCAGCGCGGGATGCTCATATCTACGTTTGTGGGCCAAAAGGGTTTATTGACTTTGTTGCTTCTACCGCTAAACAGTATGGCCTGCCTTCAGAGCAGATTCACTTCGAACATTTTGCTGCGGATCCGGCTTCAGTGTCGGGTGACGCGTTCGATATTTTACTTTCAAGTTCGGGAAAGGTTATCCATGTAGCGGAGGAGCAAACCGCTTTAGAAGCGTTGGCCGACGCCGGTATCGAACTTGACTATTCCTGTGAACAGGGGGTTTGTGGTACCTGTGTGACCCGTGTTCTGGAGGGGGTGCCGGATCATCGCGATCTCTACTTTAATGATGAGGAACGTAGAAAGAATGATCAGTTTTTACCCTGTTGCTCACGATCCAGGTCGCCCCGGCTGGTGTTAGATCTGTAAGCTGTCGATTTGAAATCTGAGGGGAAAGGTCGATAACGTTCCTGATATCTCAGGAAACCGGGCGATACTAGCTATCGCTCTGTTTTGTTTTTGTCATCCGGTATTGCATTTTACCTCTGCCAATCCCTAATTGTTTTGCTGCAGCGGTGACTTTGCCATGGTTGCGAATCAGCGCCGCATCGATAAGTGCCTGCTCGATATCGGCAAATGTCTGCCCCTGATCCAGAAGCTTGTTAACCAACTCTCTGGACTTATCAGAACCCTTGATGGGTTGCTCACTATTAGGCTTCTCCTCTTTTAGTGACTGGATTCTAAGGTTAGGCAACTCCTCTGCGGTAAACAGATGGTGTATGTCGATCGCTTCATCGTCATTGGCCAGAATGACTGCCCGTTCGATAAAGTTCTCCAGCTCCCTGACATTACCAGGCCAGTCGTAGTGCCACAGAGCATCCAGAGCCTGTTGCGTGATCCCCTTGATCGATTTGTTACTGCGCTCGGTAAAGCGCGCAACGAACACGTTGAGTAACAGCGGGATATCATCTCTTCTATCCCTTAATGGTGGAATACGCACAGGAAAAACATTCAGACGGTAATACAGATCGGCCCTGAAACGACCCTCTTTGACCGCCTGACGCAGGTCTTCATTGGTTGCGGCGACGACGCGGACATCAATATGTTTTGTTTCAGTGCCACCGATTCTTTCAATCTCTCTTTCCTGTAAAACCCGTAATAATTTACCCTGGGCATGAAACGGCAAACTACCAATTTCATCCAGGAACAGGGTGCCGCCATTGGCCCTTTCAAAACGTCCGGGGCGAGATGCCGTTGCCCCGGTAAAGGCTCCTTTTTCAACCCCAAACAGTTCTGATTCGATCAGGTTATCGGGAATGGCGGCACAGTTAATTGATATGAACGGCTGCTCGGATCTGGGGCTAATTGCGTGTAAAGCTCGGGAGAAGCGCTCTTTACCGACGCCGCTTTCACCGAGAAACAGCACGGTGGTTTCTGTTAGAGCCACTCGTTTTAACAGGTAGATAACTGAGTTGAATGCGGCAGAGGCACCTACCAGTTCTTTATCTTCCACCGGAGGTGTAAAGGGAATATGGGTTTTACTTCTGCGGGTGCCGCTGCGGTTGGTTACCGGTGGGTCTACAAAATCCTCTACCTGAAAGAACGCCAGATCATCGAATGTATCCTCCCACTCATCTAAAGGCTTCATAATGGCCCGACAGCGTGAATGCCCCATGGCGATACATTCGGTTTCTCTGGCCAGTACGGGTTTACCAAAAATTCCGGTGGCGTAGGCAGATGCATAACCCACATTCATCCAGCAGGCTGGTACACCGCTCGATTCGAACTGATCAATATGAGATCGGGCTTCCCAGGAGTTTAACCAGGTGAAGTCGCCGTAGAACTCTCCTTTCTCCTGATCGATATGGATCTCCATCGCATCACTGACAACATAGCCCTCAAGTCCCCTTAAAGCGGGACCCAGCGTTACATTCAGATAGGGGTCATCGCCATACAGTGCTCTGACACGGTTGTAATCTTCAATCCCCTGTTGATAACCCAATCGCGTGAAGACTGATCTGGCTGTGGTCATCCCCAGTCGTTCTATGATCTCTTTTCTCAATCCAGAGAGGGAAAAACCATGCATGAGTAACATGCGCTGGTTAAACAGGGTGATATGCGCACTATCGGGGGAGAGCCGTAAGTGTTCCGTAAGCTTTTTTGCCGCTGTATGGTGTGCCGCGGATCTGTTCTGTTTTCTGGACATAGTGCTTCCGATGAGCTGATGATCTTCAATCTCAGCGATTTAATATTATTGTTATTGCATGATATCAATCAAAAAGCTAATTGTCCGGTGAAGAGGGCGTGAATGAGATGCAGTAATATGGCGCTGATTGGGGGATGAATAATTACAGAGTACAGGAGCCGTTTACACTGGTTATATAGCGGGCGAAGATATCCAGATCTCTGGCTGGGGATGTGATATTAAAACTGGCTTTAACTCACCTTAAAGCCAGTTATTGAGCACCGCAATAATATTTACGAGGCCAGGGTCAGTTTGGTTTGATGCTCCTCTTCTATCAGCGTTTTCAGGGTTCTGCGAACCCGGACAGGGGCGGCATCGCTACTGATCAGAACTGGATCTAGGCTGAGAAAGTCAGGCGTCTCCATTGCAGCTTCAACCGCCTTCAGTATTGGGCCATCCTCTAACTCAAACGCAGCATGCATATTCTGGATTTTGATCTGATTATAGTCGGCATCCTCGACATTATGATTGCGGCGGGTGACAAAAAAGTAGTGGGTCGAGTTTTTGCTCTCGGGGGTGCAGACGTGTAGATCGTATTGTGAGACCGCCTCCTCGCTTGCAAAAGTAATTGGCTGGTTTCCCTGACTGCAGCCGATCGATAATTGAATATTGGCCGGTTTTGCCCAGGTGACTGTCACCCGATGGGATGCTTCTTTACCGGGTTCAGGTAAAAAGTCGTTAAAAATCAGCATAGGTGGCGTCTGTTTCCACTCCCATGAGGCAGCCAGCTGGCCGGCATCCTCCTCCAGTTTTGGAATCTGCGGAGAGAGTTGTCCGCGGGTGGTGATGATCTCTCCATGCAGGTGGTCTACATGGCTCAGATCCATGACATTATCGATAATGAGTTCATAATGACAGGGCCATTTCATGTAGGTGTAAGCGATTGCATTGTCGTGGCCGGTGTCCAGTGTTGTGTAATCAGGGAGCTGATTTTCGTCCGCAACCTCATCACCCATCCATATCCAGATAAAACCATGTTTTTCCATCAGAGGAAATGACGGGACTTTTGCTTTGGCGGGGATGCGCTTATTGCCATGGGGGTTGCTGGTGCACTGTCCTTCTGAGTTGAATGCCAGACCATGGTAGGGGCATACAACATCATTGCCACAGCGTTTACCCATGCTCAGAGGGGCAAAACGGTGCGGGCATCGATCAAGCAGTGCAACCGGAGTACCATCCTCTCTGCGATAAAAAACAATTTGTGTATCCAGTAATACGCGGGATAAAAGGCCGTCATCAAGTTCCGTTGAAAGTGCAGCGACGTACCAGGTGTTTTTCAGATATGAAGTGTTCTGATCAGACATAGAGTCTCTCCTTTAAGGCATTATTTTTATTGTGAAAAGGCGCAATATATTTTTGAATGCAAAAACCGCTACGCGTTATTTACGGTTCAGCATTGATAGCCTGACAGATAAAGCACGAACCGTTCCTGATTGATTAACTATATGATCTTAAATAAAAATATTATTTTTTCAGAAGATTGGTCAGATGTTTTTGATTGGTTTCATTCAATGTAGGATGGGTTGTGTTAATAAATGCATTATTTCAATCATTTTGAGGCGTTGTATTTTAAAAAAGCGGTTTATGAATCATTGCCCTGTGTGGCGTGATGAGTAAAACGTGGCGCGACTGGTATGTGCTGCCAAGTACAGGAATATACACAAAGGCGCAGTCGATCAGCAGCGCTCCAGGCTTCGGTGAACAGTTTGAAAGAGTCATTGCGACGGTAAAGCCTTATGCTTATGATTGAGTTTTAGGAAAGCGTAAGAGAGATCAACTCGCGCCGTCCGCTTTTTAAATATGATGTAATGGACTGTCCAGAGTGACTGAAAGGTTTTAGGTATGCTGCTTCATAACCGCAATATTATTCGTGTCGTTAAGGATGGTCAGGTGGCCAACTGTATTATCCTGAAAATGTGTTATGACTACGCACTGGTTAAATATGAGGAGAAGGAGTACCGCATCCCTTACGCGGTTATCGATGAAGTCGTCGGCCATGAGTTACTGATGAGTAATGAGTAACCGCACTTTATCGCTCGCAATAATATCTGCGGTTATCATCGGCTGTGGATTAAATAGATTTAACTGGCGGGCTTTCGGTCTCTTTTAAAGAGAGGTCTTGACGCTATTTATCAGCTTTATGTTCTGGCTATCGATTAGCGGGGCTGAAGTGTAATAAGCCCTGTCAGCCCTGATTCAAGTGTTTAATCTAAGAGCTTAACATAAGAGCTTAACATAAGTGTTTAATCCAAGAGCTTAATCTAAGAGCTTAATCTAAGGTTCTATGGGCGTTTTCTTACGCTTTGTTTATAATTCGACACTGAATCAAAGGTAGGCTGACAATCCACACTTTTGAATGCTCGATTCTGTATTCAACGTTGTAACTTGAATGAGAGCCGTTGTGTCTGAGTTAAAAAATGAGCTGGATGGTATTAGTGTCGCTGAGCTGTTGGATGATATTCCGATCCCTGCGTTTATTATCAATAAGCATCATGTCATTACCCATTGGAATGCGTCTCTGGAAATAGCATCTGGGTTGAGTGCCAACGAGATCGTCGGTACCCAGGATCAGTGGCGACCTTTTTACAAAAATAAAAGACCTACGATGGCCGACCTGATAGTTGATGGTGTGCAAACGCCTGAGCTTGATCAGTTCTACGAAGCCAGGTATCACCCATCAGATGTTCTCCAGGGAGCCTTTATGGCAGAGGACTTCTTTCCTGACATAGGTAAAGGTGGCGAATGGCTATCCTTTACCGCCTCTCCAATCAAAAATGCAGATGGCGATCTTATTGGCGCTATCGAAACGCTGGTGGTTATCACTGATCGGAAAAAAGCCGAGTTTGAATTAACTGAGCGAGAGAGGCTCTATCGTGAACTTAGCCAGGTTGATGAGCTAACCCAGCTGTATAACTCCAGACACTTTTATAACGAACTTGAGACAGAGCTGGAAAGATCCCGCCGTTATAAGCAGCCTTTATCCCTCTGCATGATCGACCTGGATTGCTTTAAGGATTTAAACGACTCCTTTGGGCACCCGTTTGGTGATCAGGTGTTGAAAAAACTAGGCCTTTTAATCAAATTACACTTGCGCTCAGTCGATAGTGCGTATCGCTATGGTGGCGAAGAGTTCGCTATTCTCATGCCTCAGGTAGAACTGAAAGATGCATTCACTGCAATGGAACGGCTTCGATTAGAACTATCAGAACTTGATTTCAGAACGGATGCGGGTCAGGTTATGAATATAAGTCTGAGTGCAGGGTTGGTGACTGCTGAAAGCACTGATAGCAAATCCTCTTTGGTATCAAAAGCTGATAAAGCGCTTTATAAAGCTAAGCGTAATGGCCGAAACTGTATATGCTTTTTTGATTCCCTATGATATTCAGTCAGCTTCTGGAGTGGATGTGACATCAGTGATGTTCTAACGGGGTGCGATGAAGCCTGACATGCATCGCAGGCATGTTAAAGCGGTGGTTACAAGTGGTTAGCTCTTGCAATCAATAAGTTACTTAAAGATTACGACTGCAAGAGCCAGTTTATTAAACGTTATCTTAACTGCACCATTTTATTGATGAAGTTATTATTCATCTTTTCTGCCAGAAGGGTCGCTTGGTTTTGGAACTTCGCTTCATTGACTTTTAACGTGTATTCACGGGAGCTGTTGCTGCCAATACCCCCAAGAATACCAATAACATTAGTGGCCATTTGAACAGCCTTGTTGGTTTCGGAGGTGGTATCGGCTAATGTCCCTATGTCGGCTTCAGAGACTAACCCCTCTTCAGTTCGTATACTTCCAATGGCTTTGCTAAAGGTGCCTCCATGGCCGCCAATAATCGTCAATTGAGCACCAGGTACGACGGACATAAGCTGGCCGACTGATATTGAACTTGAGTTCGTATGCCATCCGCCATAGCTATCTGTGTAGGCAAAGTCGATAACATAGGCAAGATTAATAACGCGAACACCCGATTCTGCGGCAAACTCACTGGTATACGCATTTGGGCCTGACCAGCCAATTCCACCCATTTCACCGGGAATTTCTCCCATATAAATAGGCGTACTTGTTCCTAATGGCTTTGGCGAGAAGTAATAGCTCACGCCATAATCTGAAAGAAGCCCTGAATTGTCTACCTTTAACGGCATATCATAACGTTTGACCTGTTCAAACTTGGGTTGGTTGAACAGCTGTGAGTGGTCTACCAGTGTATAGCCTTGCGCGGTAAGTTTTTCTTTAAATTGCTGATAGGCAGAGTCAGTGACTTTTTGCATGGTTGTGGCTGACAGCCCTTCCATTTTCATCAATGCCGTGGATTTACCACCAAATGCGCTTCCAGTCAGACCTCCACCCGCTTGAACCGATGCGCGCTTACTTTCCACAAAGCCGACCTTAAAGCTAGCGATGAGCACTTTGTTAGCACCATTGAACGCCGCTCCAGTACTAACATCTGTTTTAACCATCTCTCCAGCTGCCAGAAAACCGCCTTTGGCATCGTCCGCGGTCAGTTTTGTAGTTGGTTTGACGCCGCTTTGTCCGGCCACACAGCCGGTTAAGAGAGCTGCGACAGATAGCACTGTCGCCAGTCGAGTATTCCGTTTAATCATATCGTGTTCCTCGCCTTAAGTTTCACACATACTTTACAACTATTAATAAACCCCTTTTCTGAAGCCGCACGTCCTTTAGCAAATAATTTATCCTTTAATCAGGCTATGAGTAAATAAAAAAATTACTACGACGAGTGAAAAAATAAGACATGGTTATGGTCAGCCTAACCTGCATTTTTCCAGAAAATATCAACAAAAACGTCTGAAATTCTGAAATGAATGGCAAACGCTTTCCGACGAATATGATCTCAACCGAGAAGCATCAAGGAGGTGTCGTTTTATAATTTATAGCGAGAACAGGATTGAGAAAGTACTACTGAGCTTTATTAAGCGGTTGCTGAAAGACGCAGGGCGAAACGTGTTTTTCAACCGGACAACCTTCGGCTGCACTATGCCAGACAGGTAAAGGTTTGGCCGGCGTGTTTAGTGCATTATCGTTTAGTGAGCGATGTTAATAGACAGCGAGGGTGTTGAGTCGCATGTGAATGTTTTAAATAAAACCAGAAAGGGTTGCGAAGTGCTTTGAGTGTCCGGCGATCAACTCCGCTTTGTGAATAGATCTGATCGCCGGATTGATAATGACTCAAACTGACAGGGCAGCGTCCAGTTGTGCTTCGTTGTATTGTTCACGTAGCTTTCGCTTAAGCAGTTTTCCCGCTGTGTTCTTGGGCAAGGCATCGGTAATGATAAAGGATTTAGGAACCTTGAACGCTGCCAGGTGCTGCTGGCAGTGTCGGGTCAGTTCATCGCAGTCCGCATCCTTTCCATGCTTGAATACCACTACGGCTGTGATTGCTTCGATCCATTTCTCGTGAGGTGTACCGATCACAGCAACCTCTGCGATAGCTGGATGCAGGTATAGCGCTTCTTCCACATCCCGGCTGGCAACCAGGACGCCGCCGGTATTTACGACATCTTTGATCCGGTCAACGATGTAGATGTAACCCTCTTCATCAGCATAGGCCAGGTCGCCAGAGTGGAACCAGCCACCGGCAAAGGCTTCTGCAGTCTGATCTGGTTTATCCCAGTAGCCCACCATCACATGGGGGGAGCGGTGGATAATCTCACCCTGCTTACCGGGAAGGCAATCTTCCATAGTCAGTGGGTCGACAATCCGGGTTTCTACCGACATGATGGGTTTACCTATTGAAGCGAGTCTGCCTGCCTGCTCTTCTGGTGCCAGTACGGTGGCGAGCGGTGCCATTTCGCTCTGGCCATAGCAGTTAAACAGGCGGCAGCCGGGTAGACGTTGTTGCAGCTCAGCGACGATTGGCTCTGGCATAATAGAAGCACCGTAGTAAACATTTACCAGTGAGCTGAGGTCGTGCTGATCGAATCCGCTGTCACGTAACAACCCGATCCAGACAGTCGGTGGTGCGAATACTGAATTAAGTCTTTCACTGCTGATGGCTTCAAACACCTGATTTGGCAGCGGCGCTTGCAGGATATAGCTCATGGCCCCCATCATCAGTGCCGGCATAGTAAACACATGCATCTGAGCTGAGTGATATAGCGGCAGAGCAGCCAGAGAACGGTTCTCTGAAGTAATGTCCAGGTGTTGAATGCAGCTACTGTATTCGGCCATGAAGCCGCGGTGGGTATGCATCGCTCCTTTTGGATGCGAGGTGGTGCCTGACGTGTAAAGGATCTGTGCAATATCGGTATCTTGTACGATTACCTTTGGTGGTTGGTGGTCAGCATCCGACAGGCTTACGTGCAGAATGTCTGCCAATGACTCCGATGCTGCCTGCGCGTGCAGCGAACCGGTAGTTGTTATCGCGGTATCTTGCAGCACGGCATCCACATGATCGATTAGATCCTCATCCATAAAGATCGCCACAGCGCCTGACTGGTTTAGCAAATACAGCAGTTCATCTTTGACCAGAGCGAAATTGATCGGAACATGGATCATGCCAGCGCGGGCGCAAGCCAGAAATAGAATCAGGTAAGCGTCAGAGTTTTTGCCGAATGCGGCAACCCGATCACCGGGTTTTAATCCGCTTTGCAGCAGAAAGTTGGCTACCCGGTTAACAGAGTGATCCAGTTGTTGATACGTCCAGCGGCGCTGCTGGAAAATGATCGCTTCTTTACCTGCAAAGCGTTTGGCGGCGCGGCGTAAGCCATCACCGATGGTGTTTACTGTGGCAGTTTGGACTTCGGGTAGCATGGATGACAGCCTTGTTATTTTTGTTTAGCAGTAAGAGTGTCCGCTGGGAGCGGTGGTGGCAATGATCAAACTGTCCAAAGCATTTGATAAAAGCGGTCAGATACTGATCAGTATTAATGGTTAATGGCCAGGTATGCGCTGGGTGCCACACCGGTCCAGCTTTTGAAAGCCCGGCAGAATGCAGCCTGTTCGGTGAAACCGATTAATGCACTGGTCTCAGCGACAGTGAGGCGTTCCTCAGTGAGTAAACGGATGGCAGTATCGCAACGAATCCGATCTTTTATCTGTTGATAACTACTCCCTTCATCCTTTAATTTTCGGCGCAAAGTACGGGAGGTCATATGCAGACCGCAGGCAATTTCTTCCAGTGTCGGTGCCAGCTCCAGCCCTTTGTTCAGAATCAGACGTTGTACCCGAATACTGAGGCTATTGTTATCACCAACCCGACGTAGCACCTCGAGAGGAGACTGGCGCAGAAAGCTATCCAGCTCCATCGGGTCCCGTACTCGGGGCAGGGCCAGCAATTTACTACTGAACGTGAATCCGGCGGTGGGTTGGTCAAACAGTAATTGTTCGCCGAACATAGGCGGGTATTCTTCGTGATGCGCTGGTGCATGGTAATTAAAGCGGGTGGTTTGAATCGTAAGTTGGCGGTTGACCAGCCAGCTACTGAATCGCTGCCACATGAGTAACAAAAACTCCTGCAACAGATGATCCGGGTCTAATTCTGGCCGGACCAGAGTGATATCAACGTCTACTCTGTCACCGCTGATTCCGATGGTAAAATTGGCCTCGCTCTGTACTGCATTATAGAAACGCACACTTTGCTGCAACATCGCTCCAAGTGTTTTTAAGTGGAACAGAGATTCCATCATCAGGGCGAAAACACCGTTTTTACAGGGGCGTTCAGTTAACCCCATAAATTCATCGCCTGTGGTACGCCAGACCGCCCGTATCAGATTAGCTAATTGAACTTCAGTGATCCGTGCCCGGGGCTTATGCATTAACTCAACAGGCACTGCTGCGCGTTCAAGTAGAGGTTGCGGGTCAAGTCCCTGCTTGAGTACTCCGTGCAGGCTGGCCTGAATGTAGTGATTGGATACCAGTTTCTTTTTCATAGTAAATAATGGTTTTCCCTAATAGGAAGAGAATACCTTGTTGTTGTCTAAGGTACAAAAAAATTGCTGTGGGGTCTGGTTTGAACCGGGTGGTCGTTTTTATCAAATAGATTGTCTGTATTGGTCATAGCTCTTTTGTCTGGGTTCACCGGATACTCCCTGCACTATAAAGATAAGAAATACGGGAGCTCGAGTGTCTATGAAGATTACCAATAAAGTGGCTGTGGTCAGTGGCGGAGCATCCGGATTAGGGTTGGCAACTAGCCTGCGACTGTTGGCCGAAGGGGCACAAGTCCTGGTGCTGGATTTGAATGATGATGCCGGCCAGACTTTGAAGGCGCAGTATCCGCAGCAGGTTCGCTTTTACCGGGTGGATGTCACTAATGCCGATGAGGTTGAGGCGGCGATTAGCGATGGTGTAGCGCATTGGGGTCGGCTGGATATCTGTGTTAACTGCGCAGGTATTGTTGCGGCTGGCAAAGTACTGGGTCGGGAAGGTGCTCTGCCACTGAACCAGTTTAGTCATGCGATCAATATCAATCTTAACGGCACCTTCAATGTACTGCGGGTCGCCGCAGAAAAAATGGCGGCCAAAGGTGAAGTTGAAGAGCAGGGCGTCATCATCAATACCGCGTCGGTAGCGGCGTTTGATGGTCAGATGGGACAGGCTGCGTATAGTGCCAGTAAAGCCGCTATTGTCGGTATGACCCTGCCCCTCGCGCGTGATCTGGCGCCTCATAATATACGCGTCATGACGATTGCTCCGGGGCTATTTGATACCCCGATGATGAAATCACTGCCGGACAAAGTACGGGAGCCGCTGATCGAGATGGTGCAATGCCCAAAACGCTTCGGTTTGCCGGAAGAGTTCGCGGACCTGTGTTGCCACATAATCGGCAATCCGTATCTTAATGGTGAAGTGATCCGCTTAGATGCGGCTATCCGCATGGAATCTAAGTAAGGAGACTAGTAATGAACTCTTCAGATACTGATGTGGATACCGCTGAGCTGACGCTTTTCCGGGATATGACCCGGCGAGCCCTGGATCGGGAGGTTGCCCCATATTACGAAGCCTGGGAAAAGGCTGGCATTATGCCCCGCGAGATCTGGCCTACACTGGGGCGCGCCGGAATGCTGTGTGTCGATCTGCCAGAGCAGTATGGCGCTGCCAGCGCTCCATTTGAAGTAGCTCAGCTAGTGTTGGGTGAAATCGCTCAGATGGGGTATGGCGGTCTTGCCAGCAGCTTTAATATCCACTCCAATATTGTTGCCCCTTATATCCTGCACCGGGGTACTGAAGCCCAAAAACAGCAGTGGCTGCCGGGGATGGTGAGTGGTGATGTGGTAGGCGCTATAGCCATGACTGAGCCTGGTTCAGGCAGCGATCTGGCTGCGTTGCGTACAAGTGCGGTACGGGATGGCGATGAGTGGCTGCTCAACGGCTCCAAAATATTTATTACTAATGGTCTGCTAGCGGATCTGGTGATTGTCTGTGCTTCTACTGATCCACTTGCCGGGGCCCGGGGGATCTCTCTTTTTCTGGTGGACTCTTCTCTGCCAGGCTTCTCTCGGGGCAAAGGGATCAGCAAGATTGGTCAGCATAGCAGCGACACTGCCGAGCTATTTTTCGATAATCTCCGGTTACCAGCGGATGCGCTATTGGGAGAGGAAAATCGGGGCTTTTTCTATTTGATGGAAGAGTTGCCGAGAGAACGGTTGGGGTGTGCTACGCAGGCTATTGCTGCGACCGACGGTGCGTTGGCACTAACCCTGGACTACGTTCAGCAACGTAAGGCGTTTGGTCAGTCAGTGGGCCGTTTTCAGAACACCCGCTTCAAGCTGGCCGAAGTCAAAACCCAGCTAGAACTGTGTCGTGCTTACTACCGGCAATGTATGCACAAATATAGTAGCGGCGAGATGACCATTGAGGATGCTGCCCTACTTAAACTTAGTTCTACCGAGATGCAATGTCAGGCGGTAGATCAGTGTCTGCAGCTGTTCGGTGGCTATGGTTATACCACGGAATATCCTATCTCCCGGTTTTACGTTGATGCCCGTGTTCAGACTATCTATGCCGGTACATCAGAGATTATGAAAGAGGTAATAGCCCGCCCGATGCTGGGCCGTTAACCGCAACGATTAAGGAATACCAAAAATGAAGTTAAGTGATGTAGTAATTGTTGATGGAGTACGGACTGCCATCGGTGCTTTTGGCGGCAGTCTGTCGGGGTTGTCTCCGGCGGAGCTGGGAACAGCGGCAGCCACTGAGGCGATCCGTCGTTCAGCGATACCCGCTGCAGATTTTGACCATGCGCTGTTTGGCCATATTATCACCACGGCCCCAGAGGATGCTTATTTGTCCCGGCATATTGCTCTGAATGCGGGTCTGCCGGAATCGTCAGCAGCCGTTAATGTTAATCGCCTGTGCGGCTCTTCGGTACAGTCGGTTATCTCCGCCGCTCAGTTACTGGTGATGGGAGACAGTAAGATTGCCCTGGCGGGAGGTGCCGAGAGTATGAGTCGTGGGGCATATCTGATACCGGCTGCCCGAAATGGAGCCCGGATGGGTGACAGCAATATTGTGGATATGACGCTGGGGATTCTCAGTGACCCGTTCGGTAGCGGCCATATGGGGATCACCGCAGAGAATGTTGCTGCACAGCAGGGTTATTGCCGGGAGGATCTGGACCGGTTTGCTGAGGAGAGTCACCGCCGCGCTTGTACTGCGATCAAAAACGGCTATTTCCGGGAACAGATCGTCCCGGTAATGGTAAAACAGGGTCGTAAGGAGTTTGTTTTTGACACGGATGAACATCCCCGGGCAGACACGACTATGGCGAGTCTGGCAAAACTACGGCCCGCATTTAAGCAAGATGGCATCGTCACCCCAGGCAATGCCTCGGGCCTCAATGATGGTGCTGCAGCATTGGTCATGACCACCATGGAAGAAACCCAACGCAGGGGACTGGCACCCCGCTGCCGTATTCTCAGTTATGCTTTTGCCGGTGTAGCCCCGGCACTGATGGGGCTGGGGCCGGTACCAGCCGTTAAGCAAGCACTAAACAATGCCGGGCTGAACATGCAGGATATCGATGTGATTGAGTCCAATGAAGCGTTTGCCGCTCAGGCGATGGCGGTAACAGATCTATTGGGTATGCCTGTGGATAAAGTGAATCCGAATGGAGGTGCCGTAGCATTGGGACACCCGGTTGGTGCGACGGGGTCTATGCTTATTGTAAAAACGATGTCCGAACTGGACCGCACCGGGGGCTGCTATGGACTGGTCACGATGTGCATCGGTGGAGGACAGGGGATAGCGCTGATTATTGAACGGCTAATGTAACATTATGGAGTGTACCGTTCGCTTTGGCGCGTTTGTATGGCTAACGGTTCACTTCGGTCAATATCAGTAAAGGCCCTGGCAAACCAATCTTAAATATCAGCCATTCCAGGTTTGCTTACTGATATCCTGCCTGGCCCGCTACTTATGAGCCAGGTTAGTGTTGGCAGCATGATCCCTGACGAGCTGGACAATGGCGTTTTCTGGCTGCAGGCCAGGGTCATGGCTTTCAGCGCTTGAATAAAACGGCGTCGTTGACTCGGCTGGTCTGTTAAGTATGAAGCATTGAGAATGCTCACTTAAAGATTGGTGGCACCTGGATTAGGGGACAGGCTTGTGATGCCAGATGGATTCACCGGATGGTTACGTGTTAATGCGGCAGAGAAAGCGATAAGTGCAAAGGCCGCTGTTTGGTCAGTACCAAGAGGAAAGGCTGTTAGACTTGAACGTTTTTGATATTAATGACTTGTATGGCGAGGATAGAGGGATTTGAACCCCCGACCTGCCCCTTAGGAGGGGGCTGCTCTATCCAGCTGAGCTATATCCTCATACAAAGAAAAAGACGCCACTATAGATGCTTTTGGATTAAGTATTGATAACAACCCCTGTCTAATCATTATCAGGAGTGGCTTATTCGATCCGCTCGAGCTATAGGGAGACAGTGGCAGGGATTCTACTTGTTATGAGGTCTGAGGTCACGGGGAAATCAAAAAAAATCAGGCTTTTCCAAGGCTGTTTTGCGCAGCATAATTACCTTTTCCACCGCTCTGATTGTAGAGAGTGTTTTTCTGGTTTTGTCCTCGGATGATGCCCATCAGTTGTTCCAGATTACGGCTATTGCGGGTAATGATAATCTCATTGCGCTTATTCTTATCATTCACCTGACGCAAAACGTGCTCCAGTTCACTCCAGTATGCAGTAAAGGACGTTGCTTCTGGTTCACTTAACTGCGCTTTAAAGCTTTGTAGGCCCGCTTTGTCGGGGGTTATACCTGCGGAGATAAATAGTTGGTTGCGGGCCTGATTGTTTTCTTCGAGTTGTTGCAGGGTTTCGGTCTTCTTCTCGATTAATTCTTGTAACAGCCCAACGTCACGTTGTTGCAAAGCAATATACTCAGCCTCAAGAAAATCGTTCAGTGCCGTAAGAAAAGTTATGCCCTGAGTGGTCAGGGCATTTATTTTGTCGAGTGGCGGCAGGGCGGTCACAGTCAGATTAGTCCAGCATGCTTTCTAACTGGAGCAGGCCGCGCGCGGTGCTTTCGTAGTTGATCTGATAGCTGCCATTATCAATGGCTGCTTTCAGTTCGGCTACTTTCTGTTCATTAACAGACGGGCCCTCGCTAACGGCCTGGCCGACACTTTTCTGTATGGCTTGTGCTGCATCGCTGAAGCTGACACCTGACGATAGTGTGCCTTGTGGCGCCGTAGACGATTGCTGCGCTTTACTCTCGGGCGCAGGCTGATTGCTTACCTTGGCACGAGAGTTAGCCGCCTGTGAAGAAGACGTTAAACCCGTGATATCAATAACCATTTTCTGGTCCTCATTCTGTTCTAGACACAGATATCGGCGTGCCGATGTAAAACTTTAACAGTATTTGTAAAAATAATGCCCCGAGTATAGCAGCTCAGATATCGGCCTGCGAGCGACTGTTACTGGGTATTAACTGAGATAACACCCTGGCTTTTTACATATCCGTAGACTTTTTTTCCTGAGCGACTGTTAATAACAGTGATCTGCTCACCTAATGCGCCATCCTGTTCCGCTGTGCCCGTCATCCGGATGAGCATAGCCCCTTTGTTTGCCTCAATATAGACCAGGTCGCCTTTGCGTATCAGTAATTTTTTCTCCACCAGGGTTGGCGAGATTATCTGGTTCGCTGTAATCGCTCTTTTTATCTCTCTGCCGATCAGCTCTCCTGGATTCGTAAAATAGGGCGATGTCAGCCTGCGAGTATCAAACTCTTTGAGATAAATATCGGAGTCACCCAAAATGGTGCCTTTGCTTAACGCTCTGCTGGTTACGGCTACAGGTTGCCATTGTTCGATGGTAGCGGTAATAAAAATGGCCCATGAAGGCTTGTCACAGACGGCCTTAATGGTTATTCGGGATGCCCTGCCGGGTGCATGAATAAAGGATATTGGGAGATTGCAGGTGCGCTTATCGAGTGTGCTGGCCAGAGGATTTACCCTGACCACGGTTCGCGACATCGGGTTGATTATCTGGTACTGATTTATCAGGTGTTGTTGTGCTTTTTGGGTGATAGAGTCTGATTCTGCAGCCAAAGTGCTCTTTACTGGCGCAGCTAACATAGCTATAAGTGTGATTATTGTGGAGAATATATATAGTTTCACGCTTAATCCGGAAGTTCGCATTGCAACTCAGGTGGCAATGTTCAGGTAACGCTTAGTACAGAGAGC
>NZ_CAKZLP010000044.1 GCF_937127095.1 uncultured Amphritea sp.
TATAGTTTCACGCTTAATCCGGAAGTTCGCATTGCAACTCAGGTGGCAATGTTCAGGTAACGCTTAGTACAGAGAGCATCATGTCAGGTATAAACAGTACTGTAAACCAACGTACCAATATGGCGGGACAGAACCGTCTGGAACTGCTTTTGTTCGGGCTGAATGATGACCAGGAATATGGCATCAATGTTTTTAAAGTCCGGGAAGTTCTGACCTGTCCTGAGTTGACTGGTATTCCGAAGCAGACGACGGCGCTAAAAGGTCTGGCGCACATTCGCGGAGAAACAATTCCAGTCATTGATCTTTCTCAGGCGATTGGCGGAGACCCGATTGCCGCTGAGGAGCGATTGAGCTGTTTTCTCATCGTATCGGAGTACAACCGCAGGGTTCTTGCGTTTCTTGTGCGTAATGTTGACCGTATTCTGCCTGCTAAGTGGGATCAGGTTAGCCCGCCACCCATAGAGACCAATGAGAAAAACTACCTGACGGCTGTCGTGCAGCATGACGGGGGCCTGATTGAGATTCTGGATGTTGAACAGGTGTTGGCTGATCTTATACCGGTGAGCACTGATGTAAAAACAACTGTTGTCACTGAAAGTTTCAAAAAGAATGCGGCTCAGTATCATATACTGGTGGTTGATGACTCAAGTGTTGCAAGAACTCAGGTTAAGAAAGCGCTGGAAAATCTGAATATCAAGGTGACAACTGCCAATGACGGTAAAGCTGCACTTGATATGTTGACCCAAATGGCTGATAAAGATCAGCGCATGACCGATATGTTTTTGATGGTGATCTCTGATATCGAGATGCCGCAAATGGATGGCTATACTCTGGTTAAGAAAATTCGGGAAGATATTCGTCTGAAGCCATTGCATGTGATGTTGCATAGCTCCCTGAGTGGTCGTTTCAATCTGGCTATGGTGAAACGCGTCGGTGCTGATGCTTTCATTGGCAAGTTTAATCCCGATGAATTAGCTGAGGCAGTGATTGCGCGCATTGAGTCAGTAGAGGGGTGAATCATACGATACCGAAAGAGGATAGGGCTCTGAACGGCCAGAAAATAAAGATTACGCCACAGGAATTTGAACAGTTCTGCCAGTTTCTCGAGCAGGCTTGCGGCATACTGCTGGCTAAACATAAACAGTATCTGGTAGAGAGTCGCTTAAGTAAAATTCTGCTTGATGGTCAGTTCACGTCGCTGGGACAACTGGTTGTGACGTTTGAGCGTCCCGGTAATAGCCGTTTGAAAGAACAGGTCATTAATGCAATGACCACCAATGAAACCCTTTGGTTTCGTGATATTCATCCCTATGAAATATTAAAAGATAAACTGCTGCCAGAACTGGCAGAGAAGTCCTCTTCTCAGCGATTGAAAATCTGGTCAGCGGCCTGTTCTACAGGGCAGGAACCCTACTCGATCAGTATGATTATTGATGAGTTTAAAGAGCAGAATTCAGGCGCTTTCAGAATGGGTGAAGAGATTATCGCCACCGATATCTCTACCCGGGTGCTGGATCAGGCAAGGCTGGCTGAATATGAGATGCTGGCGCTTGGCAGAGGGTTGTCTCAGGATCGGTTAAAGAAGTTTTTTGAGCCAGGGGTGAGAGACGCCTGGAAATTGCTACCAAAGATCAAGAAGCGGGTCACATTTAAAGAGCTCAACCTGCTGGGAGCCTATAACGGTATTGGCCCATGCGATATCGTATTTTGCCGTAATGTGCTGATCTACTTTTCCTCTGAGCGAAAGCAAGATATTTTGCAAAAAATACATAAAACCCTTAAGCCGGGTGGTTACCTGTTACTGGGTGCCTCTGAATCGATCGGTGAACTGCATAATCTCTTTGAAATGGTTCATTGTCGCCCCGGAATCATCTATCGGGCTAAGTAAAATAAGCGCGCTTCAGGCGCGTTTTTATTTATTTACGGCTGTTGTTTTATTGTCATAAAGGTTTTAAAGCCGTAGCCCGAACGTCACCTAGAGCGTGACTTGCCTGTCGCTCGAAAAAGAATAAAGCCTTGCCGGGAAAGTGCAGGATCGTGATAACGCAACCCGCAACCTGAGTCATTCCTTCCCTGCGTTGCCGTCCTCTGTTTCACCTTGCCGCTTTGCCGCTTTGCCGCTTTGCCGCTCTCCCTCCTACGTTGCCGCTTTGACCCGGATAACCGTTGCCGCTTTAATACCATGTAAATATTAAGCTAATGTTTTAAAAGTAGTTTTTTGTGTTGGTATCGCTTTTGCATTGTTTGGGTAATATGAAACTTTGAGGCAGACCGATGGCAATCAGCTTTGACAAAGCGCTGGGTATTCATGAACAGGCAGTTAACGTCCGTGTTCAGCGTGCTGAAATTTTGGCAAATAATATCGCAAACGGTGATACGCCAAACTATAAAGCCCGGGATATCGACTTTCAAAGTATTTTGCAAGGTGTTCAGGATGGTCAGCAACCATTGAAGATGGCGCGGACCGATGCAGGACACAGCAGTGGTTTGGTCAGCCCTGATTTTGCAGCAGAGCTGATGTACCGGATTCCCACTCAGCCTAGTGTTGATGGCAATACGGTCGATGTTCAGGAAGAGATGGCGCGCTATAGTAAAAATGCGGTCGATTATCAGGCGTCATTTGAGTTCCTGAATAAGAAGTTTAAAGGTCTTAGCAACGCGATAAGGGGTGAATAATCATGTCTCTGGGTAATGTTTTTAATATTGCGGGTTCGGCGATGAGCGCACAGACCGTGCGTCTGAATACCACCGCCAGCAATATGGCAAATGCCGAGAGTGTCAGCAGCAGTGCTGGTGAAACCTATCGCGCCCGCAAGCCTGTATTTGAGCTGAAACAGCTCGAGAACCTACAGCCTGGAAGTCTGCCTATGGGTGTGCAGGCCGGACAGGGCGTTAATATATCAGGGATAGTCGAAAGTGATGCCCCGTTGCGTCAGGAATATAACCCGGATCACCCGATGGCGGATGAGAATGGTTATGTCTACTACCCCAATGTAAATGTTGTAGAAGAGATGGCGGATATGATCTCGGCGTCACGCTCGTTTCAGATAAATGCTGAGATCATGAATACTGCAAAACAGATGATGCAGAAGGCGCTGACTCTGGGCCAGTAAGCTCAGACGATCTGATGTGAGGTTATAGATATGAGTGTTAACGACGTTTCCGGAACGCAATCGGTCTACGACAAGATCAATGCGCAGAATCAGACGGGTTCTACTTCAACTGCAAGTAGCTCCAACGCTGACAGTGAGATGTTTATGAAGCTGATGATTGCTCAGCTGCAAAACCAGGACCCTACCAGTCCGGCTGAAACCAGTGAGTTTATGCAGCAGATCGCCAGTATGAGTACGGTGGAGAATATCGCCAAGCTGAATACGACGATGGAAAACATGTCAGCGTCACTTCTCTCCAGTCAGGCGGCGCTGCAAGCGTCCTCTATGATTGGTCAGGATGTGTATGCCAAAACTGATGTGGCTCAGGTGGCTGAAGCCGGTGAGATCCGGGGCGTCGTTGAGCTGCCTGTGAGTACTGAAAATCTGCGCGTCTCTATCTACGACAGTGCTAATAATCTCGTGGATGAAGTTGAGATGGGTAGTCAGAGCGCAGGCGATCATTACTTTGCCTGGAGTGCCGGAGAGCGCCCTGCAGGGCAGTATCGGGTTGTTGCTGAAGCACAGGTCGATGGTAACTACAAAACGGCTAGCAGTTTTATTGCTTATAACGTCAATAGCGTCACGCTGGGGCAGAACGGTATCGGTATGAAAGTGAATACTGATGCGGGTTCAGTCGACTTCAGCGATGTCAAACGAATAGGTTAATTGGAGAACAATCATGGCGGGTTTTAATACTGCGATAACAGGTCTTAAAGCGGCATCCACTAATCTGGATGTGACCGGTAATAACATCGCTAACTCCAGTACCATTGGTTTCAAAGCCTCACGTACCGAGTTCGGTGATATCTACGCAACCGCAGTCGTCGGTGCTGGCTCAAGTAATGTGGCAGGCTCCGGTGTGACCGTAACGGATATTGCGCAGAACTTTCAGGCAGGGACGACTGAATTTACCAGTAATAACCTGGATCTGGCGATCAATGGCTCTGGCTTCTTTCAACTGGATGATGGTCAGGGCGGTGTCACCTACACTCGTGCCGGTGCCTTTGAACTGAATAAAGATGGGTTCGTGGTCTCCAAGTCAGGTAAATACCTGCAGGGGTATGGATTAGACTCTCAAGGCAACCGTCTGCCAATCGGTAATCTGGCGGTCGATCAGAAAGAGAGCCCGCCGCAGGCGACTGGTAATATAGGTCTGTCATTTAATATCAACGATGCGGCTGACCCTACATTGTTGAGTTCGCCCTATGATAAGGATGTGCCGGCTTCATTCACCTACAGTACTACTGTACGTACCTTTGATAGCCTGGGTAATGAGCACACCGTTAAATACAATATGGTTGAGCAGCGGCCGGTTCGCGATGTTTACGCGGTTGATGTGACATTGCCTACCAGTCTGACGATTAGTGGGGTCAGTGTTAGTTTTGATGCTGCCGGTACGCCTGATCCGGTCGATCTGGATGTTTTGAAGAGTACTGATAAGCGTATTGATACCAGTACGATGATATTCAGACAGGGCGCTGCTCCTGCTCCGGCAGGGCAAGGGTCGCTCAGTTTTGAGACCTTTGCTAAATATAGCAGCTATGGCGATATGCTGATTAATGATGCTAGCGGCATTGATGTTACGCCTGAGCCGACTGAGCGGGATGCTAACGAGAACTACTCTTACACTTTAACTGTGCCTGCAGCCGATACAGAACTCAATATTGGCGGAGTTCCTATCCCAATTACGACCAGTCCGACGGTGCCTACGTTGAATGATATTGCTGATCTTATTCGCTCCAGAGAGACGGATATTAAGGATCGCAACCCCAATGTTGAGTCGATTACCGTTGTAGATGAAGCGGGTGAATTCAGGCTGGATATTCGTTTTAAGGCCGACTACGGTAATATTGGTTCTGAATTTAGTATCGCTGAGACTGATATTGCAACAGGTGCTCCAAGTACTACGGTATTGACGGCGGTTCCTGATCGTACCTTTGAAGGTGACAATAGCTACCGTGGTCAGTATCAGATGTTCGCCTATCTCAACGGTACTGAACTACTCAATATTGGTAAAAGTGTCGACCCGGGGGAGTCAGGTTTTGCAGTTAAGCCGCAGGACACTCTGAGTGAGGTTGGCTCTGTTATGCTGGGCTTTGATCCTACCAGTGGTTTCCTGAATAATGTTAACGGGACGTCTTTTTCCCCAGGAGCTGTGGCTCCTCAGTTGACGATTAAAGGCGCTGATCCGGCGAATACTGAAACGCAGATTACGCTGGATCTGTCGGGTAGTACTCAGTTTGCCTCTGCGTCGATTGTGAAAGCGTCCTCACAGGATGGTTATACCAAAGGTGACCTTATTGGGGTCAGCTTTGCTGAAACCGGTGAGATGGTTGCTGCCTTCTCTAATGGTCAGAAACAAAACCTGGGTGTGGTCGCCTTTGCTACTTTTGAAAACCAGTCTGGCCTACAGCCATCCGGTGATACCGAATGGGGTGCAACACTGACCTCCGGTAATGCGGTGCTTAACCCACCGGGAACCGGTTTGAACGGTAGTCTGCGTTCTGCCGCGCTGGAGCAATCCAACGTCGATCTGTCGACTGAACTGGTAAGGCTGATCGAGGCGCAACGTAACTTCCAGGCAAACTCGAAAACCCTGGAAACTCTGAACACTGTGACGCAGGCTATTTTGCAGATCTGATTGTTTACGCAACAGTGTTTAACTATAAGGCGACTTCGGTCGCCTTTTTTTGTGTCTTTTATAAAGATTGGCACAGCCATTGCATTCTACAGAGGAGTGAATTTTTAACCCTAAAGCGGCAATGTCTGACCGTTTTAGCGTCTGAACGGCAAACGGGGAATCCAATGGATAAAGTGTTGTATCTGGCCATGAGTGGGGCGCGGGAAAATATGCGCTCTCAACAGGCTCATGCGAACAACCTTGCGAATGCGAC
>NZ_CAKZLP010000045.1 GCF_937127095.1 uncultured Amphritea sp.
CTGGGCCGTCACTGTCAAAAACCGTGCTAATAGCCTGTTGTAGCCAAGCTTTCAGTTGTACGTCACTGTCCTAAAGACACAGTGACGTACAAGCATCGGCGTTAACGCTCATCATTCAATGACCACTAACGCCTCAAACAGGCTCCGCCTGCTGTTTTCAATGGCATCTTTAAGGGAAATTTTGCTGTGATGTAAAATATATGTGAATTAATTGTCAATTATTTAGAACACGTTTGTACTGTTCTTGTAAGAATTTACAATTAATCGACAATTAATTTACATCAAGAATACAAACGTGTTCGCTTTAGGTTACATGTAAATTAAACCCACGATGTTCCGTGTGTAACATAGTGGCGATCCTTCTGGATCGTCCTACTAAACCACAGTCAAAAAACAAGCAGTGTCCGGCTCCCCGCCATACCCACCAATGGCTGCTCTGGTGTTGTTGGGAATTAATAGGAAACCCTTTTAGGTTTGAGATACAATGTAACTCAAACCTAAAAGGATGATTACCAATGGCTACAACCACCATGATTCATGTTCGCGTGAATGAAGACTTGAAAAGGGATGCTGCCCAGGCTCTAGAATCAATGGGGCTATCTGTATCAGATGCAGTGCGTGTTTTTCTAACCCGCATTGCAGCAGATCAGGCATTTCCTTTTGCTCTACAAGTGCCAAATGCAAACACCCAAGCAGCAATGCTAGAAGCTCGCGCTATCACCAAAGCCCGTTTTAATCGCTCGGAAGATCTGTTTGATGCCATCGAAAGCCAGTGAGAAAAGGGCGGCAATGCCCCGGATGAGTGACTACACCAAAGCATTCCAGAAAGACTGGATACGTTTATCTAAGTCAGGTCGTTATGACATGAAGCAGTTAAAAGAGGTCATGATGCTGCTTATTGCTAATGATGAGCCACTAGCCGAAGAGTGGTTAGACCATGCTTTGGTGGGTAACTGGGCAGACCATAGAGAGTGCCATATTGGCGGTGATTTCCTGCTCATTTACTACCTTGAAAAGAAAGGCAAACAAGAGATGATCGTTTTTGTTCGAACAGGAACACACTCTGAATTATTCTAAGCGTCATCCTTGTCCAAGCCGTACCACCATCGTGAAATAATATTGCTTCGTTTAGCGGATCTTGGCTCAGTGGGTGGTTCTAATCGCAATGTCAGGGATGCAATATGGGCCAAGTGCTTTTCTTCGCGGCTCTCAGCTTTTGCCAGCTGCTCTTTAAGCAGTTTAATCACCTCAGCTTGTCCATTATCAGGCAGTCCAGTGTTGTCCGATTTTAAGTCCACTGGACTGGACTCGGACGGACTATCGGACAACATACCCTTCATCTCACCAAAGCATCTTAACAGCTCACTGGACTCCACATACTTCTTGCCGGAACTGTCCACAGAGACACTGATTAAGCCGCCTTCAACATATTTTGCATAGAACTGAGACTTGCCGACAGGGGATCGTTTTATCGCTTCTGTTATTGTTAATTTAGCCATGTCCAGTGTTGTCCGATAAGTCCAGTCCGATCAGACTACCGGACTGGACTTAGTGGCACAATATCAACTAATGCTTCAACTTACTGTAAAGATGTTCAACACAGTAATGAGAACAAATTATGTGCAATAATGGCCTGTATAAATACAGGCAGGTCTTGAACAAAATAATGAAAACCAAACTTCACCACAAAGTCACACTAAGTAATACGATGACTTGCCCTAGCTGTGGCAAGCAAGACATTCGAGCTATGCCACTCAACTCTCTTGAACACCTTTTTACCTGCAAACATTGCGGAGTAAATCATAGTGAAAAGCCGGGGAGCTGCTGTGTGTTTTGTTCATATGGCATTGAAAAATGCCCCACGATACAAGATATTATTTATAGATTAGCCGATCAGAATCACTAGTAATACAAAGCCTCTACCCACCCAGAGAAAGGTCGCTTTTACCGCCTGGCGATTAAAGCGACCTTTCTCTCGAAATCAGCCAAGCTATCAGTCCTTGCTCAGATGATTCCTTTTTTGTAATACAAAAAGCGTATCCTGCCACGCCCTTAACTTCTCTAAATTCTGATAAATTTCGTTATTTTCCACCGTTTCGCGCTTAAGTTTCGCCTTTGTCGCGTTAATGTCGTACCTATGTCGCACTTATTCTTAATATTTGAGCGCTTTTTTTAGTTTGTCGCATGAATGTTGCAAACACTTCGCACTTTTTGGTGAGATCCGGAGAGTTCTGGGCTTGCCTACTGCTCACCAGGAAAAGCCTAAGTAGTCGGGCTCTAGAAAGAGCGCACGCGTTTGTTTAAACTGTATGTTTACGACACAGCAACGACCTTTCATGGCAAAGAAACGGAAACCGGGATCACCTAACCGAGAGAACTATTCTCCATTGCTGAGGTTAAGACTCAATCAAAGCGTCAAGTCTGCTGAGCTGCGGCTGTCAGGTGAGGCACTGGAATCATTTAAGCAGTTGTCCCAGTCAGAAAAACGGGATGTTGTCCTGAAAGCCTCCGAAAAAACAGTCGATACTGAAATTATCGACTATTTCAAACAACTCAACGCTGAGAAATAGGGTCTAGAGGTATTTATAAAACCCTCTAAAAATCGCAAAAGCAACCCTATTTAGACTTGCTTCGGACAAGGGCAGGGCCTCTAACTAGGGTGTACCTTAACTAGAGTGTAGTTGCTACTTCTCTGCCATCGTAGTTTTACGCAACTGTTAAGAACTTTGATTAAAGTCTAATCTTTTAGATTTTTCTCGGATAGCTCTATGCAAACCATTAGTTTATGCCCAATGTGAGAGCCTTCAATCATCCAAAACATGTGCTTTAACTCTTTGATTTTAAATACTTGATTATCATTGGGTTTGTCATACAAGGCAGCATCTAAACCACCGGTGAAAAAAACTTCTCCAGCAGACATTGCCGGAAAAGGTGTAGATGATTCGACCGCCCAAAAAGGATCATTACGAAAAGAACCTTCATACACTTCAATATGATATTGAGTTGGTAGTACTTTTTCTTTTGACATGAAAATTTAGTCCAGCAATGTTTTGTTAAACTTCAGCAATTAAATAATCGCCACCAGCTTTAATTAGCCGCAGCACATTCTCTGTGCTTTTACCTTCCAAGTTACTGACCGTTATTAATTTTTGATTAGCAGCTGCTAACTTTACAATACGCAATAAGTTTTCTGTACTCTTCCCTTCTGCACTTACTTTTAAGTTGCCACCAGCTTTTAACAGCCGTAATGTGTTATCGGTACTTCTAGACATGGGTTTCTCCAGTTATTTTTAGACTTGCGCATAATATGTGTGCGGAATAAACAAATAACAACCCATGCCAAGCAACGTAAAACTGAACTTATTGGCATCGGATACCCTTTTCGTTTTGGGAAAGCTGAACATAACCCAGATTATGCGAATCAGCTGCCTTTGTATGAAATCAAAACCCTTGTGTAGGTTATCTTAAGGGTTTTAAGACCGTTTCTTGCATACAGATTTAACACTCAAATATGGTCTAGCGAGTCGTTAAAGTCATCGGCGACGGGTTCCGGTTCCTGACTCGCTTGCACCTTTTTTCGCTTCTTTCGGGATTGATAAAGCGAAAGTATTTGCTCCGCAGTAATACTCAGTGAACAACGCTTTTCGCCGCTGGACTCCCATTCGCCCAATGAAGCGGGACCAATCACCGTAATTTCATCACCCTTATCTAGTGCATTCAGTAAATCGGCGACCTCTCCAAAAGCAAAGACAGAGAGCGAAGTTCGCTCCTGACTGGTCGGCACACTCATCAATGCAAAGGTATAAGGGTTGCCGTTCTGGCTGGTTTTCTGAGTCGGCCCCACCGTGATTTTTCCAGAGGCCATTATTTGCAAGCTCATGTTGATCCTGTGTGATTGTTTTTTTACTACATTAACATCTTTATCAACTCTGTTGGAATGAACCAAAGATACCGCTATTTCCTGTGGTGGGTTTGGTACCTTTGTTGGGATAGACCCACTACTCAGGAAATCAGAACTATTCAGGCACTAAACAACTGATAGCAGACCTTGAGACACAACGGGCGGGGCTGCTTACAGGCGGCAATATTGCCAGTGAATCCGGTCATGGTGCCGATGACAAAATGATAGCGTGGTTGCTCAACATTCCTGAAGAAAAAGCGCGGGACTTGAAATGGTTAATCTTTGTTTTAGCTTTCGATATTTTGAGCTTATTGTTTAGGTTTACAGGTGAATTTGTGAGCCGTGGAATACCAGAAACCAGACTCATTTCCAGACAATTAGAAGTGCTGCTGAAAAATGGCCATTCTCTTTCTGATGCTGCGCTCATGCTAAGCGGTCAAACTGGTTTAATAAGTGGCTCACTAACAAGTGAAAAACGGTTAGAAGCACCTGACGCGTCAGGTTCAAACCAGTCTGAAAATAGCCCTTCCAGTGAGTCCCAAAATACACCACTTTTAGATAATGACGAGCAACTGTATTCGGAGTGGTTACACCAAGTTCAGAACAAGATTATCAAATGCACAAGGAACGATGGAAAAGCGTTTATTAGTGATCGACTAACCAAGGGTAAACAATCCAAAACCATCACGCCAATGGAGATTCAAGACATCCACCGTTCGTGGGTCAATAGAGCGGAAGAAGAGGGCGTATTAAAACCCCTTGGTGGTATCGGAAAAGCATCGCATATCCTAGCGTAATTTACCCCGTCACGGGGCTGTCACTGTTGAAAACAGCCCTCCGGAATAGGCTACATAAGCCCCTCAGTTATACGTCACTGTTCCAAAGAAACAGTGACGTATAACTGATTTTTGTATACCCCCCTGTTACTCGTTTTCTTCTAAATCCTTTTCAATTAAGTACATAATCTGCTGATATGTATAACGCGCGGATTCCGTTTTAGCATGTTTCCGATAGTAGCTAACATTGCCGCTCGTCAACTGCAGCCAGCCTAAGGTTTCACCCTTCACTGACTTAACTTTTATATCAAGAGACATCTCTGTTTTTGTAGCCATAAAATCACCTTAGGCTCGTAAGCCTCTATACATTATTTTGAAATTGCTTTTTGAACTAAAACTCTGAGTCCGTCAGGGACTTTTTTGCTTTTCGTTTTAAGTAAAGCTTCAGACTGTCCTTTAAAAAGAATGGCCCATTTTTCGATCATCTCATCTGTATATTTGAACTGTCCTGTAACTAAAGTTTTTTGCAATTCTTTCACAAGCAATTCCCTGAATTCACGCTCAACCCCTGATGACATAGGAACCTCGCTTTCATTCCATGCAATTGCCTCTTTGAGAACCATAAAACTCTTACCTTTATATTGAATAGTAGGTGCGGCTGAATAAGCTACCAGAAGAAGGGATTCTGTTTCCTTCATAGAGCCAGTTACTAAGGATAAAGGTATTAAAATATCATCGTTAAAGTCACTCATTAGTAAGCCTTTATAGTTCAAAAGATGAACATCATAACAATAAGCTTCGTTAACCATTGTGGATAATTTTTTGTAGCGCGTAGCGATACGGACAACCGCCTTTGTTGCGGAGCATTCCCAATGATTCTTTCAGGATGAATAATTATCAAAGCACTAACTCAGCTTAATTAGTGCGCCTACACCACCCTGATAAACTTCTTTTTACGACCTTCAAAGCGCAGATAATCAAGCAGATTATCGCCGCTCATCGGGTGAAACCCCGAGCGACTTTGCGCAGCAAAGTCTAGTGAGTACTCTTTCACGAAAGCACCCGTCCTGACGCCCTGTCTTTTAACGATAATCTGCGAGTGAGTGAAAATGGCTTTTGCGATCATGAGAGCAAAGAAGTTAAAGACCATGGCGAACGTGACCGCGTCGCTCAATCATTGCTACCGGGAACGGGAAACAATGAATGCAGATGCAGAGCGAACACCAGAGAACGAACATAGAGCCGCCGAGTCAACTGCAGAAGCTACAACGAAGTTGAAAGCGATACTGCCAAGCAAGCGAAGAAAGGATGCTGTGTTAGCGATTGAATACGTTTTGACGGCTAGCCCTGAATGGTGGGTAACAGCATCAGGAGCAGAGCAACAACA
>NZ_CAKZLP010000046.1 GCF_937127095.1 uncultured Amphritea sp.
TGGCTGTCTCAAGCGAGGAGCGCATTCTACATTCTGGGGCAGAGGAGTCAACAGGGGGAGCACGAAAAAGTTAAGAAATTGTGAAAAACATCGAAGTTTTTAACGGCGAGTGGCTAGAACGCGGCTGCGCCGCTGCTAGACGCTTCGCTTGCTAGTGGTTAGCAGAGCCTTCTTTATCAGTGTTGTGAAAACCCACTTCGTACGCGAGTCCGTAGAATAAAAATCTCTTAAACCTTAAACATAAAAACCGCCTCGCGGCGGTTTTTATGTTTTGCTTGTTCTAGCGAGGAAACGGAGTTTCCGTTCTCGCCACTAGCGAGCGAAGCGTCTGCTTTATTATCTTTTTTTGCCTTTTTTCTTTTGCTTGTCGTTGTGCAGTTTCTGGCGAACCTTTTTCATCACCTGACGCTTAGTGAGTTCATTCTTTTTATCTTTGAACGGGTTTTCACTACTCTTGAATTCGAAACGCAGCGGGGTTCCCTTTATGCCGAGGACTTTGGCGAATTTATTTTCCAGATAGCGTTTATATGAACCAGGTATTGCGGCTGTTTGATTTCCGTGAATCACGATGATAGGCGGGTTTGATCCGCCCTGGTGCGCATAACGCAACTTTATGCGATTACCATTAACCATCGGTGGCTGGTGATCAGCAACGATATCTTCCAACAGACGGGTTAGCTTGTTGGTCGCCCACTTGGTCATAGCAAAGCCATAAGCTTCATCAACAGAGGCAAACAAGTTGCCTACTCCGCTGCCATGCAACGCAGAGATGAAATGCATACGAGCAAAGGAAACAAACTCCAGGCGGCGGCGTAACTGTTCACGCACTACCTCTTTTTCGTCCCCGGACATTCCATCCCACTTGTTTATAGCGATAACAAGTGAGCGACCTGAATCCAGAACATAACCCAACAGATGCAGATCCTGATCAGAAACGCCTTCCCGGGCATCGATGACCAACACCACAACATTCGCATCATTAATCGCGCGCAGGGTCTTGATGATGGAAAATTTTTCCACCGCTTCAGTGACATTCTTACGGCGACGGATACCCGCCGTATCGATCAGCGTATAGGGTTCACCATCTCGCTCGAAAGGGATATAGACACTGTCCCGGGTGGTACCCGCCTGATCGAAAACGACCACACGATCTTCGCCAAGAATTCGATTTACCAGAGTAGACTTACCGACATTAGGGCGTCCAATAATGGCGATTTTCTTTTGACGCTGACGCTCTTCATCCTCTTCGGACTCTTCACGAAGCGGAAGTTCGGCCAACACATACTCGATTAACTGGGTCACACCACGACCATGAGATGCTGCGATAGGTAACGGTTCTGAGAGCCCCAAACCGAAGAAGTCTGCGGTCGCGACATCAGGATCAAGACCATCAGTCTTGTTGACAATGAGATAGCTTTCTTTCTCCGAGCGACGCAGATGATCCGCAATCATTTCATCGGCAGGGTTAACACCGGCACGGGCATCTACAAGAAACAGTACAATATCAGCCTCTTCAATCGCCAACAGTGACTGCTCAGCCATTTTGTAGTCTATGCCTGCTTCATCACCTGAAATGCCACCGGTGTCGACAACAATGTAGTCCCGCTCGCCCAGACGACCTTCACCATACTTCCGGTCACGTGTCAGACCCGAATAGTCAGCAACAAGCGCATCGCGACTTTTTGTCAGCCTGTTAAACAGTGTCGATTTACCCACATTTGGACGGCCGACGAGTGCAATTACCGGAAGCATATTTTTATTACCAACTTTTAAAAAACGTTATCATATAAAGCAAAATGGCGGCTAACTGAAATAACAGATAGCCGCCTGAATACCGATGTAGTGATTAGTTCAGCTGTAGCGCAGCCAGACGCCCACCATTACCTAACACATACAATACGTCATCAACAACGACCATATCACCACGCACGCCGTCACTATCGATCTGATAGCGAGCGACAAAATGCCCATCAACCTGAGACATGAAGTGCAAATAACCATCAAAATCACCGACGACAACCGTAGTACCCAGCGCGACAGGTGCGGTGGTTTGACGATTTTCAAGAGCCGTCTGCCGCCATACACTGGCACTGCTACGCTGATCAAACGCTTCTATATAGCCATCAGCCTGACTCACATAAACATTACCAAATCCGGCCGTCAGACTCTGATAGCTCGAGGCATTCTGTGACCATAAAATCTGGGCATCCTGCGCACTCACCGCAACCAGTTTTCCCTGATAGCTAACGATATAGATAACACCATCAATATACAGTGGACGAGCATCAATATCGATCAGGCGCTCCAGCTCAGTCTTACCTTCCGGAACCGTAATCTGTCGCTCCCATAACTCAGCTCCGTTATCATTACGTACCGCGACCAGCTTCCCGTTTGCAAAACCGGCAATGGTTACGTTAGAAGCAACGATAGGTGAACTTGTACCCCGCAAGGTGAGTCTCGGAATCTGACTATCATAACTCCAGAGACGCTTACCGGTACTAATATCCATGGCGACCAGCTTGCCATTCTGCAGCTGCGCAACCGCCATCTCGCTATTCATCTGCACCGGGCTAAGTGTTTCACTACTGAGCTGCTGACGCCACATTTCAACACCATCGGTAGCGCTGAGCATAACAACCTCACCCTGCTCAGTGGTCACCGCAACATGGTTTGGCCCAACACCGACACCACCTAAGAGAGGTGCGTCCAGGTCAGCTTCCCAGATAACCTTGCCATCCATTCTGTCGTACGCAAAAACCTTACCTTTAACATCCAGAGCATAGATAACATCTGCGTTAACAGCCAGGCTCAGCTTATTAAACGTGTCACCCAAACCAGCCCCTACGGAACGACTCCAAAGAACCTTGACCTCTTTCTCGGTTTGAAAATCAACCAGCTCTGCCGGTTCAATCTCAACCTCTCCACCCCACCAGCCGCATGCACTGATTGTCAGCGCACTAATAGCAAGCAGTAACACTCTGCATAGCTGTTTCATCTGTTAACTTCCTTTAACGGCCAGGCTGTCAAGCTTCAGGTTAAGGAGCGGACGCCCCCCCTGAGGAGCATCTCCTACTGCTGACTGATAGGCAGAACGCGCTTTGTCAGTCTCACCCATCTGCAGATAGAGATCACCTTTCAGCTCAGCAACGCTGACACTGAAGCTAGGCTCTTTCAGTCCGTCCAGCAGTGCTACAGCCTTATCAGCATCACCCATCGCAGCCATAACTCGTGCTTTACGCATCGAGGCAATCGTTTTCATAACACTGTCCTGCGATTCGGCCAGCACCCAATCCAACTCATTCAAAGCTGCCGGATAGTCATTGGCATCAACAAGCAGTCGGGCGCTGAACAGGGCACCGAAATGAGCATACGCAGTACTGCCATATTCATCTTTGAGGGTCTTAGCAAGGTGTGACGCAGTCGTCCGCTGATCATCAGTCGCTTGCGGGGCACTTGCCAGCGCTACCGCCTGAACCAGATTCTGATACATCACTGCAGCATTTTCAGCAGTGATACGCTGGTTGTTCTGCCAGCCCTTCCAGCCGAAGACAACCGCCAGAGCTAAAGCGATAGTCAAAAGTAAAGACTTACCGTTCTCTTTCCACCAGTTCTTTAACGCTTCAACCTGCTCTTCTTCAGTGCGCATATCCGACACAGCTTGCTCCTAATCGCCTTCTCAATTTATTTATTATGCCTGTTGCTGTTGTTGCAGCAAGCCGCTCAGGTTGTTGACCTGAACGTCATAGGTTGGTTCAGAGTTATACCACAGGTTGGCAATCAGCGACTCGTTTTCTTCACGAACCAGCACCACCCAGGGCGCACCGGTTTGACGGGCTTTACTGCTGATATTTTTCAGACCACTGCAATGCACCCGGACTCTTAATCCCGGCATCTCATCTCGCAACTGTTCTGCCAGCACTATCAGGGGCTGCTGCAAACCTTTATGCTCTGCAGCAAGATAGAGATCAAACGGCTGCTTAACAGCATCCGGAATAACCGCCAATGTTTCCAGCAACAAAATCAGACGTTCAACCCCCATGGCAAAGCCCACTGCCGGGGTAGGTCGCCCTCCCAGCTGTTTTACCAGACCATCATAGCGACCGCCAGCGCACACAGTACCCTGCGCACCAAGCTTATCAGTGACCCATTCGAAAACAGTCTTACAGTAGTAATCCAGTCCGCGCACCAGTCGCGGATTCAGTTCATAGGCAATACCAGCCTGATCAAGCATTTCACACAGCTCAGCAAAATGCTCACGGGACTCAGTATCCAGATAATCACTTAGTGAAGGTGCGTCATCCAGTAAAGACTGGGTTTGCGGATCTTTACTGTCAAGAATCCGTAGCGGATTACTACTCAGACGCCGCTGACTATCTTCATCCAGTTGATCTTTACGGGCCGACAGATAAGCTACCAGCGCCTCTTTATATTCCGCCCGGGCTTCATTACTGCCCAGGGAGTTAAGTTGCAGAGTAACGGCATCAAGGATGCCTAACTGCTTCCAAAGCCGCGCACTGAGCATTATCACTTCAGCATCAATATCCGCGCTAGCCATGCCAAAGGTCTCTACACCTATTTGATGAAACTGGCGATACCGCCCTTTCTGGGGTTTTTCATAGCGAAACATCGGCCCCTGATACCAAAGCCGCTGGGCCTGATTGAACAGCAAGCCATGTTCTTCGCCGGCGCGCACACAGCTGGCGGTGCCTTCAGGACGCAATGTCAGACTCTCGCCGTTGCGATCCTCAAAGGTGTACATCTCTTTCTCAACGATATCAGTCACTTCGCCGATAGAGCGTTTAAAGAGATCCGTCTGCTCTACAATCGGCATGCGGATCTCTGAATACCCGTAAGCACTGAGTACTGACTTCACACTATTCTCAAGAAAATGCCAGACCGGCGTCTGGTCTGGCAGGATGTCATTCATTCCGCGGATAGCGTTAATCTTGGCCAATGTTTATTACCTGATCTGTTACTACTTTATTAACTATAGCGGCAGGGTCAGGCGCACCACGCCTGAACGACTGTCGCGATTAAACTCTATCGGAGAACCATTAAAAAACACTTCGCCCACCGCCTCTGCTCTGCCGAGCAGTAGTTTAATCGGCGTTTCCCCGACGACACTCAACTCACTTCCAGCGGGCTTAACCCGCATCGCCAGCACCTTGCCAGCATGATCTTCAACACTTACCCAGCATTCGTCGATAAAGGTAATCCGCAGTGAAGCATCATTCTCGCCAAGGGGTTGCTGATCAGACTCTTCTATAACCTGATCGCCGACAATCAGCGCGTCTGAAGTATCACCACCCTCCTCTGCAGCGATCGCTGCAGAGGAATCGGCGGTTGTATCAGCAGCAGAGGCGTCCTCACTTTCAGCGACAACCTCAGGCATCGCAGGATCAGTGTCTGACGGCGTAAAACCAGGCCCTTCAGGCACCTCAGTTACACCAGAAGGAATAATCAACGTACTACCATCAACCGATTCAACTTCCACGGATTGTGATACTGGCAACTGAGATACCGGCTGATCAACACCCTGCTGAATTTTCCACCACCAGACAGTCGCGGCAATAATCACCAACACAAAAATCCAGGCAGACCACTTGATAACCGGATCACCCAGTTTAGCCGTCGACTGCACCCCCGGAGCGGTACGAAACTGAGGCGCAGCCCCGGCACCAGTGCGGCCGTAAAGCCGGTCGAACAATCCCAGATAGTGCACAGAGTCGAGTTTTAGCAGTTTGGTATAGGACTGAACATAGCCTCGGGCAAATACCATACTTGGCAGCTCATTAAATGCGCCACGCTCAAGTGAATCTATATATTTTTCAGAAAGTCTTAACTCACGGGCAACATCATTCTTAGTTAGCCCCTGCAGTTCCCTGGCGACCGCAAGTTCCCCTGCTGGAAAATCTGTTTCGAGCCCTTCACCATCTTGATTCAGCAACTGCTCATTACTCACGGAGTAGACTCCTTATACTGCTGATACTCTTCTGAATCCGGAAACATATTTTTCAGGATCAGACCATAGGTCGCAGCATCAATGCCGCTATTCTTCAGCCGGGATATCTGTACCCCAAGCCACAGACTCTGTGCACTATGTTGAACCTGTTTTGCATCCACCATCGCACTGAACTGATCAAATAAGTTAACCGCTTCCTCCTGATTACCCTTTTGCATCATCACATCCGACAGCTGTAAAATTGCCATCGGTCTTTTAGGGCTTAACGTCAGGCTGCGCTTAAAAGCATGCTCAGCGGCATCCAGCCGATCAATCAGCAGATAGCATCGACCAAGATTTTCGAAAGCCTGACTGCGCTGATTATAGAAGGGGTCTTCTGTGGCCCGGGCCAACTCTTTGCAGGCCTCAGGGTAACGTTTAATACTAAAAAGGAAGGCGCCGTAGTTGTTATGCATCATGGCACTGCCAGGTGACACTTTAATGGCTTTTTTAAAGTAGCTTTCGGCCAGTGACACGTCTTCTTCCAGCTGAAACACCATCGCCAGACCGTTGTAAGCCTGGGCAGAGTCAGCATCAATCTCAATAGAACGCTGAAATGCCAGTTTAGCGTTACCGGTATCGCCCCGCCGCAGATACTGCATACCTAACGAGTTGTAAGCCTGCACGGCCTGTGGAACATCCTTCTCGGCTGTCGAGACTTGCTGTCCCGCACATCCAGTTATCAATAGACTAATCAGTAATATCAGATAACCTTTCAATCGTATTCACTCCTGGCGAGATTAGTGTCACATGTCTGAATTAACGGGGCGGTTCCTGCTGCACTCCGCTCGCATCTTTTAGCGGGATATACTTTTCGCTGCGACGGGTACGATCCATTACCTGCCCAACCAACTGCCCGCAGGCCGCATCAACATCATCGCCCCGTGTTCGGCGAACAGTCGTTACAACCCCAGCTTTAACCATCACCATCTTAAACGCCTGGATCGCATCTTCAGATGGACGTCGATAGTCTGAATTTGGAAACGGGTTAAATGGTATTAGGTTTAGCTTGCAGGGTAAACGCTTTAACAACTTAACTAACTGTTTTGCTTGACTTGGATGGTCATTTACACCGGCTATCAGGGTATATTCAACGGTGATAACCCGCTTATCCTTCAAACTTGCCATATAACGATTGCAGGCATCAACCAACTCGGCAATCGGATAGCGCTTATTAATCGGCACCAGCTGGTCACGCAACTCATCGGTTGGCGCATGCAAAGAGATCGCCAGCGATACGTCGGTCACCTGACTCAGCTTATCGATCTGAGGAACCACACCCGCGGTACTCAAAGTAACACGGCGCTTCGACAAACCGTAAGCATTATCATCCATCATCAGGTGAATCGCATCGACGACGTTGTCGAAGTTCATCAGCGGTTCACCCATCCCCATCAACACCACATTGGTCACCCGACGATCACCGGAGGGGTCAAACGGACCAAATGAGCGGATCGCAACTCGTACCTGCCCGATAATTTCTGCAGCGCTCAGGTTGCGGTTAAAGCCCTGTTTACCGGTTGAGCAGAAGCTACAATCCAGTGAACAGCCGATCTGTGATGAAATACACAGCGTGGCACGACCATTTTCAGGAATCAGCACCGCTTCTACTGCAGAGCCGCCATCCAGACGGATCACCCATTTACGGGTACCATCTTTAGAAATATTCTGCACCAGCACTTCAGGCTCGCGGATTTCAGAAACCTCACTCAGTTTCTGCCTCAGCGATTTGCTGATGTTAGTCATTTCATCAAAGCTGCTGGCGCCAAATTGATGAATCCATTTCAGCACCTGAGTCGAACGAAAAGGTTTCTCGCCGATGCTCACAAAATACTCTTCCAATTTTTTTGGCGAGAATCCGAGCAGGTTAATTTTAGGTGTGGATTCGGTCATATGGGTCTCAACTTTCATGAAATGACGGGTCGCCGGTCAGCGACCCGCTGGGATTACTTACCGAAGAAGTAAGCGATCTCACGTTCTGCAGACGCTGCAGAATCAGAACCGTGTACAGCATTCGCATCGATAGACTGAGCGAAATCGCGACGGATAGTGCCTTCAGCCGCTTCCTGTGGGTTAGTAGCACCCATCAGTTCACGGTTCAGTGCGACAGCGTTTTCACCTTCAAGCACCTGAACAACAACTGGACCTGAGGTCATGAACTCAACCAGATCACCGAAGAACGGACGCTCTTTATGCTCAGCGTAGAAACCTTCAGCGTCTTCGCGAGTCAGCTGCTTCAGTTGCATCTCAACGATTTTCAGACCGTTAGACTCAAAACGAGAAACGATTTTACCAATAACGTTTTTTGCAACTGCATCAGGCTTGATGATAGAAAAAGTACGTTCGATAGCCATGTGCTATTAATCCTCTGTATAAAAGTTCAGTGCTGTTTGCAACCTGCCGACTAAAGTCGCAGATTTGCCAGAAAAATGAAACGCGCAATTATACGCTAAGCGATCCTGACTGAACAGCGCCTGCCACCACGAAAAAGCCCGCATTTGCGGGCTTTTTCAATATCATCTACTGACGTTCTTCAATCCAGGCCATCTGGATCCCTTCCAACACTTTCTCGCCGCATCGATCAGGATCGTCATCAAAACCATCCAGTTCCATCACCCACTCGTACAGATTTGGAAAACTCACTGTCAGCGGATCAGTATCGGGATACTTCTCATCCAGCTCTATCGCGATATCGTAAACATCTACCCACTTCATAACCGCCTCCGGTTCTGCCTGACTATCAGGCATTTTATTCAGACCTCAATGCCGCTCAGAAACCTGATTAATGGTATACCTTGGGATCTCAACCACCAGATCAGCATCACCGACGACCGCCTGACAACTCAAACGGGACTCAGGCTCCAGCCCCCAGGCTTTATCCAGCATGTCATCTTCCAACTCATCAGATTCCTCTAATGAATTGAAGCCCTCACGCACAACCACATGACAAGTAGTGCAGGCACAGGACTTCTCGCACGCATGCTCAATCTCAATACCTTCCCGTAGAGCGGCATCACAGACAGTCTCGCCCGCTTCAGCCTCAATCACTTTACCCTCAGGGCATAGCTCATCATGGGGCAGAAAAATAATCTGTGGCATCAGGAACCTCCCTCAATTTCGTTAATACTGTGCCCTTTAAGCGCATTTCGAATACTCTGATCCATTCGCCGGGCGGCAAAAAAGTCACTCACCTGAGACAACACCTTCACACCCTGCTCAATATCAGAACTGTTCGAGCCATTTCGCAGCTGCTGCAGAATAGCCATCTGTTCGCGCAGATGCTCAACCTCTTCCGGGGTTAGCAAAACATCACCATCTGCCTGTATCGCCTGTTCCAAAGACAACAATAAGCGATCTGCCTCAACCTGGTGTTCACGCAGATTACGCAGCGCCATATCATCTTCAGCAAAGCTATAAGACGCCTTCAACATCTCCGCTATCTCATTATCATCCAGGCCATAGGAAGGCTTAACCTGAATTTCACTCTCGATACCAGTGGATAACTCTTTCGCTGATACGCCCAACAGGCCATCCGCATCCACCTGAAAGGCCACTCGGATTTTAGCTGCACCTGCTGTCATCGGCGGGATACCCCGCAGAACAAACTGAGCCAGAGAGCGACAATCATCAACCAGCTCCCGCTCCCCCTGCACCACATGAATCATCATCGCCGTCTGGCCATCCTGATAAGTGGTAAACTCCTGCGCCCGGGCAACCGGAATCGATGTATTACGATGGATAACCTTCTCTGCCAGCCCGCCCATCGTTTCAAGCCCGAGAGATAGCGGCAGCACATCCAGCAACAGCATCTCACTATCAGGCTTATTCCCAGCCAGCACATCAGCCTGTATGGCGGCACCCACCGCAACGACACGGTCCGGGTCGATATCGATTCGCGGTGCCCGCGAAAAAAACGTCTCAACGCGACTGCGCACAACCGGCATCCGGGTACTACCGCCAACCATGACTACATCCTGAACCTCTTCAATACTCACACCCGCATCTTTCAATGCGCGACGGCAAGCACGAGTCGTCTTGCTCACCAGAGGTTCTGTCAGGCTATCAAATAGTTCCCGGGATACCTCCAATGTAATTTTCTGTCCAGCGTGATCCAGATCCACAGTAACGCTAGGGTTATCGGTCAGTCGCTCTTTCACCCAGCGGGCTTTCTCGGTGAGATAACGGGATTCACCCGCAACCACCTCTTTACCGCCCAGTTGCTCAAGAAACCATTGCGCTAATGCCAGGTCGAAATCATCACCGCCCAGAGCACTATCCCCGCCGGTCGCCAACACTTCAAAGACGCCTTTATTCAGACGCAAGATAGAGATATCGAAGGTACCACCACCCAGGTCATAAACCGCGATCACCCCCTCCGCAGCTTTATCCAGACCGTAAGCCACCGCCGCCGCGGTCGGCTCGTTCAGCAACCGGAGCACTTTGATACCTGCCAACTGCGCTGCATCTTTCGTGGCCTGCCGTTGGGCATCATCAAAATATGCAGGAACCGTTATCACCGCGCCTTCAAGCTCCCCCTCAAGTGTCGCCCGGGCACGGGATTTCAGGGTTTTCAGAATCTCCGCAGAGATCTCAACCGGGCTTTTATCTCCGGCTACCGTTTGTAGAAATGGCATGCCACCATCATGCTCAGCAAAACGATAGACCGCCTCACCCTGCAACCCCTTCAAATCGGCAACACCGCGTCCCATCAAACGCTTAACCGACATAATCGTGTTAAACGGATCTACGGAAGCCTTTGCCAGGGCAGCCTGACCAACAACCACACCCTGCTCAGTATAACGCACCACAGAGGGCAATAGATGACTACCGCCCTCATCGGACAGCGTGGTTGATTCGCCACTGCGAACAGCAGCAACCAGCGAATTGGTTGTACCTAAATCAATGCCAACCGCCAGCTTTCGCTTGTGGGGCTCAGGACTTTGTCCCGGTTCTGCAATCTGCAATAACGCCATATGTATTTATTCGTCGAAAAGTTGATCTTCAAGAGCCTCAATTTCGCGGCCCAGCTTATCAATAAACTGCATCTTTCTGACACTCACTGCGGCAGCTTCGAGCGCTGTAGGCGTCGATTGTTTGTAATAACTATCAAACTCATCACGCAAGGATTTCATCTCCCGGTCAACCGTTACCTGCAGCGCCTCAATCTCTGCCCCCGGATCAGATGAGCCAGCCACCTCTTCCAGCGACTCTCGCAACTCCATCTGTTGCATAAGGAACATGGGATCAAGCTGCACCTGGGTTTCAGAGAAGGTATCAATACCTTCTAATTTCAGCAGATACTGGGCACGGGAGAGAGGGTTTTTCAGCGTCGACACTGCCTCATTCAGATAGGCAGTGTATTGAACTGAGAGCCTGCGCTCCCGGTCTGAAAGGTGAGAAAAACGATCCGGGTGCAGTGTTTTTTGTAACTCCCGGCTGCGCTCAGCCAACGCCTGCAGATCCAGCTGGTAGGTCACCGGCAGAGCTAAAAATTCGAAATAGTTCTGGGTAATATCCATCATTTAACCGGCAGGTGAAGAGAGGTAAAAAAGCATTAAAGCGCTTGGAATTCAAGCGCTCTAATAATAAAGGTCTAAATGTTGAAACTTTCGCCGCAACCACACTCGTTTTTGACATTAGGGTTATTAAACTTAAACCCTTCATTCAGACCTTCTTTAACAAAGTCGAGCTCAGTTCCATCCAGATAAAGCAGACTTTTAGGGTCAATCACAACACTCACGCCGTCGGACTCAAATACCTGATCTTCATCCTGAATATCATCAACAAACTCAAGCACGTAGGCCATACCGGAACAGCCTGAGGTGCGAACCCCCAGACGGATACCATACCCATGCCCCCGGGTCTTAAGATACTTGCTGACATGATCAGACGCTGCCGGTGTCATTGTAATTGCCATGAATCCGTTTACTCCGTTGAGCCCTTAGCCCTGTTATTGCTTTTTCGCCTGCTTTTCTTTGTAGTCGGCAACCGCCGCTTTAATCGCATCCTCTGCTAACACAGAGCAGTGAATCTTAACCGGCGGCAATGCCAGCTCTTCTGCGATCTTAGTATTTTTCAGCTCCTGCGCCTGATCCAGAGTCATCCCTTTTACCCATTCGGTAACCAGAGAACTGGAAGCTATTGCAGAACCGCAACCATAGGTCTTAAATTTGGCATCTTCAATGATACCGTCTTCACTGACCTTAATCTGCAGCCGCATTACGTCACCACAAGCGGGTGCTCCGACCATACCCGTACCGATATTATCATCATGATCATTCATTTTGCCGACATTACGAGGATTTTCGTAATGATCGATAACCTGTTCGCTATAAGCCATAAAGACCTCCTAAAGCAGTTTCCACTGAATGTAGATTAGTGGTGAACCCATTCAACTTTGCTTAAATCCACACCGTCTTTATACATATCCCACAAAGGAGAAAGTTCACGGAGCTTGCCAACCGCTGTACGAATCTCGACAACAGCTTCATCAATATCTTTTTCCGTCGTAAACCGACCGATTGAGAAGCGAATAGAACTATGCGCCATCTCATCATTCAGACCCAGCGCCCGCAACACATAAGAGGGCTCCAGACTTGCAGATGTACAGGCAGAGCCTGACGATACTGCGAGATCTTTCAGTGACATCAGCAAAGACTCACCTTCAACGTAGTTGAAACTGACATTCATATTGCCGATGTAACGCTGATGCTCAGAACCGTTCAGATAGATCTCTTCCATATCGGCAAGACCATCCCAGAAACGTTTCCGCAGCGCGGTAATCCGTTCCTTTTCCTCATGCATTTCAGCTTTAGCAATAGCTGCCGCTTCGCCCATGCCGACAATCTGATGCGTCGCCAGGGTACCCGAACGCATACCACGCTCATGACCACCACCATGCATCTGCGCTTCCAGACGAACCCGTGGTTTACGACGCACATACAGCGCGCCCATACCTTTTGGCCCATACATCTTATGTGCCGAGAGAGAGATCAAATCGACCTTCATCTGCTCAACATCAATATCAACCTTGCCCGCACTCTGAGCGGCATCAACATGCAACAACACACCGTTTGCACGGGTAATCTCGCCTATAGCACTGATATCATTGATTACGCCGATCTCGTTATTCACATGCATAACAGACACCAGAATTGTGTCTTCACGCAACGCAGCCGCAATCGCTTCCGGCTGAATAATGCCTTCCTTATCCGGATCAAGATAGGTCACTTCAAACCCTTCACGCTCCAGCTGACGACAGGTATCGAGTACCGCCTTATGTTCAATTTTGGAGGTGATAATGTGCTTGCCTTTCTTCTGATAGAAATGCGCCACACCTTTAATTGCCAGGTTATCTGATTCGGTTGCGCCCGAAGTCCAGACGATCTCTCGCGGATCAGCATGCAGCAGATCAGCAACCTGACGGCGTGCCGTTTCAACAACCTCTTCGGCTTTCCAGCCATACACATGTGAACGAGATGCCGGGTTGCCGAAATTACCGTCCATAGTGAGACATTCAATCATCTTGTCAGCAACCCGCGGATCAACCGGTGTAGTTGCAGAATAATCAAAGTAGATTGGTAATTTCATTGTCTATACTTCTCCAAATCCTGAACCGTAGCTCAGGCTGTTACTTTTGCGGAAATTCGTGAATCTTCAAATGCGGCCAGGTGAACACGCCCCTGACGCTCAGCAACACTGCGAACATCATTTCTTTGCATCAGATCAGCCAGGGATATCTGGCTTAAAAAATCATGGATCTGACTACTCAAATCGCACCACAAGTGGTGTGTCAGACACACATTACCGTCATGACAACTGCCGGTATGACCACAGCCAGTTGCATCGACTGACTCATTGACAGCATCAATCACCTCAGCGACATCAATATCCTGCTGCTCGCGGTTAAGCTGGTAACCACCACCTGGACCACGTACACTACGCACCAGCTCATTGCGGCGCAGCTTAGCAAACAACTGTTCAAGATAGGACAGGGAGATGCCCTGACGCTCGGAAATATCTGCCAGACTTACCGGGCCTTTTCCGGCATGTATCGCCAGATCGAGCATTGCTGTTACCGCATAGCGGCCTTTAGTTGTTAATCGCATTACCAATCTCTCCGTCATTCTAAGTGCTTCAACGAAGCTTGTCGCATTATGCAATACCCAACTTTTTTGGTCAACTATTAAACCAACTAAAATAGTCAACTATTAGTCAGCTTACTTCAGATCTCTCATCAAACGCTGAAACAGAGCCCGTCACAACACACTAATCCCGGCAACGCTTCTGAATCGCAGACAGCATACCTCGCAGAACATTCACCTCAATTTTATCCGGAACCGCCCGTAAAAACAGTCGTCGCAGCCTCGGCATCAGATTTCTCGGCTTCTGCGGGTCAAGAAACTCAATCTCCGTCAGCGTCTGTTCAAGATGATCAAACATCAACTCCAGCTCACGGCTTTCAGCCAGCTCAACATCCCACTCCGTTCCCCAACAGGGCTTCGCAGCAGATATATCAAACTCTTTAGCCATACGCAGCTCATAAGTAATAACCTGCACAGCAGCGGCGAGATTTAACGAACTGAACTGCTCATCCACCGGGATATGAACATGCTGATGACAGCGCTGCAATTCTTCATTGGTCAGCCCACGATCTTCCCGACCAAACACAATGGCAACCCGGGTAGCCTGAGGCAGAGGGGCGACAATAGCCGCCAGTTCCCGAGGATTAACCAACGGCCAGGGTATCGTACGGCTGCGCGCACTGGTACCCACCACCAGATGACAATCAGCCAACGCCTCATCAAGCGTCTCAACAACCCGCGCCTGATCAAGCAGATCACCCGCACCGGATGCCCGGGCTAACGCATCCGCATGGGGAAACTTTTTCGGTTTCACCAGGCTAAGATCGGACAACCCCATGTTCTTCATCGCCCGGGCCACACCACCGATATTTCCCGGATGAGTGGTATTAACCAGTACAATTCGGATATTTCCCAGCATCTTTGACCCACTCATTCAAAAAAGGGGCATATTTTATCAGATATTTGCCAACTATTAATCCCGGACTGTTCTTTATATGGCAACTGTTTTGTATAATGCCCGTTTTGCTTCCCTTACTGGTATTTACAGATGCAACCGATGGTTAATATCGCCCTTCGCGGGGCTCGCGTCGCAGGTGAACAGATCACCCGTTCAGTCGAACGACTCGATCTGATTAAATCTGAACAATCAAGTGTGATCGAATATCTCGAAGACACTTGCAAACAAGCTGAACGCACTATCGTTAACGCGATCCATAAGGCGTATCCCGATCATCAGATCAACTGTGAATATACCGGCACACACAAACCCGAAGACCGGATTTGCGATGTCATCTGGACAGTAAACCCAATTGACAGCATTCAAAACTTTTCCAACGCACTGCCAGTATTTGCCCTGAGCATCGCTTGCCATCAACGTGGCAAGCTTGAACACGCGATCATTCTTAACCCGATTACCGGTGAAGAGTTTACCGCCAGTCGCGGCCGTGGCGCTCAACTTAATGGTAAACGCCTGCGAGTAAGCAACCGTAAGCTACTGGACAATTCACTGATCGGCAGCGGCTTCTTTGGCCGCAGCAGCGACAAAGCCCATCTGGACAGCTTTCAGCAGATCTTTAAAAGCATTAGCCTGGAAAGCGGCAGTATCTACAGTGGCGGCTCACCCGCACTGAATCTTGCCTACACCGCTGCAGGCAGGCTGGACGGTTTCTTCCAGTTCGGCCTGAATCAATGGGAGATGGAAGCAGGTACACTGATGATCCAGGAAGCAGGCGGCTTGCTGTCCGACTTTACCGGCAACAACAACTACCTCTCCTCTGGCAATCTGGTTGCAGGCAACCCAAAAATTCTCAAAGCACTGCTGCAAAACATCCGCCCGGCACTGAAAGAATCACTTAAATAAGCGCCTTAAGCACTTACTTAATGAGCGGCACCTAGCCAGATCTGGCTGCGATGCATCTAAAACCGGGCATGGCCCGGTTTTTTTACACCTAAAAATCTTTCGCATAACAGCTGTAACACTTTCCTGCAGACACAAAAAACCCGGCACAATTGGCCGGGTTTTTTCAGGCGCTATTGCAGCCCGCTGTTAAACACAGATATCAGACATCAAACGGATGACGCAGCACAATCGTCTCAACCCGATCCGGGCCGGTAGAGATAATATCAATCGGCGCACCTGTCAGCTCTTCCAGACGCTTAATGTAAGCAATCGCCGCTGCTGGCAGCTCTTCCAGGGTTTTAGCTCCCAGAGTTGACTCATTCCAGCCAGCCATCGACTCATAAACCGGGGTTACCGCTTCATAATCTTCACTACCGCTCAGAGACGTAACAACATTACCCTCTGCATCCTTATAGCCAATACAGATCTCGATGGTCTCAAGTCCATCCAGAACATCCAGCTTGGTCAGGCAGATACCGGAAACAGAGTTAACCTGAATCGCATGCTTTAACGCAACCGCATCAAACCAGCCACAACGACGGGCACGACCCGTGGTCGCACCAAACTCATGACCCCGTTCAGCCAGTCGTGCACCGACAGCGCAACCCAGCTCAGTCGGGAAAGGACCTGAACCCACACGCGTTGTATAAGCCTTGGTAATACCCAGCACATAATCCAGATACAACGGACCAAAACCACTCCCCGTAGAGGTACCCCCAGCAGTGGTATTAGAAGAAGTTACGTATGGATAAGTACCATGATCGATATCCAGCAGAGAGCCCTGAGCCCCCTCGAACATGATATTTTCACCACGCACGCGATAGTCATGCAGCAGAGCGGTAACATCAGCCACCATCGGACGCATGATTTCCGCCATCTGCAGCGCTTCTTTCAGCACCACATCATAGCTAACCGCCTCAACGTTGTAGTAGTTCTGCAGCATAAAGTTGTGATATTCCATCACCTCTTTCAACTTCACCGCAAAACGCTCCGGATTCATCAGATCATCCAGACGCAGACCACGGCGCGCAACCTTGTCTTCATACGCAGGCCCAATACCACGACCCGTTGTACCGATTTTAGCTTCTCCACGCGCTAATTCCCGCGCCTGATCAAGTGCTACGTGGTATGGCAGAATCAGGGTACACGCAGGACTCAGACGCAATCTCTCACGTACCGGCACACCACGTCCTTCCAGCTCATCGATCTCTTTCAGCAACGCTTCTGGTGAAAGCACCACGCCATTACCGATCATACAGAGTACATTATCACGCAGAATACCGGATGGAATCAGGTGCAGAACAGTCTTCTCACCATCAATTACCAGTGTGTGCCCTGCATTATGGCCGCCCTGAAAGCGTGCCACAGCAGTAGCCTGATCTGTTAACAGGTCGACGATTTTACCTTTACCTTCGTCGCCCCACTGCGTTCCTAAAACAACTACGTTTTTGCCCATTGGTTGTCTCTAGCGATTAATCAATCAAAAAAAGTTACAGGCTCTCGAGAACCCAAGTCCCATCCTGCTGCACCAACTGGTGAGTAAACTGCTGTGCATCTTCCACCACAGCATCATCCAGCAACGGTACAACACGCTCCCCCTGAGCTCTCAGCTTAGCCACAGCATCCAGAGCCGCAGAATCTTCAGTCGCCGGAACCCGCACAACTTTACGTACAGGTTTTTGCTGTGCTGCTGATAACTCTACAAGAGTTTTCAGATCAGCACTGAATCCGGTTGCCGGACGGGCACGACCAAAATCGCGCCCCACTTCATCATAACGACCACCCTTGGCAACCGCCTGCCCAAATGCCGGAACATAAGCGGCGAATACCATACCGGTGTGATAGTTATAGCCCCGCAGTTCACTCAGATCGAAATACAGATCAAGCCGCGGGTAACGCCGTGATATCTGCTCCGCAAGGGCATCCAGATAATCCAGCGCGTCAATTATCGATATTTCAACATCCGCAAAACAGCTACGTGCTTTCTGCAATACCTCACGACCACCGTGCAGGGTCGGCAGCACAGACAGATGAGCTTTAACTGACTCAGGAAGATCTGACGCCGCCAGGAAACGGGCTATTTCAGGCATATCCTTACGCTGCAACAGCTCAAAATATTCAGTTTCCTGATTATCGGTAAGCGCAGCCTCACCCATCAAACCACGGTAGATACCCACATGGCCCAGATCAAGACTCAGATCCTGGTTTACCTGCATCGCATTCAGGGTTTCCACCATCAGCGAGACAATCTCAACATCACTGGCGACACCAGAGTGACCAAACAGCTCAGCACCCACCTGCAGTGGGTTTCGTGACGCCAGCGGATTGGCTGGCAGAGTGTGCAGCACGGTGCTGCAGTAACAGAAGCGAACCGGCCCCTGATTACTCAGATGATTCGCGTCAATGCGGGCCACCTGCTGAGTGATATCTGCACGGATGCCAAGCATCCGGCCGGTCAGCTGATCGGTGACTTTGAAGGTATTCAGTTCCAGATCGCGACCTACACCCACCAACAGGGAGTCAAGGTGCTCGATCAGAGGGGTCATGACCAACTCATAGCCCCAGGTATCATAAAGATCCAGCAGACGACGACGCGCCGCCTCTACCTTTTGTGCCTGAGGCGGCAGCACCTCTTTGACGCCGTCTGGTAACAACCAGCGTTCTGCCAACGACATGTAACTCTCCGAAATACAGTGGATCAGTTAAATATATAAAGCAGGATGACGCCAGCCATCATACTTACAAAACCGGTTATGCGTAGCCCCCGGTTACTCACCAGCGCCAACTGATGAACCAGGTTACGCCAGCGTTGCGGATAGAGAAAAGGCATAATACCCTCCATCACCAGCATCAGACAGAAACCGATCAGTAACGGGTGCCAGAGTTCAGAATGCATTACCCACCTCAACACAACGGCACAGCCGTCACATAAAAAAACCGGGTCAAAACCCGGTTGCAGAATTCTACCACGGAACAGACGCTTTAGTGCAGCCTATTCCATGGATTTTTTATACGACAATTGGCTTATTCTGGCGTCTTGCCACTTGAATTACCCAGATAGCGAAAGAAATCACTGTCAGGCTTGAGCACCATAATATCACCCTGCTGATTAAACGCTTCTTTATACGCGTTCAGACTGCGATAAAAGGAATAAAACTCAGGATCGTTATTGTATGCCTGCGCATAGATACTGGCAGCAAGAGCATCACCTTCACCACGCACCTGCTGTGCATCACGGTAAGCATTGGCTTCAATAACCGCTTTCTGACGATCAGCATCAGCCTGAATACCTTCTGCAAGCTCTTTACCACGTGAACGTAGCTCACGCGCTTCCCGCTCACGCTCGGTACGCATCCGCTCATATACAGAGGCTGATACTTCCTGCGGCAGATCGATCTTCTTCACACGAATGTCGATCAACTCAATACCCAGCTCTTCCTGAGTCTGCATACTTAATGAGTCAACCAGCTCAAGCATCAGCTCATCACGCTCACCAGAAACAACTTCAGTCAAGGTACGCTCACCAAACTGATTACGTAAACCGGCATCCACGTTCGGCAACAACAACTCCGCCGCTTTGTACTCATCACCGGAGGTCGCGGTGTAGTATTTCTGTGGATCGGTAATACGCCATTTGATAAATGAATCAACAATGAGACGCTTCTTTTCAACGGTCAGATAGGACTGAGGCTGAGCATCCAACGTTTGCACCCGCCCATCAAACTTACGTAGCGTGTTGATGACCGGCCAGCGGATATGCAGGCCAGGCTGCACATCCGGATTAACAATCTCACCGAACTTCAGCAATACTGCCCGATCCGTCTCTTTGATGATATACAGGGTATTAAAGCCAACCACGATGAGCAACAACGCGATCACCACACCCGCCATAGATTTACCTGACATTAGCGTGTCTCCCGTGAAGTAGTTTGCTGACGCTGACGAAGTTGCTCAATCACCTGATTAGTCACATCCCGCAGCTCAGAGCTATTCAGACGACTGGTATTACTGCCAGTTGCTGTGCGCGGCCGGCTTTCAACCAGCTTATCCAGCGGCAGATACATCATATTATTGCCACCTTCAACATCGATCAGCACTTTAGAATTGTTCGCCAGCACAGTTTCCATCGCATCAAGATAGAGACGTTCACGGGTCACTTCCGGCGCTTTGCTATACTCGGTCAGCAACGCAGTGAAACGTTTCGCATCACCTTCCGCCTGAGCCACAACCCGCTCACGATAACCGTTTGCTTCTTCCTTAACCCGCTGAGCATTACCCCGTGCTTCAGGAACGATACCATTACGATAGGATTCAGACTGATTGATTGAGCGCTGCTCATCCTCACGCGCCTTGATCACGTCATCAAATGCATCCTGTACCTGTGAGGGTGCTTTTGCTTCTTTAATGTTGATCTGAGTGATACGCAAACCCGTCTGATAGCCATCCATATAGCCCTGCAGACGCGATTTCACATCGTTACCCAGAACCTCACGACCCGCGGTCAGAATAGAGTCCATTTCAGAAGAACCCACTGTATGACGCAGTGCCGATTCGGAAGCGTGCTGCAGACTCAGATTAGGGTCACGAACCTTCAGAGCATATTGAACCGGATCAGAGATGACGTACTGCACAGTCATACTCACATCAACGATATTCTCATCCTCTGTCAACATCAGAGAGCGGTGCTCGTAAGCGTTTACCCGGGTCACATTGGCAGTCATAACATCATCAATCATCGGCGGGTTCCATTGCAGACCCGGCATCACCGTTTCATGATATTTACCCAGCCGCAGCACCACGCCACGCTCCTGCTGATCCACGGTGTAGAATCCAGTCGCGGCCCAACCCACCAGTAAAACAACCACTACAACAGCCAATAATCCAGCGGAAGAGCCAGCAGAGGGACCTGAGCCGGAACCACCGCTACCTTTATTGCCGCCTTTGCCGCCAAATATACCGTTCAGTTTTTCTTGCAATTTTTGCAGCGCTTCATCCAGATCAGGCGGTCCCTGATCTTTTTTACCGCCACCACCACGACGATCTCCGCCGCTGTTCCAGGGATCCTGATTATTCCCGTTACCACCAGGCTCATTCCAAGCCATACTGTACTCCGTTATAGAACTGTTTAGATCATTAAAAAATTGTAATTAGCATAGTTTAACTATGCAACCACTCGGGTTTATTCACATTAACGCCAAGGTATCGTTCCGGTG
>NZ_CAKZLP010000047.1 GCF_937127095.1 uncultured Amphritea sp.
CAGGAGGTGTTTATGAAGCCAGTTTCTATCAATCTTGCATTGCAGGGCGGTGGTGCTCACGGGGCGTTTACCTGGGGGGTGCTGGACCGCTTGCTGGAGGAGTCCTGGATCGGTTTTGATGGCGTCAGCGGTACCAGTGCCGGAGCGATGAACGCCGTTATGCTTGCCGAGGGCTGGCGTCTGGGCGGCCGCGAAGGCGCCCGCAAACAGTTGGAAGCGTTCTGGCTGGCGGTCGCCTCCAGTGATTACTCCATCCGCTTGCCTGAGCAGCTTGAAGGGGCTGTGACCCGCTTCTGGTTGCATGCGATGCGCTACCTTTCACCCTACGATGTCAATCTGCTGGATATAAACCCCCTGGAGGATCTGCTGCAAAAGCAGGTGTGCTTTGAAAAGTTAAGGCAGGATTCGCCATTTAAGTTGTTTATCGCGGCGACCGAAGTGGCCAGCGGCAAGCTAAAACTGTTCAACGAGCGGGAACTGGATCTGCCCCGTCTGCTGGCGTCTGCCTGTCTGCCGAATATCCATAAAGCGATTGAAATTGATGGTGCGTATTATTGGGATGGAGGCTTTTCCGGCAATCCGGCCGTATTTCCGCTGATCTATGAGTGTGTTGCAGATGATGTACTGATCATTTTATTGCAGCCCTTGCAACAGGAAAATCTGCCTGTGTCTGCCGAGGATATTGCCGGGCGGGTTACGGAGCTAGGGTTTCAGAGCACTTTTATGCGCGAGATGCGGGCGGTGAGCAATATTCGTAAATACAGCTCAGGGTCGCGTTGGCGGCAGGGGTGGGCAGAGCGCAGGGTCAATGGGATGCGCTGCCATATTATGGAGAGTGATCCGCTGCTTGATGGACTTAGTCGGTCGAGTAAATATGATAACAGTAAGCAGTTTCTCACCAGTTTGAAGGAGTCCGGGCGTGAAGCCTGTGATCACTGGTTACACGCGCATCAGGGTAACCTGGGCAAACGGGAGAGTTGCGATCTTCAAGGGCTTTTTAGTTAACCTTTTATTAACTAAGCGCCATCTGCTAAACGTTTCCCCGGTTTAGCAGGTAAGCTTCAGTCCGGTAGCTTGTCTGCCCGTGGGTGGTGCAGAATCGGTGTGCTGTTGCTGGTTGCTTCGCTTTGCAGCTGTGCCAGCGCCCAGAGGGCGTGCTCTCTCACCAGCGAATCATCGCCGTCGACCATCGTTTGCAGCGCACTGAATACCGCTTCACCTCCACCGCTGTTGCCCAGCGCAACGGCAATATTTCGTTGCCAGCCACGGTAGCCGGTGCGCCGGATCGCTGAACCCTCGGTATGTTTAAGAAAGGTTGCTTCATCCCAGCGCTGCAGCTCCAGTAGTGAAATTGTGTCCAGGCTGTGCCGTGGGGTGAAATCATCCTCATCGCTGTGTTTGGCAAAACGGTTCCAGGGGCAGATTAGCTGGCAATCGTCACAGCCAAAGATACGGTTGCCGATCAGCGGACGAAACACTTCCGGAATCGAGCCTTTCAGTTCGATAGTCAGATAGGAGATACAGCGGCGGGCGTCCAGCTGATAGGGGGCCACGATCGCCTGGGTCGGGCAGATGTCGATACAGGCCTGGCACTGACCGCAGTGCTCTTCGGTATATGGGGCATCGACGGGAAGTGGCAGATCAACGAACAGCTCCCCCAGCAGAAACCATGACCCGGCCTCCCGGTTTAAAATCAGGGTATGCTTCCCCTGCCAGCCCAGCCCGCTATTGCGCGCCAGTGGTCGTTCCAGAACCGGAGCGCTGTCAACAAAGGCACGATAACCGAACGCCCCGATAAGCGTTTCCATCTCCTTGCCCAGTTGGGTGAGTTTTTTGCGCATCACCTTGTGATAATCACGGCCCAGGGTGTAGCGAGAGATATAAGCCTGGTCGGGGTTTTTCAGCACCCGAACTGTTTGTGTGTCCGGTGGCAGGCAGTTCATCCGTACGCAGATAATGCGCTGAGTGCCTTCGGTTAGCAGGGCGGGGTTGATGCGCTTATCAAAATGATTTTCCAGATAGCCCATCTCGCCCTGATAGCCATTATCCAGCCAGGCTTGCAACGGCTGCGCTTCTGCGCTGAGGTCGGTGTCGGTGATGCCGCATTGCTGAAAACCGAGGCCTAAAGCGATCAATTTGATCTGATCTGCCAGACTTTGGAGTGTTTCGGGGTCGTATTGGGTCATCTGCACTATATAATTAAGGTTACACGTAGATAATAAACGTTAGAGATAGCTTTTCAGAGAATGCCTTATGCCACATTCCGACTTGCCCGCATCATTATACACAGCGGAACAGGCCCGCGCTCTTGATCGCACTGCGATAAATTCGGGTGTGCCTGGTTTTAAACTGATGCAACGCGCCGGCCATGCAGCATTTGACCGGCTGCAGCAACGCTGGCCCGAGGTGCGCAAACTGACGTTGCTCTGTGGTGGCGGCAACAACGGCGGCGATGGTTTTGTTGTGGCGGTGCTGGCGCAACGTCAGGGGCTGCAGGTGCAGTTACTCTGTGTCGGCGATGATGATTTTGCCGAACGACTATCCAGTGAGGCGCTGCAAGCCTGGGAGTGGTTGCAGCATGAGTCCGTTGACTGGCAGCTCTATCGGGAGCAAGCCTTTACCGGAGAGTTAATTGTCGATGGAATGTTGGGGACCGGTATTACCGGTGAGGTGCGTGAACCTTACTTTCATGCGATCAGACAGGTCAACCGATCCGGTCTGCCGGTGGTTGCCCTGGATATTCCCTCGGGGTTGTGCAGTGACACCGGTGCGGTGCTGGGGATTGCAGTCCGGGCCGATATGACGGTTACCTTTATCGGTGTGAAACGTGGATTACTGACCCATCAGGGCCCCGAGTTTACCGGAGAACTGCTGTTCGATGGCCTGCGGGTGAGTGATGATGTCTATGAAACGGTCGATGTTGCCGGGTTTATCACTGGCGCGGATGATGTCAGTCATCTGCTGCCTCCCCGCGATAAAACGGCCCATAAGGGCAGTTGCGGTCATGTTCTGGTGATCGGTGGTGACACGGGCATGGGCGGTGCGGCGATTATGGCGGCGCAGGCGGCTGGCCGTTGTGGTGCCGGGCTGGTGACGGTGGTCACCCGGACTGAACATCTGTCCGCACTGTTAACCCGCTATCCGGAAGCGATGGCGGTGGGGGTTCGGTCTGGCCATGAGTTGGACCCCTATATCGAACGGGCCGATGTGCTGGTGGTGGGGCCGGGTCTGGGGAAAAATGCCTGGGGTGAGCAGATGCTGGTGCGGGCGCTGAGTTCAGACAAGCCGTTGGTTCTGGATGCTGATGCGTTGAATCTGTTGGCGATGCGTCGGGAGTTTGGCCATCGTAATGGCGACAACTGGGTGATTACGCCGCATCCGGGCGAGGCTGCCCGGCTGCTGGGTTGCAGTGTGGCGGAGTTGCAGGCAGACCGGTTTGCTGCGGTGGTTGAGCTGCAATCTGCGTTTGGTGGCGTTGCGCTGCTGAAAGGGCCGGGCAGTCTGAGTTTTGATGGTGATGCCCTGCATCTTAATCCTACCGGAAATCCGGGAATGGCCAGTGGCGGCATGGGTGATGTGCTGAGCGGCGTGATCGGTGCACTGATCGCCCAGGGGCTGTCGGCTGCTGATGCGACCCGGTTGGGCGCCTGGCTACATGGGGCTGCCGCCGACCGCAGTGCGCAACTATATGGTGCCCGAGGTATGCAAGCGACTGATCTATTGGCACAATTGCGCTTATTGGTGAATGGTTTGTGAGGACGGACAGCGTGCCAGAGGAATCTGATTACAGTGTTTTCGTTGCCGATGAGGCAGCGATGGTGATGTTGGGGCAACAGATCGCCCGCGCGACAAGCGGCGGCGAGGTGATTTTTCTTAACGGTGATCTGGGAATGGGCAAAACCACCCTGAGCCGGGGTGTATTGCAGGGTTTTGGTCATCAAGGTTCGGTTAAGAGTCCCACCTATACACTGGTTGAGCCCTATGAGTTGGGGGACTTAACGGTATACCATTTTGATCTGTACCGGCTGGGAGATCCTGAAGAACTCGAATATCTGGGGATCCGGGACTATTTTACCGAGCAGAGCCTCTGTCTCATTGAGTGGCCTGAACGGGGTGAGGGTGTGCTGCCGCTGGCTGATCTGCTGTTAACGATAACGGTGGAGCAGAGAGGTCGGCGGATAAACTTGCAGGCACAGACTGAAAAAGGCCGGCAACTGGCCGATAAGCTTAAAGGTTGACGCTGTTGGTATGAAACTTGGTCGCAGTGTATGTTGTAAGGGTTGAGGTTTTAGGGCGCAGGTTGTAACGCACGATGAGAAACAGAATGGTACGACGAACAGGGCTGATAATGCTGCTGCTGAGCTACTGGCTTGGCGCGGTTAGCAGTTATGCTGCTGAAGTTCACAACGTACGGGTGTGGATCGCTCCGGATCACGCCCGGCTGGTATTTGATCTCTCTGCGGCTGTGCAGCATAAACTCTTTACTCTGAAAAAGCCTGATCGCATCGTCTTAGATGTGACTGATGCCAGGCTCTTGTCTGATCTGCAAACTGTTGATCTGTCCAACAGCCCGCTGTCGTTGATGCGTTCCGGTACTCGCAATGGCGGCAAAGATCTGCGTATCGTTCTGGACCTTAAAGAACATGTAAAACCTAAAAGCTTTGTCCTTAAGCCCAATGATCAGTACGGCAACCGGCTGGTGGTCGATCTGTATCGGGATGTGGCGCCTGAAGCGCCACAGAAAACGGCGGTTGCCTCAGCGGATGATCCGGCGACTCTGCGGGATATCGTTATTGCCATTGATGCCGGGCATGGTGGCGAGGATCCGGGCGCGATCGGTCCGGGGCGGGTGAAAGAGAAAACCGTGGTGCTGGCGATTGCTCAGGAACTCCATGAACTGCTGAAAAAAGAACGCGGTTTTCAGCCAAAGCTGACCCGGGATGGTGATTACTACATCAGTCTGCGCAGCCGTACTGAGCGGGCCCGCAAAATGAATGCGGATATGTTTGTCTCAATTCATGCGGATGGCTTTAAAGATCATCGGGCCAGAGGTGCGTCGGTATGGGTATTGTCCCCCCGCGGTGCCACTAGTGAGATGGGCCGCTGGCTGGCGCAAAAAGAGAACAGCGCGGACCTGATTGGTGGTGTCGGTGGTGTTAGCCTGGAAGATAAAGATGATGTGCTGGCAAAAGTGCTGTTGGACATGTCGATGACTGCCAGCCTTAGTGATAGCCGGGATATAGCCCGGAGCATTCATACCAATATGAGCAAATTTGCCCGAATGCATAAGACACGGGTTGAGCAGGCGGGCTTTGTGGTGCTGAAATCGCCGGATATTCCCTCAATACTGGTTGAGACCGGTTTTATTACCAACCATGATGAAGCCGCTAAACTAAAATCAAAAGCCTATCAGCAGAAAATGGCTCAGGCTATTTTTGCCGGTATCAAAGCGCATTTTTCGGGTAAGCCCCCGGCACTCACCTGGCTCGCCTGGCAGAAAGAGGGGCGGGGTGCTCTCAAGGCAGCGCCCTCCAGCTATAAGGTGGTGCGCGGGGATAGCCTCTCTGTTATTGCCAACCGGAACGGTGTATCGTTGTCGGCTTTACGCAAGGCGAACGGTCTGGGCAACGCTGACAACATTTTGGTGGGTCAGGTGCTGAAGATCCCCGCCAGTTAATCAATTATTTGTAATCTGTGATATGTCCCGAATACATCTGCTGACCCCCCGGCTGGCGAACCAGATCGCCGCCGGTGAAGTTGTTGAACGCCCCGCTTCTGTTGTTAAAGAGATCCTGGAAAACAGCCTTGATGCCGGTGCTAACCGTATCGAGCTGGATATCGAGCAGGGCGGCGTCAAACTGATCCGCCTGCGGGATGATGGTCAGGGGATCGAAAAAGATGACCTGGCGCTGGCGCTGAGTCGTCATGCCACCAGTAAAATCTACAACCTGGATGATTTGGAAGCTGTGCAAAGCCTTGGTTTTCGCGGCGAAGCGCTGGCTTCGATCAGTTCGGTTTCCCGCCTGACACTGACCTCGCGTACCGCTGATCAGGATGCTGGCTGGCAGGTGCAGACAGAGGGCCGGGATATGACGGCTGAAGTCTCTCCAGCGGCCCACCCTCAGGGCTCGACCGTTGAAGTACGCGATCTGTTTTTTAATACCCCCGCCCGTCGAAAATTTCTGAAAACTGAAAAAACTGAGTTTAAACATCTTGAAGAGGTGGTTAAGCGGCTGGCACTGAGCCGGTTTGATGTCGGTTTTACCCTGCGGCACAACCAGAAAGTGATCCATCAGCTGCGTCCGGCTAGCAGTCAGACGGAACAGGAGCGGCGCATATCGACCCTGCTGTCGCCGGCATTTATTGAAAATTCGATGAAAGTGGATGTCTGTGCAGAGGCTTCAGGGTTAAGGCTGTGGGGTTGGGTGGCGCTGCCGACGTTCTCGCGCAGCCAGGCAGATCTGCAGTATTTCTTTGTCAACGGCCGGATTATCCGCGATAAAGTAGTTGCCCATGCTTTGCGTCAGGCCTATCAGGATGTGCTTTACCATGGGCGTCATCCCGCTTATGTGCTCTATATGGAGCTGGACCCTAAGCTGGTGGATGTGAATGTGCACCCAACAAAGCATGAGGTGCGTTTTCGCGAGACCCGGCTGGTACATGATTTTATCTTCCGCACCACTCATCGGGTGATTGCTGATATACGTCCGGAGCAGGGCAGTGAGCCGGCTATTTCCGGTGCTGCAGCCAGTAACCTGCTGAGTGCTGCGCCGGGACAACCCCTGACACAGCAGGGTTTTGAACAGAGTCGCATGCCCCTGCATCAGTTGCAGCGTGATGCGGACAACGCTGCCGGGTTTGCCGCGCGCAGTCACTATCAGGCTGATCGCCCGGCTGCGGGTCAGGTTCGTGATCAGATCTCCGCTTACGGTGCACTGCACCCTCAACGGGACTCTGCTTCGGGACTGCAGTCAGTGTCGATGCCAGAAGCCGATGATACAGAATGCCCGCCACTGGGATATGCGATTGCTCAGCTGCACGGAGTCTTTGTACTGGCGCAAAATGATGCCGGCCTGGTGGTGGTGGATATGCATGCTGCCCACGAACGGGTGGTATATGAACGTATGAAACTGGCCTATGAAGCGGAAGGTGTGCGCAGTCAGCCGCTGCTGGTGCCGGTGAGCATGGCCGTCAGCTCAATGGAAGCGGACTGCGCTGAAGAGCAGGCAGAGGTATTTTCCAAGCTGGGTTTTGAAATCGCCCGGATGGGGGAGGAGACCCTGGTAATACGGCAGGTTCCGGTGGCGCTGGCCAGTGCTGATATCAGTAAGCTGATACTCGATGTACTGGGAGATATGACACTGTTTGGCAGCAGTCAGAAAATTCAGAATCATACGAATGAGTTGTTGGCGACCATGGCATGTCACGGTTCGGTGAGAGCCAATCGACAGCTGACTATTCCGGAGATGAATGCGCTATTGCGGGATATGGAACGTACTGAACGCAGTGGCCAGTGTAACCATGGTCGCCCGACCTGGACGCAGATGTCGATGCATGACCTCGACAGCCTGTTTATGCGGGGGCAGTAGGTTGAGTGACCCGATATTACCTCCCGCTATTTTCCTGATGGGGCCAACCGCCTCGGGTAAAACCGATTTGGCGATGGCGCTGTGTGACCGGTTGCCCTGTGACATCATCAGTGTCGACTCAGCGATGATTTACCGGGATATGAATATCGGTACTGCTACGCCGGATGCGGCGTTTCTGGCCCGCTATCCGCATCGCCTGGTGGATATTCTGGATCCGGCAGACAGTTACTCTGCGGCGGATTTCAGAGCCGATGCGCTGCGTGAGATGGCTGAGATCACTGCAGCAGGTAGAATTCCGCTGCTGGTGGGCGGGACGATGCTCTATTATCAGGCGCTGTTGCAAGGCCTTGCTACGCTGCCGCCGGCGGATCAGACTATTCGCGACCGCCTGGTGCAGGAAGCGGAACAGCACGGCTGGGAGTCTCTGCATCAACGTTTGCAGCAGGTTGATCCTCGGGCGGCACAACGAATTCATCCCAATGATCCGCAACGGATGCAGCGCGCGCTGGAAGTTCACGAACTGACCGGGCGTTCGATGACCGAGTTATGGCAGGAGCAGGAAGCGCAACGACTGCCCTATAATGTCACTCAGATCTGCGTCATGCCTGCCGAGCGAAAAACCCTGCATGAACGGATTGAGAAACGTTTTCATATAATGTTGGAACAAGGCTTTGAGGCTGAGGTCAGAGCATTATGGCAACGGGGTGATCTGAATCTGCAGATGCCCTCGGTTCGCTGCGTAGGATATCGACAGATGTGGGAGTATTTCGATGGACTGTGGGATTACCCGACCATGATCGAAAAAGGGGTCATTGCCACGCGACAACTGGCTAAACGACAGGTCACCTGGCTGCGTAGTTGGGATAATCTGCACCATTTTGAATCTGCAGACCCTAATTTAACCAATAATGCCTTGAAATTGTTCGATGGGATCATTATATAATGCAGTACTGAAAAATTATTTTTGGGCTGTCCGGCTTTTTTGCGACAGCGTTATGTATCGTGGGATAAAATTATACTCCTAATAACGGTGCACCACTTACTCATGGGAAGGAGCTTCCAATGTCAAAAGGGCAATCATTACAAGACCCTTATCTGAACGTACTGCGCAAAGAGCGCGTACCTGTTTCGATTTTTCTTGTAAACGGTATCAAACTTCAAGGGCAGATCGAGTCATTTGACCAGTTTGTCATCCTGCTGAAAAACACTGTCAGCCAGATGGTTTACAAGCATGCTATTTCCACTGTGGTTCCAGCCCGTCCGGTAAAATTACCGCAGGGTGATGAATCGACTGACTGAGGTATTCATTGTTCTTTGAGCGCCCTGAGTCTGGCGAATGCGCCATTCTTGTTCATATCGATATGGCAGATGAGGTGGACCGTGAAAGTCCGAAAGAGCTCGAAGAGCTCGCCTTGTCTGCTGGTGCAGATCCGGTAGCCTTTCTTACCGGATCTCGCAGTCTCCCTAATCCCAAAACGTTTATCGGCTCTGGTAAGGTAGAAGAGCTGAAGGATCTCGTGCACCTGCACGGTGCTGAACTGGTGATTTTTAATCACAGCCTAAGCCCCGGTCAGGAGCGCAATCTTGAACGTGAAATCGAGTGTCGTGTGCTTGATCGCACCGGCCTGATTCTGGATATTTTTGCTCAGCGTGCGCGCACCCATGAAGGTAAGCTTCAGGTTGAGCTGGCGCAGCTGGAGCATATGTCGACCCGCCTGATTCGTGGCTGGACCCACCTGGAACGACAGAAGGGTGGTATCGGTCTGCGCGGGCCGGGTGAAACGCAGCTTGAAACTGACCGTCGTCTGTTGCGGGCGAGAATCAAAAGTATTCTTAAACGGCTGGAAAAGGTCCGTAAACAGCGGGAGCAGGGGCGTCGTGCCCGCAGCCGCTCTGCGGTACCAACAGTCTCTCTGGTAGGTTATACCAACGCGGGTAAATCCACCCTGTTTAATCGTATCACTGACGCGGAGGTGTATGCCGCAGATCAGCTGTTTGCGACCCTTGATCCAACCCTGCGCCGTATTGATCTGGCCGATGTCGGGCCTGCTATTCTGGCCGATACCGTCGGCTTTATCCGTCACCTTCCTCACAAGCTTGTCGAAGCATTCCGTGCTACTCTGCAGGAAACAACGGAAGCTGAACTGTTGCTTCATGTTATCGATGCGTACGATGAAGACCGTCAGTCGCATATGGATGAGGTGCATTCGGTGCTGAAAGAGATCGGCGCTGACGAGGTGCTTTCCCTTGAAGTGTATAACAAGATCGATATGCTCGAACGGGCTGAAGCCCGCATAGACCGTAATGATGAGGGCAAACCTGTGCGGGTGTGGGTATCTGCCGTCTCCGGTGCAGGTGTTGATCTGTTATTTCAAGCGATTACAGAGTTGCTGGCAGACGATATTTTTCATCAGCAGCTTAGTCTGAGGCCGGATGAGGGTAGTTTACGCGCCCAGTTCTATGCCCAGGGGGCTGTGTTGAGTGAAGTGGTAGATGAGCAGGGAGCTATCGATCTTGAAGTCCGCATGCAGAAAAAAGATCTGCTGCAGCTATTAAGTCGTATGAACATAGCACCGGAACGATACCTTGGCGTTAATGTGAATAAACCCGAGTGGTTGCATAGTTAAACTATGCTAATTACAATTTTT